>DASXWV010000126.1:0-43766 GCA_036503495.1 Gaiellaceae bacterium
AGACGAGACCTGCTGCCTCGAGCCGGCGCAACGCCTCACGGATCGGAGTGCGGCTGACCGAGAACATGCGCGCCAGCTGTTCCTGTCGGAGCAGCGATCCGGGCGGGAACTCGCCGCTGACGATGGCGTTCTCGATCGAGACGACGATTTCGTCTGCCTTCAACGTCGGAGGTGGGTGCCAGCCCCGTGCAGGCTGGCACCCGTGTCCGGTCTCTTACGCCGGCATCGGCGCCATCGAAGGAGTGGTGCCCTCAACGGCTTCTTCGGAGGCCAGGTCGATCACCCTGTCGTCGGGGATGTCGGCGCTGAGAAGGTACTTCGGGAAGCCGAGCAACCGGCGGAGGTTCTCGCCGGCAACCGCCTTCGCGACTGCAACAAGCGCGACGTAGCTGACGGCCGCGAGCACCCACGCCTCCGGCGCGGGTTCACCCCAGTAGGTCGCTGGGTCCTCGCCGACAAACGAGAACAGACCGGTGGCGTAGGCGCCGAACGCGACCGAGATCGCGAGCGCAACGATCGCCGGCCAATTGACGAGCGCTGTCTCGTTCCATGCCGGCACCCGCGTGAGTGGGCGCGAGACACGCACCACGCGCGGAAGCACGAAGTGGTCGACCGCCATGATGATCGTTGCGCAGGGCAGCGTCACCGAGATGAATGCAGCGAGCCGCTCGAACCCGTTTGTGATCACGTACGGGACGATCCAGGCCGCGAGCACGCCGATCCCGGCCATGACGATGCAGGTGTAGGCACGCTTCCACCGCTTCCAGCCGCCGATGATGTTCTGGCCGGCGTTGATCGAGGCGTAGTAGTTGCCGTCGTTGATCGACACCTGCCCGAGCACCGAGATGATGAAGGCAAGCCAGAGAGCGCCGAACAGCGAGTAATGCGTGATCGAGGTCAGCGAGGCACCGAAGTCGTGGTTCGAGGTCAACTGCGCCATGATCCAGCCGCCGATCCCGAAGAGCACGGGACCGAACACGAACGCGAAGATGTACGGCGGCACCGGCCAGGCGAGGCGCGGCTTGCCATACCGCCAGATGTCGGGCTCGTTGCCCCACACGTAGAAACCGATCGAGAGGCCGACTGCGGCGAGGAAGCTCATCGGCGCCGCCGCCTTCGGAGTCGCTCCAAGGATTGCACCTCCCTCGGCGAGACCCTTGATCACCGTGTAGAGGATCCAGAGGATGAACACCGGCGTCACCAGGTAGCGCGCAAAGACAGCGATGCCGGTGAACCCGAGCAGGTTGTTGATCACCATGACGGCGGCCAGGATCAGGCCGATGACGAGGACGTGACCCCAGCCATAGAGCCCGTCCCAGATCACCGCCGTGAAGTTCGCCTGGAAGCCGACCCAACCGAGCAGCGAGACCGCGGTCAGCGCCGAGACAATGCCTGAGCCGACGACACCGAACACCGAGCGGGCAAGCAGCGAATGCGTTTGCCCGGTGCGAGAGCCGATGAAGCCGCCGATCGTTGCGTAGGCGATGTAGATCGCCGACGAGAGCAGGAGGATGCCGAGGGTCGGCCCAAGCCGCCAGCCGCCGTCGTGGATCGTGAAGCCGAGGAGCAGAAACCCGAAGCCGGCTTCGAAGGTGAGCTCGAGCGCCGCGAAGTGCCACATCGGCCGGCGCCGGTTCAGCGGGACGATGCCCGCATCGCTCGTCGAGTAGTCGTGCGCGACCGACTCGTCGAGAACCTGCCGCTCGTACTGGAGGTCGACCGCGAGGTCGTCTAGGTCGTGTGCAAACTCGCTGCGCGGCTGGGGAGCATCCTGGCGTTGCCTATCCACCCCTCGTTGCACCATCCCTTCTCCCGCGACGGCGGGAACGGACTATGAGGCCAGGGGTCTTACCGCACGAAAGGGGGCGAGTCAAGGAAAATGGATCCAGTTTTTACAAATTGGACGTGACAACAGCCAATATCGGCCTTTGTAGCGACCTTTGTCAGTTTGCTGGATCCAATTGTCTAAGATGATGGCGGATCGAAAACCGGTCGAGAGGCGGCTCCTGGCGCCGCCCGGACGCGAGATCCGCCAAGAGCCGCCCGACCATCGGGACGAACTTGAACCCGTGCCCGCTGAACCCGGCGCCGACGACGATCGGCCCGCGCCGGTCGATGACGAAGTCTTCGCTTGGGGTCATCTCGTACAGGCAGCTCTCCGCCGACGCGGGCGCCGCGTCGAGGCCCGGCAGCCTGCGCCGGACGTAGGCAGCGTGGAGGGCGACGATGTCGGGGTCGACCTCGAGCGTGCGCGCGTCAGCGTCGATCGCCGGCTCGTCACCGAGATAACGTCCGACCTTGACGCCGTTGTTCCCGGGCGCCGCGCTCGGCACGACGTAGGTGTACGCGGCGTCATCGCCGCGCTCCACGACGACCGGAACATCAAATGGCGCGGGGTCGCTTGCGGCAGCGCGGAAGTATGCGACGTGCGTCGATGACGCCGCGATCGACACACTCACACCGGCTCGCTCGAGCAGTGACTGCGACCACGCACCTGTGGTAAGTATCGCGACCTGAGCTCGAAACTCCTCGTCTGTTGTCCGGACACGAACCCCGCCGCCGACCGCCTCGACCTGCGCGACGCGCGCGCCTTCGCGGATCACGACTCCGTGGCCGTGCGCGAGCCGCGCAAGCGCCTGGATTGCGGCCTGTGATCGGATAACACCCGCGGCGCTGTGGTGGAGCACCTCGTCGATGCCCGCGAAGTCGACTGCGGGAAAGCGTTCGGCCACGTCGGCGCCTGAGAGAACTTCGTGCGCGATCCCGACGCGCGCGAGCGCCGCGGCCGTCGTCGCGAGGTGTGGACCGATGTCGAGCTCTCCTGTCAGCCGCAGCAGTGGCTCTTGCGCAACCTCCTCGAGAGCGCGCCATGCGACGTACGCGGACTGCGCAAGCCGCACGTAGTCGTCCTCCGCGTAGGCATGCCGAAAGATGCGGGTCGGTCCACGCGACGACCCGCGTTCGTGTCCGATCGCGAACTGCTCGAGGAGGATTGTCTCGATGCCGCGCCGGCCGAGCTCGTATGCGGCGGCGACACCCATCGCTCCGGCGCCGACGACGACGGCCTCGACCGAGCTCAGGACGCTTCGCCACCCCGGAGGTAGAAGGGGTCGCTGCCGATTCGGTGGAAGAAGCCGAGCGTCTGCCGGTCCTCGAGACGCGCGAAGGCCCGGTCGACGAGAACACCCGACGCCGCAATGTGCTCCTGCATGACGGCCCGAGCTCCGGCGGCACTCCGCGTTTCGACAAGCTCACGGACAGCCTTGTGCTGCCGAACGTTCGTCGACACGAGCTCGTCAAGCTCGTCTGTCCAACTCGTCAGCAGCTGCCCCGCAAACGGCCGTCGGACGCCGCGGACGAGCTCTGCGAGCAGTCGCACGCCAGCGGCATCGAGCAAGACGTCGTGGAAGGCGTCGTTCGCGGCCGCCCACTCGACGGCGAGGTCGCCGTTCGAGCCCGCACGAAGCTGATCGCTCAGCTCGGCGAACGCCTCCTCTGCAGCGCGGAGCTTCGCGAACCGCGTCGATGTGATCTGGAAGGCCGCCAACTCTGCGGCAAGACCCTCGAGCTCCGCGCGTACCACGAACGTCTCACGAAGATCGTCGCGCGACAGCGTCCGGACTCGGGCGCCGCTGTTAGGAATCAGCGATACAAGGCCGGCGTTGTGCAGCCGCTTCAGCGCTTCGCGGACCGGCGTGCGGCTGACCCGGAAGCTCCGGGCCAGGTGCTCCTGGCGAAGGACGGCGCCGGGGGGCAGCCGACCGCTGACGATGTCTTCCTTGACGATCGAGACGATCTCGTCAGCCTTCGGAGGCGGCATGGCCGCAATGGTATTCCAGTCGCCGGGCGTTTCTCGATCCGCCGTGAGGCTAGGTTGGCGGTGCTCGGCCGGGCTCGACGACGCCGCTCTCGTAGGCGAGAACGACCGCCTGCACACGGTCCCGGACGCCCAGCTTGCGCAGGATGCGGGCGACGTGCGTCTTCACCGTCGCCTCGCCGATGACCAGCTCGTCCGCGATCTCGGCATTCGAGAGACCGCGCGCACTGGAGCGGCCGTTCGTCTTCAAGTTGGGTCGCGGCGAGGTACCAGTAACCGGTCGCCGCGTCGTACCCCATGCCGTCGGCGGCGACCATGCCCTCAGAGCCGAGGGACAGCGCTCGCATCCTTGCCGTTGGCGCTGATCCTCCAGATCCCCGGCGTGCCGCTCGGCGGCGGCCCGAGGGCGGCAGGCAGTGCGGCAGGGCGGCTGCCGCGGGCAAAAGTTTGGGGCAAAGTTTTGCCTGGACTGAAAACAGGCCCTGCACCTTCCCGAAATGAGACGACGTTCAGGTGCGCGTGCTCAGCGGGCCACGTGGGCCACTCATAGACCGAGCCCGATCGTATATAGCTTCATTTCGTAAAGTGACTCGTCGTGTCTAGCGGAAGGGAGAGGCGCGTGACCGTTACCGACGACCTGCTCGCCAACGGCGAGCGTTACGCGGAGGACTTCGACCGCGGGTCTCTGCCGATGCCGCCCGCGAAGCGCGTTGCCGTGCTCGCGTGCATGGACGCCCGGATCAACCCGTACGGCCTGCTCGGGTTAAGCGAAGGAGACGCGCACGTGATCCGCAACGCCGGAGGCGTCGTCACCGACGACGCGATCCGTTCACTGGCGATTTCACAGCGACTGCTCGGAACCGAAGAGATCATCCTCATCCACCACAGCGACTGCGGAATGCTGACGTTCAAAGACGACGACTTCCGTCGCCAGATCCAAGAGGACACCGGTATCAAGCCCGAATGGGCCGCCGAGGCGTTCGACGATCTGGAGGAAGACGTCCGCCAATCGATCGCCCGCATCAAGGCGAGCGCGTTCATCCCGAAAAAGGATCACGTCCGGGGGTTCGTCTACGACGTGAAGACCGGCCGCCTGAACGAGGTCCGCTAAAGAACTGCCCCGATTGAGCACGTAAGCCCGCCCCGCTCAGGCTGCGGCTCGGCTGGCGGTAGGCGGCGGGCTGCCGCTCGCTCGGAGCCTCGCAAGACGACCCAGGGCCTTTTTCACGACGCAAGCGTCGGCGTTGTAGCCGAAAGCGACGGGCTGACCGCGCTGACAAGACGTAGTGGCACGCGATCGGCAACCGGCGGACACCTCACGCGGCAATCTCGATGCACGCGCTGGCCGCGGGACTCCCCCGGTGGGCACAAGGCTGCGGTGAAATCGCCGCGGCCTATCCGGACATGAGCAGGTAGTGCAATCGTCCGTTTCGAGGCTCATCTGACTGCTCGCGAGACATATGAGAGCCGCTTCATCCGGCTCCACGAGGAGCACTTCGAGGCGGTGCGCCGCTACGCGTGGCGCCGCGATCCGGAGATCGCCGACGACGTTGCCGCCGAGACCTTCGTCGTCGCCTGGCGACGACTCGATCAGGTACCTCATGAGGCGCGGCCCTGGTTACTCGGCGTCGCACGAAACGTGCGTCTCAATCTCCGACGCTCGCAGAATCGCCAAGCGAGTGTCATCGCCGCGCTGGAGCGCACGCAGCGTCCGACGGAGGCGCCCGATCGGAGTGCCGCCGAACTTTCGCCGACCCTCCAAGCGGCTCTTGATGCGCTTTCCCCGGACGACCGCGAGCTGCTGCTGCTTCATGCCTGAGATGACCTCGGAAGCGCCGAGATCGGTATGGCATTGGGCTGCTCGACGGCAAACGCAAGCCTGCGGCTCCACCGGGCAAAGCGCCGCTTCGAAAAGGCGCTTGCAACGCGCGAGCGCGAGGCACAGGAGTTCCGATCTCCGACCGCAAGTCGTGAAGGAGTCGCCGATGGCTACTGAGACCGCACTCAGCCTGCTGCGTGCTGCCGATCCGGCGGCGAACCTTGAACCACTTCGCGCCGAACATCGCATGACGCTGCGCGACGGGGCGATGGCCGTCGGCCAACGACGGGCGGGCGCGTATCCGACGACGCGAAAGCGGGCGGTTGCACGCATCGCGATCGCCGTCGTCGCATTCGCCCTCCTGTCGACCGGCATTGCCTGGGCTGCTGGTGCGCTAAGCCCGCTGGCGCTCTTCGAAGCGAACCCGCAGAGCGACGGCTCGGCGCCGGGAAGTCTCTGGGATCAGAAGGTGATCGGCCGTTCCGTTGAACAGGTCGGCTCGGTCAAGATCCCGAGGGTCGGCGATGTCGCGCTCTGGTACGGCCGGACACGCAAGGCGGATGGTGCGCCGGGCTTCGGCTTCCCGGCGGTGAGTGGCTCGGCACTGGCAAGGACTCACTCGACGGCGGAGGCACCGTGCCTGGCTGCTTCCCGACCCGCGAAATGGTCAATGGCGCCACCGCGAAACCGGTGTACGTGATCAACGGCTTCGACTACGTCGAAAGCGACGCCGACGCGCGCAGTATCGGCGGCTTCTTCTGGCGGATCGACTACGGTCGCATCACCGTGCCAGGCGCGGCGCGTCGTGGATCTCGCCACAGGGCAGGGCACGCGGGTCATCGACGGCAACCTCTTTCTTCTCGCGCTGCCCGATCCCGACCCGACCAAGGCGCGTGACTTTCATCTCGTCGCCTACGACGAGAGCGGAAAGCTGATCGCCGACGACTGCCCGAACTGCGCGAGCTAGTCGAGGTCGCCACCGGGCTCAGAGCCCGCGGGTAACGGCGGTTCTCGTTCGCTCGTTCCTCTGACGAGGAGCTCGCGTTGAGACGGTGTTTCGCGCTACCTAGAGCGCGGTCTCGGCAGCGCTCCACGCTGCAAGGCTCGTTGCTCTGTCCTGAGCAATGACGCCCGGGAAGCCGCCCGCTGGGGCAGTCGCGTCGGCAAGCGCGCAAATGCGAACCGCGGTCTGGTTCGCCGGCTGAGAATCGAGATTCCCGCGCGGAGCAGCCGTTCTTACTCGGCTGGCGAGGATTGCAGCCGGTGCCGGGCGCCACGCAGCGCGGCCTTCGCGGGTACGCGCGCGGCGGCCCTTCATCTGCTGACGTCGAAGTGAGGCTTACGGCTGCCGCCCGACCGGGCAAAATCGGGCAAAAGTTCGAGACGCCATTCTCGCGAAAGGAAACGAAAAGGCCCTGTTTCCAGGGCCTTGAAGTAGACCTCATCGATGCCCTTTCACACCCGGAGATCAATGAGCGCCTCAAGGCGCTAAGTGCCTATCCGCGGGATGGCTTCGCAGTGTCACGACCTCCGCACGGCCAAAGGCCCACCGGCTACGCGTCTGTGCTAGACGCGTTGGTTGCCGCACTGCCAGAGGACGGCGCGCTTCGATTCGTCGAAGTCCACCGCCTCGTAGAGCGGCACGTGGGACAGCCCGTCTCGAAGTCGTCGGTCAAGAACGCCCTCGCGCGAAACAGTCGCGGTGAGAGCCCTAGGTTTCTGCGCGTTGCGAGGGGCCGCTATCGGCGGGCGGTACCAGGCTCGAGCCAGTGACCTCCCGCTTGCCGCCGGTAGTAGTCGCTCGTCGGAACCGCCCGCTCAATCCGAGGTTTTCGCGACGCCGATGGAGGACGAGACGCTGGGACGACCGTCTCGGCGTCATCTTCGTCAGCGACGGAAGGGAACATTGGCGACAACGACTGGCCCGTAGCCTTCTTCTCGATCTGCCGCAATGTGAACGCGAGGCCTACCTCATCGAGACGCCGATGCGCGGCTGCTCGAACGATTCGGACTAGTTGTTGGTGTACAGCGACGTTAAGTCGGTCGACGTCAGCCGCGGTTAGGACTGCGAGGTGATCCGGCTCCCAGCTGAGCCTTACCCGGACGAAGCGCGTCTCGCCCGTATTCGCATCCACGCGAACAGCTAGTGACATCTCGAGATCTTTCATGTGAGCACGCGCGGCGATACGTGCGCAGGCCTCTGGGTGATCGTGGAGGAGCTGGCCATGCAGACGAACTGACTGGACTGCCGGAATCCGCCGACCCTCCTCGTCCACCAATGGTGCGTCTTCCCTGGGTGAAACGAAGTTCGCCATCACGGTGTCTTCGAGCCGAAGTTCAACGGCTTGGAGATCCCTCCGCAGGAGATCGAGGAGCCACAACGTCCGTGTGTCCCACGTCGCGTACGGACTCGCCAGAAGCGGATCAGGGGGAACGACCCCGGTGGAGGGCCGCACTTCACCCGTCCTGCGGAGCACGGTCGCGATGTTTACAAGGTCCGTGGGCCGATGGACCGAAACCTCTGCCCACGGCTGGTCCGGTCGCAGGACGACCGTCACATCTTCGGAGTGGGGGCGCGGGCTCATTCGAATTTCACCGGCGACTTCGGCTGGCACTACAGCAAACGATCGAATCCGTCCTGCGATCCTGAGCGTCCCGTCATCCTCGGCTGTGACTTCCCGGAAGACGAAGAACACCGCAGCCTTGACCTCGAGATAGTGCCCTCGCAACCCTCGCAGAACAGTGGCCGTTGCTTCGAGATTGGGCGCATTCTCCAAAGGTTGCAGCCGTGTGACAAGACCGAATCCCGGATCGCGGCCCGTGTCCCGCAGAACCAAGCGCGCGACCTCGTCGATGTCGTCGCCGTAGCGATCCGTTAGCGCTCGGACGAGCTCGGCTTTCGTAGCCGACGCTACTTCGGGTAGCACCCCGCCGGCGGCGAGTTCTCGCAGGTCATCAACGGCGAGTCGGAGGAATGCGGCCCTCGAGATCGATCGGCGCTCTACTGAGGCCGGAACTGCTCCGCGGTCATCTAGCTCGGGAACCAAGCTCTCGTAACCGGCGATAGCGTCTACGACCATCCCGCGGGCGATGAGCGTCGGGTCGTCGTTCTCAAATGTGACAACCATTTCTTCCTTCGTAACGGCCTCCCGCCCCATGGCTGCGCCAGTCGCCTCCATCGCAGCGAATAGCTCGTCAAGCCCATCGATGAGTTGGTCGGAGCTCGTCAGGAGAGGTTCATCAGGAATCTGATCGCGACGCTGATTCAGGTAGTCCTCCGCAACCAAGCAGCCCGCAAAGCGAAACAGTTCATCCCTTTCGGCGGGATCGTTGAGAGCGGATACGCGACGACCGCGGAGCAGCCCGATTGCCTTCGGATCGTTTCGGATCATGACGCTCGCCAGCGCGGCTAGCACGTGACCGTCGTACGGGTTCGTAAATCTCAGCGCCTGCATCGCTGCGACAGCCGAATCTAGGGCGGCGAACACATGTCTCTCGCGCAAGTAGCGGTACCGCCGCGAGCGGATATATGTCCGCGCGCCGATGTCGTCGGCGCGTTGACGTTCGAACTCGTTGAGGATCGATGCCTTCTTCGACTTCGCCATCAGTCAGGGACTTGAGTTGCGATGAACGCTGCGAGGATGGGCTGAGCAATTACGCCGCCGAGAAGCGCATACGCCTCCCACTTCTCCCGGAACCCGTGCGGTTGGTGTGGCTTCGAGAAGATTGCGATCCAATCGAAAACGCCGGCGAGAGCAACCGTCGCGATCACGACTACGGTCAACCACCCAAGACCGCCCTTCGTAAAGAAGCGATTTCGGCCCTTCTTCGAGTACCCGCGCAGCGAATAGCTCAGCGAAAAGGCCACGAAGACGACGCCTTCGATCGTCAACGCGGCGGCGAAGCCATCTTTGGCTTCGAATGCAGCCAGCACCCCGATGCCACCTGTCAATGCCACAAAGTCTTCCACCCCAGGCGGATGGATCGCTCGTCGGCTCTTCTCGATTCTCAGCCCGCCGCTTAGCCAGAAGGAGGCGGGATAATCGCTATCTGTGTTGGCGCTATCAGCGTGGTTCGACGAAAGATCCGAGGCGAATGTGCGTGCCCTGTGGCGAGAGCTGGCCGCCGCCGGGATCGATGACGCTCGGCGTGCGGGAGTCGGTCCCATTCGACGACATTCGCGCCGCTGTTACTGCGCCCCTCCGCTAACCCCGCGCCTCTCGGTGACATTCCGTGCATTCGGACTATTTTCGGGAGCTAGACGTCCCCCGGACACGGTGGGTATCTACCTAACGACTACCAGCTCCTCGAAGAGGAGCGGGCGCGGCGCTTCCTCGAACTGCCTCCCGCCGACGCACGCCAGTTGCGCGAACGCGCTGAGCGCGCGCCTGAGATCGAGGTGCGCGGCACGATCGGCGCGGAACACGAGGTCGGCGTGATGAGCATCGCCGTCGAGATGGTTGGCAGGGAGTTGTATCTCGGCTTCTCCGCGCGCGAGGTCACCTACGACCGCTTCATTCCTGTTCTCGCCGCCTTCGCGCCGGACGCGCAATGGCGGGACTGGCAGCAGGTGGGCACCTTCGGCCGCAGGCCGCTCGCCGAAGGCGAGTTGTGCATGCGCGTCGCGCTCTACGACGAGTAGTCGTCGCCAGAACCGGGAACGAGTCGGCGACCGAGGCCGACCTTCCCTGCTCGCGCGGCATATGCGTCAGTTCTCGACGCCGTCGTGGCTGTCCTGCCGCGCGATAAGACCAATGCGATATATCGATGTCCATGCCTAGTAGAGACGCATCTCGACCGAGCGGTGCCGAAATCATCCGTCAAGAATGTGCTGGCTAGGAACAGTCGAGGATCCGCTGCGAAGTTCACGCGCATCGACCGGTCTCTACCAGCGATCTTGATCGTCTCAGCGGGACAACGAGGACATTTTGATCTCGGTTTAAGCCCAGGTTGCGTCTGACGTCTGACCCCGCGCCCGAATGTCGCGCGCCAGCGTTGCGTCCCGAGTGAGCGCGGCCAGTAAGACCGAAACCGCGTCGTTTCTACTCTGGTGAGCGCCGAGATGTCGGCTACGGCTTATGCACGAGGAAACGGTTCGCCATCTCACCCTCGTAGAAAAGCAAGCGACCCGGCCGAGCGATCAGGATCGTTCCGAAGCCGGAGCCGAGGATCGCAGCAAGCCCGCACGATAGGTCAACGACTGCGCGATCGATCCGGTCATCCTCTGAGATGACATGGCACGAGTGTTGTGCCCCGCGTTCTAAGAGCTCGGCTGCAATGAGATCGACACCAGATCCAAGCGGCGTGCAGAGATATTTCTGCTCGAAGCCATCGAAATGCGGAAGTGTCGAGACGAACTTTGCACGCTTGTCCGGAGGTCCCGCGAGCAGGATTTTCGCGCGCGCGCGAACGCGAGGCGAGAGAAGACCAGCGATCGCTCGAAATTCCTCACGAGGCTCGATCACGCGGGACTCCGCCGTGTCAGCCTCCCTCGGACGGGTAGGCGAAGAATGTCCCTAGCACGAGCTCATGGGGCCTTTCTGAGGCAGCGGCGACAAGCCTCTTCAGCTCTTCCGTCGGTGTCTTACGCGCAAACCGGTTAGCCACCGAATCAATGTCACGCACGGCGCAAAAGGCGATGCCGAGCTCCTTCAGAGCATCGCCGACCAGCGATCTCAATTCATCCGGACCGTCCACCGACGCAGCCACGTTTACGAATGCACCCTGGTCTCCGGCGAATACGTCCGATCCGCGGGAAGCGACTACCTCAACAGTGGCAACGAGAACGCTAGCCGCCAAAACGCCTCGGATAGAGGTAATGGGGGCCAGGAACCTTCTTCCCATTCTTCGTTGGATGGAAGTGCGGAGGATCGCCGTTCGCAGGAGCTCGGTGCTCGATTCTCTGCAACGGGTCCGCGGTCTCACGCTCGACGTACGCCGACTTATACGGGGCCTTGGGCGGAACCTCGAGCCCGTACGGCCAAGGTGATGGATCCACGACATTCAATGTGCCCGACTTGCAAGGTCGCGTGCCAGTCGGCAAGGGCACGAACGCCTCGGTCAACGCGCTCGGCGCGAATGATGGCCAATCGGCGGCAAACCGACGCCCCCACCATCGCACGACAAATAGCCTCGGATTGAGCGATCCGGGACATGCACATGGCCTTGGAAATGCATCAGGAGTCCCGACACCAGGAACAAACGTTGCAGGTCCCGCGAACTCTCAGTTCACCAATACAGCCACCACCGGTATCGCGCTTACGGGTTCCGTCGGTACCAACAACGCGAACGATGCGCTTGATACGCCGTCGTTCCTCGTTATTAACTACATCATCAAGACCTGATGCCTCTCGGCCCATACGGAATCGACGCGGCGGTCTGGCGCAGACTACCGCCAGAAGACCAAGTCGCGATCGCGGCCGACTATATGGGACTGCCAAGTCCTACTATTGGCGGTTACGCGCCGGCCGCGCCCGCGCCGGCGTCAACAGCGCCACCGCCGAACCTCTCGGCGCCCGGTGCGTCGCGCACGCCGCAACTGGGCGATTACCCCGCTGCGAGCTCGGTGACGACCCCCTCGGCGGCAAAAACTGCACCTCCGCCGCCGACAGCCGCAACGTGGACGCTCGCTGCACAAGAAGCGCAGATAGGGCGCGCAAACGTGTCGATGCAGCAACCGTTCGCGACGCCCCTCGGCGGTGGCTCATATAAGCCGTTCGCGGTCGGCGGGCCCGGAGCGCCGCCGACTCAGCTCGATCCAAACCAGCTAGCGAACTGGCAACCTCAAAAACCGGCTCTCACTAGTCTTGGCAAGATTGTCGGCACGGGACATTCGGACGCCTTCAGTGGCGGTAGCTTTACCGTTATCCGCCTCAACCGTCCGCTTACGGTTTATCGATATTTCGGCGGCAGCGCACCCGAAGAGGGAACGCGGTTCGTCGACCAACGGGCGGCGGCAAACGCAGATGCGCGACAAAACTACGGAACGGCGCGGGAGCCGGGCAACGACGTCTCCCGCATCGCGTCGGCGACGATTCCTGCGGGGACACTGGTTCGTGTCGGCGACGCGGCACCAGGGAGGACACCGGAGGGCGTATATGGAGGCGCCGGACTTGTCGAACTGGTTCACCCGAGTGACGTAACGCGGGTTGATTTCGGGCACACGCACATCCTGTCGGCATACGGAAAGGCCGGGAGCCCCTTCGGCGACGGACCGGCCAATCCGTTCGGCGGCGGCAGAAATCGGTAAGCCGTTGGCAACTGCAAGAGCCGCTGCTTTTGCGATCACGGTCGCAGCTGCGGCACTTGTTGCGGGATGCTCAGGCCATTCGGCGGGAACTCCCACAAGTAGTCCCCCCGCGCGGCTTTCCGTCGGCAATGTTCGCGCAGCCTTCGCGCGGGAACACCTCCCCTTGGGAGCGCCAGTTAAGACGACCTTCGCCGGTCGACGAGTTCGCGTGCTGCAACTCAAGACACCGACGTTTCGCGCATCGCACGGGCAAGTCTTTCATCATCCGCGGCGCATACTCGTGACGATATTTTCGAGCTCGGCTCAGGCAAGTGCCGCGCTCCGCGAGCCGCGTGTTAAGGCCTTCCTCCGGCAAGCAAGATGGCGCAGCGTGCGTCAAGCGAATGTCCTCGTTTTCGTCCTCCTCGACGCGCCGAAAGGGGATGTCGCGGCCGCCAAGGCAGCGATGAAGGATCTAGCCGGCTGATCATTCGAGCGCAACCATCCGCGCCTTAGTGCTCAGCGGAACTCTCGGACAGAGTGGCGTCTGCTCACGTCTACGGCCTCCGTCTGCCGGGAAAAGCATCGGCGTTGGTGCGTTCAGCGCAGCTCGCTGATATGCACCGGCGGCGTACGAGCGCCCCGAGAAGATGACGTCTGAACTGCGGACGCGGAGCATTCGGAGTCGCGGCGACGACGGCTAAGCTTCGTTCCAGAGATCCGCCGCAATGCTCTGCATCTTCGCCCGCGCCAAGCGACGCGCGCGCCGCTCAGCCAGCACAAACGCCTTGTACGCGACCGCATAGCGTTCGAGACGCTCACGCATCACCGTGAACTCCTCGTCTCCCCAGCTGATCGCGAAAGGATACGAGTCGGGCACCAAGCGGCTGGCCTCTTACGCCAATCGGACGCCTCCGCAAGGCCTGCCGAGACGACTAGCGGGCCAACAGCGCCGAGGACCTTGCGTAGCGGCTTGTCGAGGATCGCAGGCGGCGTGTGACCTCTCCCGCTATAAGGCACATGGACGTTACGCCTCGTTTACCTCCGAGAGACTCTCTCGCTCTTCGTCGCGCACTGTCCACAGCTCGTTCGCGCCGAGGTGTTGCTCGACGACGCCGGAAGCCTGAGCCGTCGGTTCTGCGAGCTCGGTCTTGACAGCGGCTAAACCGTCCTTTTACCGAGCGCCATCGCAACGTCGGGTCGTCGCTTTACGGCGTCCTCCACCGCGCGCTGCCACCATCGAGGCACGGCCTCAGCTGCAGCATCGAGAAACGCCGTTCGTTCGCGTTCGACCTCTTGTTGCGCTTCCGCAGCGCTGGATTTGGCCGCTGCGATCTCCGAATCGAGATCCGTCACCGCCACTTCCCTCCTCTATTCCTGAGTCCGGTTATCCGCGCGTGCGGCGACTCCTCACCGAAAAGAGTCTGCTGCGGCTTCTCGACGAACGTTAGGCGCTCGCGGTTCTTGATCCCGGTGTGCGACGGTCGGTCGATGCCGCCGGTGTCCACCATCTTGCGGATCTCGCGGTGGTACTCGGTGGTGAGGAACTCACCAAAATGTAACGGCGCAAGCTCGTGCAGGATCTCCTGCTGTGTCATCGCGCCGCGCGAAACGCCGAGTGCGTGGATCTCGCCTTGCAGCTGCGCGAGCCGCGCGGCGCGGCGCTCCTTCTCCCACTCGAGCTCGAACGAGCCCTCGTAATGGCGGTCGTGAAGCTGGCGTTCGTACTCGCACGCGAAGGTGCTCATCAGCTCGACACCATGCGGCGACCTCGTCGCAAAGACGAGCCGATACTTCGGTCGATCGGGGTACTCGTCGCGCATGCGGATCTCATGAACGAAGTTGAAGCCGCGGCTTCGAAGCTGGTTCGCGTAGAGCTCCGCTATCGCGTCGATCCGTTCGTTTGTCGTTGATGACTTGTTGCTCCACGCGCCCTGCCACCAGTGTGTTCCGATGACGTCGTTGAGCTTCAGCACCTTGGCGTCGGCCGCCTTCTGCCCGACCTCCTTGCGCTGTTCGTTGTCGTCGAGGTTGCCGGCCATCCGAAGCACCGAGCGGTCGGAGAAGTGGATCAGGAGCTCCGTCTTGCCCGCGCGCTCACGGATGCGATCGAGCAAATCCATCTCGATCCCGTTCACGCCGAAGGGGTCGAGGAAGAAGAGCGCCGGGTCATTCCGGATTGTCTTGAGGATCTCGTCGAGCGCGTCCTCGAACGTTTTCGGGATGTTCAGACAAAGGTGCTGGTAAGGCGCGAGGTTACCGATCAGCCTCACGAACGTGTCCCGGTCAGATTCGACATTAATCGTGCGCAGCTGCTGCCGCGCACCCTTTATTTCGAGATCGCGCGCGACCTTCGCCGACGCGAGCGGCGAGCCGTCCTGCGACTTGCCGTTCTCGTCGGGTTCGTAGCATCCTGCGCCGGCGAAGCCGTCGACGAGCCAGACGCGTCCGGGTGGTTTGCTGCCGAGCTTGTAGGCGAACGGCGTCAGGTAATTCCGCAAGATCGCGATTTTGGCGAGAGACGCCCACATCGGATCGTGAAAGAAATCGCCGCCGGCGACCATGTGCACATTGAACCGTCCCTGGCGGACGGCTTTGAGACCCTTGGATCTAGGCGAACGCTGGTTCGAGTCGGGTCCCGGGCTCGGGTAACTCGCGCCTCCGAAGCTCTGCAGGAAAGAGGTCCGAGTCCGTCCCCTTGCCGCGAACGCCCATCTCCTTCGAGAGCACCGTGCCGAGCTGCTTCATGAAGAACGCGGTGCCGGCTGTCGTGCAGCGCTCAGCGAGATCGAAAACCCAGTTGAGATCGAGACGCCGCGCGCCCGGGCCCGACTCGCCACCAGCGATCAACCAGTCAATGCCGGTCAGGTCGAGCTGTGTGAGCTCCGTGAGCAGCGGTTCGGCCGAGATGAAGCGGACGCCGGCCGGCACCCGACGAAGGTAGTCAGCTCGGTGCACGAACCGGCGATTCTCGATCGTGACGCCCATCCAGACGTTCGGAGGCCAGGGGAGGCGGCTAGCGAGCTCGGCGAGGCGCTCCTCGCGCTTCGTCAGAACTTGGAAAATGTGGCGTTCGGCCCGCGCCATCACCTCGAAGACGCGCTCGACGTATTCGTCTGGGACTGCCGGATGGAAGAGGTCGGACATCGAGTTAACAAAGATTCGCCGCGGCGCACGCCAACGAAGCGGCTGCTCTAGACGATCGGGCCATAGGCGCATGTCGAAGCCCTGCTCATAGTGGTGCCCCTTCACACCGCGCCAGCGCTCAGCAAACGTCTCGGCGTAGCAGTGAGCGCATCCCGGGCTGACTTTCGTGCAGCCGGTGACGGGATTCCAGGTCGCTTCAGTCCATTCGATGCGGCTCTTTTGCAAGCGGTAGGAGTTCCTCCTCGGAGCCAACTCTCCTACTTTCGTCTCGAACATACGTTCTCATCGTACGCGAGACGGTTCTCCCGGCGCAACCCATGGCCGTCGCCCACGCTGGCCCACTGCCAATGCAACGTGCTCGTCCGTCGAGTTCACCGATCCTCGAGATTGAAAGACGCGTCTCCGGATGCTTCTGGGCTAGCGATGTTGCAGGCTTTGCGCCTCTCCCCGTGCGGTCGATCACCCCAGACACCGGGGGAGGAGTCCGACGGGAAGACCCGATACGCGCGGGACGGCGACGACGGCCTTCGTCGCATCAGCTACGTCGGCACGGCTGCTACTCGAGCGACGATCCCTACCGGGACACTCGTCCGCCTATCTCTCTCAAGACGATTCGCGCCGACCGCAGCCCACGACGGGTACTGGCTTCAGCTCTCGGGCTGGTATTAGAACGGCTCGGCGCGCGGCGATACCACAGGCACGCGTGAGCCGAATGGAGATAGGTCGCGTCCAGGCGAGCGAGGCGGAGCTCGAGCGTCTGAGCTTGGCGCTTCGTCTCCCGGCAGCGTTCTTCCTCGAGCCGGGGGCACCGTCCGCCGCTCCGCTCTTCAGGAAGCGTGCGATTCGGTCGGCAAAGCGTCTCGCTGCGATTCAGGCCAGATTGAACACCCGCGGTCCTTGTTGGCGAGCGTTTACTCGACGCGGGCATCGAGATCGACCCACCCCAGATCTTTCCTGAGCCCGGCCTGTTCGATCCGAATGAGCCCGACCTCGCCGCCGCTCAGTTGCGGCGGGAGTGGCGACTGCCCGCCGGCCGAGTTGATGACGTGACAACTCTTATTGAATCCGCCGGTGGGATCGTCCTTCGGGTGGACTTCGGCACCCGCGATGCAACTGCTGCGTTCCTCTCCACGCAGAAGAGCGGCCGGTTGTGGTTCTTGGTCGTCCGGATCCGCTCGAGCGGCATCGGCTTGAGGTCAGGCGGCGCGGTAGGCCCGGCGCGAGCGGCCCAGTCCTTCGGCGACCAGGCTCATCTGCGGGCCGCGCAGCTTGGCGGCGATGTTGCCATGCTCGACCAAGTCGCCGTTCTCGTCGACGTGCATCACCGGGACGCCGCGCTCCGTGAGCATCTCCGCCAGGAGCTTCGAACGGTGGCAGTCCTCTGGGCGGCTCTCGCTGCAGAGCAGGGCCAGCGGATGCCCTTCGCGGTACGCGGTCACGACGCGGTCGATAGCGGCGTCGAACACCGCGCTCGCACGACAGCGGTCGTAGTCGACGTGCCCCTCGTCGTCGTAGCAGGACGGGTCGTCCGGCCGCCCACCGAGCGCATTCCCTAGAAAGACGTAGCGAATCGCGTGCGCTCTGAGCGTCCCGTCGAGCGCGTCGCGTGAGAACTCAGGCCGGCGGCCGGAGTACGGCACAGAGCGAACGTCACCGACATACTCGACGCCGTAGCGGCGGAGAAGCTGAATGAAATCGCTGAGCGGCCGGAGGCCGTATCAAACGGTGAGGATCGGCTGTTTCGTTGCGCTGCCTTCCACGGTGAGACCCTAACGAGGCTTCCGGATGCGATCGCGGCTTGCCGTATGTCCTACGGGCTCGATAACTTCAAGCCATGCCCGTCCGGGCGATGCGAACGATCGCGCGCGACAGAATTGGGCGAGAACTGAGATAGAAAACCCCTGCATCTGAAGGGTTTTCAATGGGCGGTATTGGACGCCGGTGCTGAAGGGGCGACCGTCGGAAGGTCGACTAACGTTTCGAGACGCGCTTCGCGTCTATAAGTATGTGAGGTCGTTCAAAGTCGGCACCGACCGCCGGATCGAGAAGCTGTACGCCAAGCGTTATGCGGCGTACTGTCGACTCGCGACCACGATCACCGGCGATGTTGACGTTGCTCACGAAGCCGTCCAAGAGGGATTCGCTCGCGCGCTGGCGGGGAGCGAAAACTTTCGCGGCGACGGATCACTCGACTCCTGGCTATGGCGGATCGTCTCAAGGACCGCCCTCGACATGTGCCGCCAAGGTGACGATAAAACGGTGTTTATCGACGACGCGGGAACCGACGAAAGTCGACTCTTTGTCCCGGAACTCCCACACCCGGAACGCGATCACGACCTTCAGCTTGCGCTCCTTGCCCTAACGCACCAACAGCGGCTTCTCGTGTTTCTACGCTACTTCGCCGATATGAGCCACACCGAAATGGCGGCAACAACGGGCCTCCGTCCGGGCACCGTCTCCGCGACCTTGAGTCAAGCGAAGCGAATTCTCGCGAGGCGTCTTGAAGGTACAGCACACATTGCGCAGGAGGTTGCGCGATGACCGAAACCATCGAGAAGGCACTGCGCGAACGGTTCCAGCTGCAGTTTGAACCCCTCCCCGGAGCTAACCAGGCAGACGTGCGCGAGCGAGCTGCGCGTCTGCGCGGCGCGACGAGAACGCCAGCGGCAAGGAAGCCTCGACGCGGCGTGCTAGTGGCGCTCGCGTCGGTGACCGTCATCTTGGCGGCCGCGGCCGCCGCCGTCGCCGGAGCATTTCTAATTGGCGACGGTTCTCGGCCGGTTGCCTACGCAGGCGTTTCGGCATTCAGCGTTCTACCGCCGGCCGAGAATCCGCCGAGCCGCCTGATCCACATAATCGAGGGGTCAGTGAGGCGGCTCGGCGGGGATTCCACGAAAGCCGAACAGACGCTACGGCTGCTTCGGTCGAACCTCGGTACCACTCAAACCGATCTCTATGCATATGACATCGGGCCGCTTGCGACTACCGACCACCGCGATGTCCTCTGCCTGGCTGTCTGGGAGCGAAGCGCCGTCTGCCAGACCGCAACTGACTCTCTCTTTCCCGACGCACTAGTAACGGTCAGCCCGGGCGGTCCGGGGTACGTGGGTCTCCCAGACGATGCGCCACCGACCGTGGCTGGTTTGGTCGCCGATGATGTCCGTGCAGTACACGTAGTTGAGGCGGGACACGACCAAGCCCTGCCGATCGAAAACAACGCTTTCTTCGCTGAGCTTAGTCGGGCGCAGGGTACTCAGCTTGCGATCACGGTGCGTCTTTTTTACGACGACGGATCGACCACGACATGGTCATACGGCCACTGACCTCAGCCTCGCGCAGTTCGGACAATCACGCCCTGCCCGCTATGTGAGATGAAGTTCCTCGAGTAACGAGAGCGGGTCGAGCCCCGTGCACTGACGGAACCGCGCCGGTATTAGCCTCCGCCGATCCGCGCCAAGGCGATGCCTCACAACGTCGCAGTGCATCCTCACCGTTCTCGGCGAAATCGAGAGCGCCATACCTATCTCACGGTCGGTTAAGCCCGCGGCGACAAGTCCGACGACCTGACGTTGCCGCTCCGTCAAGTGCGGCCCGGGCATCTGGCACGCGACGCCTGCCTCACGCGGATGATCTGAAATCGTTCCGCCGTCCACGTTCTCTCCTCCCCCGGTGGCACAACGTCTGCTTTTTCACTACGCGGTCGCAGCTGGCCGACCTGAATGTCGTGACTGTCAGACCCTGTTACCCAAAGTACGCGATTTGCATACTCGGCGCAGCCAATCGCCATCTACCTGACCGCCACGTCGTACAACGGCATGGCCCAAATTGACATCTTGCGCGACCTCCCCACCTCGTCTTTCATATCGGCGCTCGCCGACCCAAGGACGCAAACTGAACGAGAGGGGGAAACAGACGGACGGCTAAAGCAATACACGGAACCGAGCCAGCTCCTCATTCACGCGCTCTGCATAGGGCCGCTCGCAGGTTGTGAACCTAAAGCTCCGGGCCGGCCCACGGAGCTCTAGCTCATCGGCCGCTCTAACGCCACCAAAAAAGGGGGCCAATGAAATGAACCACCTCTCTCGATTCCGAGTGCGTTGCCTTGCGCTCTCGGTAACGGGCATAGCGGCGCTTATCGTTACAGCGTCCGCGTTTGCTTGGCAATACACGTACGTGGACGCGGGTACGTACGCGGCTCCGGGTCAATACTTCGGTTCACCGAGCAATGCGAACCTCGACTACAACGAAATAGGTTGGTTTGTTGCTGGTTCAGCGGACCTCACGTTATGCAATACCGCCGGCGCGTGTTATGCCCCGTACGGTGATTCCTCCGGGTATGTGCAAGATCTACGAACGATCTCCTACGGGTCTGCATGGTGTGGCGGCGACGCTGGCAATAGCAACACAATTACGATCAGATATTGCCACGTCTCGAATGAGCTGTAACAACTCGACTCTTAATAGAACAGAGGAATAGAGTGGCCAAAAGAAGTCTCATTGCAGTCGCGCTGATCCCCATCGGGGTATCCCTAGCTGTCGCGACAGTCGGCGCGCGCGGGTCGGAGCCTTCGCCGTACGGCGCGTGGGCCCCCGGGATCTCGTCGCCAATGGCTGCCGCTAACGCACTCCCCACGGTCACCGCCATCTCGGGGAAACTCAACTTCATCGTCTCGAGGGCAGCGTCCGCGACGGGCGGCCAACCGAGCACCGCGCTGACGTCTGTCCGCCTACTCCGCTCCAACCTCGGCACCACGTCGGTCGATCTCTTCGCCTTCAGGCCAAGTGACGGAGCCGCGTGGTGCTTCATCATTTGGCGACGCCAGTCGGCTTGCCCGACCGCACGTGAATCCGTAACGCCAGGGGCTCTGTACATCCTTAGCCCTGGAGGACCTGGATACGTCCAAGAGCCCGACAACACCCCGCCGGTGGTGGCCGGCATTGTCGCCGACGACATTCGCTCCGTCACACTGGTCGACGCCAGCACGACGTCCAACCTCCCGATCGTCAACAACGCGTTTTACACCGAGCTAAACGAGCCCAATACGAAAGCGTTCACGGTCAAGCTGATCTTCGGATACGCGAACGGCTCTACGTCCGAAGCGTCTCTCGAGAGCGGTGGACCGATGAGACTCCCATAACTGGTTAGTCGGCGCCCGCTGGTCGATGGTGTCGCGTCCAGCGGGCGCCGTGCGCAGTCCGAAGGACAGGGCCGTGGATGGCCATCGGCAGTCCCGGTCCACGGCGTCTAGCTTCACGATCTGCCGAGGGCATGTCTTCAGCCGAGGCGGATGCAGTATCGCAGCCTGGGCGCCCGGCCACCTTGCGCATCGTCAATCGATGCGCTGGAGCGTGATGTCCCGCACGTCTAGCAAGTGTCACGACCTCCGCACGGCCAAACGCCCACCGGCTACGCGTCTGTGCTAGACGCGGTGGTTGCCGTACTGCCAGACGAGACTTGCGCGTGGTTGCCTGCTCGTTCTTCTTCTTTTGCACTAGTGCCTTCCCGTCTTCTTTCGCGCCTTCCAGAAGTTTTGAATTCGACTGCGAACAGATCGACGCGATATTCACGCGCACCAGACGATATGAGGAGATCGACCATCTAACGCGCGTCTCGCTAGACAATTAGCTGCGTTCAACGTCCGCGGAGCCGTATGCCGTCGTCTCAGACGAGATCGTCGGGCCGCGGGAGGGCCCGCGAGGGATCGCGTCGAGCACGACGGCGATTGTTCCGCTGCCTCAGCCTGATGATCGCACGGCCACCTACGTCAACGACTCGACGAGCGCGACCTGCTTGTCGTTCGTGCCGTCAACGAGCATCGGTTCCTGACGACCCCGCAAATCCAAGCGCTGTTCTTCTACAAGGGGACTGAGGCCGGAGCGGCCCGCACGTGCCGACGCACTCTCGCGTGGCTGACTCGGGAACATGTCCTTGTTCGGCTTGAGCGTCGCGTGGGCGGCGTTCGAGCTGGCTCCGCATCCTTCGTGTACTCGATCGGGCCTGTGGGTCGGCGTCTGCTGCCGGACGCGCGGCGCACTACGGAGCCTTCAATTCTGTTCCTCGATCACACACTCGCCATTGGGGATGTCCGAGTGCTACTTGAAGAGGCTCAACGGCGCGGCGAGCTAGAGCTTGTCACCGTCGAAATCGAGCCTGCTAGCTGGCGTCATTTCATCGGCTCTGGCGGTGCTCGTGACATCGTCAGGCCCGACCTCTACATCGTGACCGCGACCGACGAGTACGAAGACGCGTGGTTCCTCGAGATCGACCGCGGCACAGAGAGCCCCGCCGCCATCGCTCGCAAATGTCGCGCCTACGACCGCTACTGGCGAAACGGCCGTGAGCAAGCGACCCACGGCTCGTTTCCCGTCACGGTCTGGGTCGCGCCGGACGAACGGCGCGGTAGCCGGATCGAGCGGATCATCGGTGCCGCTCGCGGTCTCAACCGCGACCTGTTCCGAGTCACGTCGGGGCCACAGCTCCTCACGCTCCTGCGAGGAGGTCTGGCGTGACTCCGCCCAACCGGATCCTCGTCGGCGACGCAGCGACGATGCTTGCTTCGCTGCCGCCGCAGGTCGTCGACTGTGTCGTGACGAGCCCGCCGTACTTCCGGCTGAGGAACTATCAGCACCCTGGGCAGCTCGGGCTCGAACAGGACGTCGACGAATGGGCGCAGAACCTTCGAGCTGTGATGCGAGAGGTCGGCCGCGTGCTCGTACCGACAGGCTCCGTTTGGCTGAATCTCGGCGACAGCTACTCGACGGGCGGATCAGTGGCGGCGAAGAGCCTGCTACTCGGACCGGAGCGGTTAGCCCTGGCGCTAATTGAAGACGGCTGGCTGATCCGCAACAAGATCATCTGGGCGAAGCGCAACCCTATGCCGAGCGCCGTCGGTGACCGACTGACCTGCAGCTGGGAGGTCATCTACTTCCTGACCAGGGAGCCGCACTACTTCTTCGACCTCGACGCGATCCGAGAGCCCCACACGAGCACCAAGCAGCCTGTCCGCAGCGTCCGCGGTTGGTCTGTGCCGCCCGAGTGGCGCGTGGCGTCGAGCAACAACAGCGGCCTCGACGCGCTGGCGGCGCGCGGCCAGGTCGGCCACCCGCTTGGCAAGAACCCCGGCGATGTCTGGCGGCTATCGACGGCGTCGTACCGAGGACCGCATCACGCCGTCTTTCCGGTAGCCCTCGCCGAGCGACCTATCCTCGCCGGCAGCCCCGAGCGCCGCTGTGCACGCTGCCATGCGCCGTGGCGACGCTCGACCCTCCATCAGCTCGGCCACCTGGCAGTCCGTGGTGAATTGCAGCCGTCGTGTCAATGCCCGAGCAGCAGCGAACCTGCTGTCGTGCTCGACCCGTTCATGGGCTCTGGCACCACAGCAATCGCGGCGGAACGGCACGGACGCAATTGGATCGGAGTCGAACTACATGCCGACTTCGCGCGCAGCGCCGAGCAGCGGATCGCAGACGTGCGGGCAATCGACGAGCAAAGGCGGGCGGCATGACGCCGTCCCCTCCGGTCGACGGCCGGACGGTGAACACGACGAACGCGATCCAAGCGCGTCATGTCCACCGCACAGCCATCCACCCTAAGGAGGAGCCATGACCAAGGCTCAAGAGGTGTACGAGCGCGTCGAAGCCCTGGTGGCTTCGGGCACGAAGAAGGCGGACGCCTTCAAGCAGCTGGCGACCGAGTACGGACAAGAGGTCAACTCGATCCGCGGCGCTTACTACGCCCACACGCGCCCGGGCGGCAACAAGACGACGCGCAGTCGCACAACCAAGACTGCAGTCGATCCGATCGAATCGGCAACGATCGTCCTCGAGAAGGCGATCGAGTCGATCGACGCCGAGATCAGCACTGCCAAAGAGCGGGCCGATCAGGCGAAAGCCGACTACGAACACCTGCGCGATACGGCCGGCGAGCGCAAGGCCACCATCAAGGCCAAGATCGAAGCTCTGAAGGCCTGACCGCGTGATGGCGAACGGCCCGGGTCGAGAGACTCGGGCCACCAGGACAATTGCAGCAGAATTACAGCGGAGCAAACCGATAAAATATGGACAGAAAATCGGATGTGGAATTGACATCAAAATGGTGCTTTTGCGCACCAAGCGTGAGACAATAGACGTAGCTAACAGGAGCACTCAACGCATGGATCAAGAGCAAGCCCGCGAACTCGGGCAACGACTCAGGGAGCGTCGAGAGCAGCTTGGACTTTCCACTCGCGAACTCGCCGACCGCGCCGAGACGACGCACACAACCGTCGTCCGCCTTGAACAAGGCGCGTACGACGCGCCGGCACCCGACAAGCTAAGTCGGATCGCCGAAGCACTCGGCCTGAGCCTCGCAGATGTCTTCGCGCTCGCCGATTACAGCGTCCCAACGGACCTGCCGAGCTTTCGGCCTTATCTCCGCACGAAGTACCGCGACCTCCCCACGCCGGCGGTGGAGGAACTCGAGCGATCTTTTCGTCGGATCGCCAAGCGTCACGGCTTCAACGTCGATGGCCCCGCTCCGGGCGAAGACGAACTACCAGAACAACCCACGAGAACAAAGAAAGGAGGGGATCATGGGACACCAACTAGCAACACGAACACGAGGCGCAAGCGCAAGTGAGCAGAGCGTGCTCGCGATGCTTCGCGCGCTCGTTCCCAACCGGCCGCTGTCAGCGGGCGAAGCGCTTCGCATTGCCGAACTGCAAGCCAACCATCTCCTCCGACACTTCGAGATCGAGACCAATGCCGTACCCGAGGAGATCATCAGCGAACTGCCACGTGTGCGGGTCTTCCGCGAAGACGGAATGCCCGTCTCTGGCGCGGCGCACTGGAATGGTCGCAATTGGATCATCACTGTCAACGCCGACGAACCGATCTTCCGACAGCGGTTCAGCGTCATGCACGAGTTCAAGCACGTCCTCGACCACACGACCAAGGAGTTCCTGTATCACGACCGACCTTTCCAGACAGCCGATGAGCAGGCAGAGCGCGTGGCCGACTATTTCGCCGCGTGCCTACTGATGCCCAAGCGCGTCGTCAAGCGTCTCTGGTGCCAGGGCAACCAGAACCTCGCTGAGTTAGCGAAGACTTTGTTCGTCAGCACTCCTGCGCTGAGGTACCGACTCGATCAGCTCGGACTTCTCGAACCTCCGACGAGATGTCGATCAAGTGTCGACGCAAAACGCATACCTCGTCCCGCAATCGCAGGGAGGAACTAAATGGAAGAACGCCACGGCGCGGCCGTTCTCTACCTCCGCGTCTCGACTAAGGACCAAGCAAAGAAGGGTGGCGCTGACGAGGGATTCTCGATTCCCGCGCAACGCGAGGCAGGCCGTCGACGAGCCGCGACACTTGACGCCGTCATCACCGGGGAGTTCGTCGATGCTGGCGAGAGCGCTAAGAGCTCCAGACGGCCAGAACTCCAGCGGATGCTGCGTTACATCCGAGAGCACCGAGTCGATTACGTAATCGTCCACAAGGTCGACCGACTCGCGCGGAACAGAGCCGACGACGTCGAGATCACGCTTGCTATCCAGGCATCTGGGGCCACGCTCGTTTCTTGCACCGAGAACATCGACGAGACACCGTCCGGGCTTCTACTTCACGGGATCATGAGTTCGATTGCGGAGTTCTACTCCCGCAATCTCGCAAGCGAGGTCGCAAAGGGGCTCGTCCAGAAGGCCAAAGCAGGCGGAACGCCCGGTAAGGCACCGGTCGGGTATCGGAACGTCCGCCACTTTGAGAGCGGCCGGGAGATTCGCACCGTCGAGATCGACCCCGAGCGCGCACCGCTCGTCCGATTCGCATTCGAGGCGTACGCAAGTGGGGATTGGCGACTGCAGCCGTTGTGCGACGACCTCAACGCTCGCGGACTCACCGTGCCCGCGACGCGTAGCAAACCCGTTACGCCGCTGTACGTTTCGCGACTGCACGGACTACTGAAGAACCCGTACTACAAGGGCGTCATTGTCTATTGCGGCGTCGAGTACGACGGAGCGCACGAACCGCTGGTGGCGCCCGAGGTATGGGACCGCGTCCAAGACGTTCTCGCCGAGCA
Source organism: Gaiellaceae bacterium (assembly GCA_036503495.1). Classification (GTDB taxonomy): domain Bacteria; phylum Actinomycetota; class Thermoleophilia; order Gaiellales; family Gaiellaceae; genus Palsa-739. Next base: position 26,066 of record DASXWV010000126.1, read on the forward strand.
CAATCAACGCGGCGAGAAACAACGTCGCCACAACCACTACCTCAAGTCGACGCTGTTCTGTGGCCGCTGTGGAAGTCGGATGATCGTGACCCACTCCCGCAGCCAAACCGGCCGCGTCTACGACTACTTCACCTGCGTCGGTAAACACCAGAAGCGGACGGACTGCACGCTGCGCGCGATCCGCATCGCGCGGATCGAAGAGCTCGTTGAAGACCACTATGCGTCGATTGTCTTGCCGAAACAGATTCGCGACATTCTCGAACCGCGACTACGCGAAGGCCTCAATGACCACTACGCCTCAGCGCGTCACGAGCGCGCGGATCTCGAGCGGCGACGGACCCGCCTACTCGGTGAACGATCGAAGCTCCTCGAAGCACACTACGCCGGAGCGATACCGCTCGATCTCCTCAAGACCGAGCAAGATCGAATCCGCGGCGAGATCCAATCCCTCGAAGCTCGGCTCGAACGCTCGGAAGATCATCAAGCGACCGTCGAGACGGCGCTCCAACATGCTCTTCGCCTCACGGTCGACTGCCAGGCGGCGTACCAATCAGCGTCTCCGACCGTTCGACGGCAGTTCAATCAGTTCTTCTTTGAGCGGGTCGAGTGGGACGGCTACGAAGTCAAGAGCAGGGCATCTCGGACATTCGCCGTCTTGCACGCAGCCTGCCGAGCAGCCGGCGCGGGCACCGAAGGAATCGACTGGGGCGCCTGGGAGGAGTCCCTACAAAGCAGCGACCCCGGGGATGACCCCGAGGTCGCTGGTGTGAAAGAACCGAAATTGGTAGCGGGGGCAGGATTTGAACCTGCGACCTCCGGGTTATGAGCCCGGCGAGCTACCTGGCTGCTCCACCCCGCGTCGCGGGCGACATTGTAGCGCCGCTCTCTACCATCGTCCACGTGAACTGGGCGATCTACGGCGCGCTGATCGCCGGCTTTCTCGCGGTTGCCGCCGCGGCGGCCTTCCTCGTCATTCGGACGCTGGAGGGCTGGCGGGCGCTGAAGCGCCTCCGCCGGCACCTCGCCCGCGGCCTCGCCGACCTCGCCGCGAGCGCGGAGCGGACGGGCGAGATCGTCGAGCGGGTCTCCGATCAGCGGGAAGTCGAGTCGAGCCTTGACCGGCTGCGACTCGCGCTGCGGACGCTCAACGTCCTCCGCGCGGCGCTCGACGAGGTCGGCGGCTCGCTCCGCCGGGTCACGGCCGTCTATCCGCGGAAGTGAGGGTCGCGGCCCTCGACCTCGGCACGAACACGACGCGGCTGCTCGTCGCCGACGTCGTCGACGGCCGCGTAGAAGAACTGCATCGCGAGACGCGCATCACGCGACTCGGCGAAGGCGTCGACGCACGCAAGCGCCTCCTCCCCGTGCCGATCGCGCGCGTGCGGAACGTCCTCGCGGACTACCGCGCCACGCTCGAGCGGTTCGACGCCGAGCGCGCCTTGCTCGTCGCGACGAGCGCCGTCCGCGACGCGGAGAACGGCGAGGCGTTCCTCGGCGAGATCGAGTGGAGCTACGGCTTCGCGACGCAACTCGTCAGCGGCGACGAGGAGGCACAGCTGACGCGGCGCGGCGTGCAGCCCGGCGCGCAGGCGCTCGTCGCCGACATCGGCGGCGGCTCGACGGAGCTGATCCTCGACGACTTCCACGTCAGCCTGCCGCTCGGCTCCGTCCGTTTCACCGAGCGCTACGGCGAGGATGTCGACCGGTGCATCCACGAGACCCAGGCACTGCTGCCGGAGCTGCAGCCGCACGACGCGATCGGCGTCGCCGGAACGGTGACGACGCTCGCCGCGCTCGACCTCGCGCTCGAGCGCTACGACCGCGAGCGCGTCAACGGGCACGTGCTCACCCGCCAGGGCGCCGAGCTGCAGCGCGACCGCCTCGCCGCGCTGACGCTCGACGAGCGGAAGGCGCTGCCGGCGATGGAGCCCGAGCGCGCGCCGGTGATCGTCGCCGGCGCGGCGATCCTCACCGCGATCCTCGACGCGTACGCGCTCGACGCGATCACCGTCAGCGAGCGCGACATCCTCGACGGGATCGCGCTCGCCGCCGCGGAGCTGCCGGCGCCGGAAGAAGGCGCGGCGCCGCCGGGCGCGTTCACCTGCTGCTAGAGAACGACCGTCCCCGGATCGGGGTCGAGCTCCGGCGGCTCGTCCTCGGCGAGGCGCCGCTGCACGACCGCGCGTGAGAGAACGCCGACGAGGCGCGCGCCCTCGACGACGGGCACGCGCTCGAGATCGTGCTCCTCGAGCTGGTGGAAGCCCTCGTCGAGCGGCAGCGACGCGTCGAGCGTGAAGAGCGGCGGCTCGGCGATCTCGCGCAAACGCACCTCGCGTGGATCGCGCCCGGCGGCGACGACCTCGCGCACGAGCGTCTTCCGCGTCAGCACGCCGACGAGCTGACCGCCCGCCTCGACGACGAACACCGCGCGGACGTCCTCGTTGTCGAGACAGCGCCCAGCCTCGACCGCGGCCTCGTCGGCGCCGAGCATCGTCGGCTCCGGCACCATCGCATCACGAACGGTGTCCGGGTTCACGGATAGATCCCGCGCGCGTCGAGCGCGCCGGCGACCTCGCGAATCGCTGCGACCATCGCCGATTGCCGCAGCGTGATCCCCGTCTCCTCCGACACCGCCCACACGCGGTCGAACGCGTCCATCATCTTGTCCGCCAGCCTCGCGCGGATCTCGCCGCGGTCCCAGAACAGCCGGCCGAGATCCTGCACCCACTCGAAGTACGAGACGGTGACGCCGCCCGCGTTCGCGAGGATGTCGGGGACGACGTGGATGCCGCGTTCCGCGAACACCGCGTCGGCTTCGAGCGTCGTCGGCCCGTTCGCGCCCTCGACGATCAGCCGCGCGTGCACGCGCGCCGCGTTCTCGATCGTCAGCTGGTCCTCGCGCGCGGCGACGAACAGGACGTCGCACGGCAGCTCGAGCAGCTCCTCGTTCGTGATCCGCTCGCAGTTGTCGTAGCCCTCGAGCGACCCGTGCTCGGCGACGTATGCGTGCAGCTCGGCGACGTCGAGCCCGTCCGCAGCGTGGACTCCGCCGGAGATGTCGGAGACGCCGATCACCGTCGCACCCTTCTCGTGGAGCTCGCTGGCCGCGACGCCGCCGACGTTGCCGAAGCCCTGCACGACGCAGCGCTGCTGCGGCAGCGGCATGTCGAGGCGCGCGCACGCACGCTCGGCGGTCATGACGACGCCTGCGCCCGTCGCCTCCCGCCGGTAGATCGAGCCGCCGACGGAGATCGGCTTCCCGGTCACGACCTCGGGGACGGCGTGCCCCTTCAGCATCGAGTACGTGTCCATCATCCACGCCATCGTCTGCTCGTTCGTCGCCATGTCGGGGGCGGGGATGTCGGTCTCGGGCCCGATCTCGCGCACGAGCTCCGACGTGAACCGGCGGGTCAGCCGCTCGAGCTCGCGCAACGAGAGCTCGCGCGGGTTGCAGCGGATCCCGCCCTTGGCGCCGCCGTACGGCAGCCGCAGCAGCGCGCACTTCCAGGTCATCCACATCGCGAGCGCCGCGCATTCGCCGAGCGAGACCTCGGGGTCGTAGCGGATGCCGCCCTTCGTCGGGCCGAGCACGCTCGAGTGCTGGACGCGGTAGCCGGCATAGACCCGGATCGAGCCGTCGTCGCGGCGAAGCGGGACGGAGACGATCAGCGCGCGCTCCGGGAACGCGAGCCGCTCGGCGACGTCGGCGGAGATGTCGGCGTAGGGCAGCGACTGCTCGAACTGCGCCCGCGCCATCAGGAAGAGGTGCGAGTCCCACTCGAGCTGCTGTTCGGTTGCCTGGGCGTGGGCCACGGCCCGCGAAGTCTATGGAAGGGCGCGTCGCAGGCGGTCGCGGAGACCCCCGACCGACGTCGCCGCGAACGGGTCGCCGAGCACCGAGCCGAGCAGCTCGCTCGCCTCGCGGACGACCGCTTCGCGCTCGCGCGCGAGGTTCGACCGCTCGACGAGCAGCGCTCCGCGCCGCTGCGACAGGGCTGCGATCGTCGCCTCGAGGCCCGACGCGCCGACGGCGCGTGCGACCCGCTCGACCTCGCCGCGGATCTCGTCGGCCTGGCGCGCGAACGCGGCGCGGTGCTCCTCGAGGCGCGCGCAGTCCGCGGCCGAGGCGGCGACCGCCGCCTCGGCTGCCGCCCGCGCGTCGTCGTCGGCAGCCGCGAGCGCAGCGGCCGCCTGCTCCCGCGCGCGCGTCGCCTGGTAGAGCGCGTACTCGTTCTCCGATACCGCCTGCGCCAGCCAGGCGAGCAGCGCCGCTGCAGCGTCGGCGCGCGCGCGCAGCCCGTCGACCTCGGCCTGCTCCGACTCGACGCGTGCGAGCTCGACTGCGACGCGCGCGTCGCGCGCCTCGAGATCGGCTGCGATGGCGAGCGGCTCCACGATGCCGGGGGCGGGACTCGAACCCGCATGCCCGAAGGCACCCGATTTTAAGTCGGGCGCGTCTGACCAGTTTCGCCACCCCGGCAGCCGGAGGGTAGCCTCCCGCCGGATGACGCACGGTGTCGTCTCGACGCTTGCGGTGCTCGGGCTCGTCGGCCAGGCGCTCGTCGTGCTGCTCGTGCTGCTCGTCCTCGCGGCGCGCGAACGGATCCGCGCGTGGCTGTGGGGGTACGAGCTCTGGGCGGCGTTCATCGTCGCCGCGATCGCGACGGGCGGGTCGCTCTTCCTCTCCGAGGTGGCCGGCTTCATCCCGTGCGAGATGTGCTGGTTCCAGCGGATCTGCATGTACCCGCTGTCGCTCCTGACGCTGTTGCTCGCGTACCACGGCGACCACCGGGCGGCGCGCTACCTCGTCCCGTTCCCCGTGATCGGCGCCGGTGTCTCGATCTACCACCTGCTGATCGAGAACCACGTCGTGTCGACGCCGGCGCAGTGCGCCGTCGGCGCCGGCTGCACGGTCAAGTGGATCAACTACTTCGGCTACATGACGATCCCGACGCTCGCGCTGACCGCGTTCGCGCTGCTCATCATCTTCTTATGCCTCGCGGCGGCAAGTGACGCCGAGGACGCCGCTACTCTTCCGGCCGATGCCTAGCGGCAAGAAGAGCAAGGCGGCGCGGCGCGCTGCCGTTTCGGCGCCACCGCCCGTCCGGGCGAAGGGTGCGCCGCGGCGCCGGCAGGCCGATCCGAAGGTCCTCGCGATCGGCGGTGCGGTGGCGGTGCTCGTGATCGTCGGCATCGTGCTCGGGATCGTCCTCTCGCGCGGCGGCAGCAGCGCCGCAGTGCCGAAGGACCTCCCGAACGTCGGCAACTGCTCGAGCGCCGGCCTCCCCGGGTGCGGCGACGTGCGCGACCTCTTCAAGGGCATCCCGCAGGACGGTCTCTACCTCGGGTCGCCGTTCGCGAAGGCGCAGATGGTGATGTTCATCGACCTCCAGTGCCCGTTCTGCCAGCAGTACGAGACGACCGTGATGCCCGAGATCATCAAGAAGTACGTGCGCCCCGGGAAGGTGCGGGTGAAAGTCGAGCCGTGGGCGTTCATCGGGCCCGACTCGACGCGCGGGCAGAGGGCGATGTTCGCGGCGGCGAAGCAGGACAAGGCGTGGAACTTCGCCGAGATCCTCTACCTGAACCAGCAGACCGAGAACACGGGCTGGCTGAACGACAGCATGGTCGCGCAGGCGGCGGCGTCGATCGACGGGCTCGACGTCAAGCAGCTGCTCAACGACCAGAAGGGCAGCGACATCGACTCGCAGATCTCGGACGTCGAGGCGGCCGCAAAGGCGAACAAGGTCACCGGCACGCCGACCGTCTTCGTCGGCAAGAACGGCACGAAGCCGAAGGTCGTCGGCGCGAACGGCTCGGTGCCGAACCTCGAGCAGACCGAAGCCGCGCTCGACGCCGCCCAGTAGATCCTCGCAAATAGCGACTTTTTCGTGCTTGACCGGACGGCCGGCCCGCACGTAATCTCCTGCCTGCCGCCACCGATGGACCCAAGGGTTCGTCGGAGGCGGCATTTTCTTTGGACCGACCCCGCTCCGTCCGATGCCCGCTCTAGCGTTCGTGGGCCATGCTCATCGTCGTCGGGCTCATCCTCGGTCTCCTCCTCGGCGCGGGCGTCGCGTGGCTCTGGGCGCGCGGGCAAACCGCGGCGCTGACGGTGGAGCTCGAGCACGAGCGGGAGCGCACCGCCGAGAAGGTCGCGCTCCTCGAGGGAGCAAAGCAGGAGTTCTCGGCGCAGATCGGGAGCAGGTTCGACGCGCTCGCCGCCGACGCGCTCCGCAAGAACAACGAATCCTTCCTCGAGCTCGCGTCCGGCAAGGTGCGGCCGATCGAGGAGTCGCTGCAGAGGGTGACGGAGGAGGTGCAGGCGCTCGAACGCTCGCGCCGGCAGGACTACGGGATGCTGAAGGCGAGCATCACGTCCCTCACCGAGACGGGTGAGCGCTGGCGCAGCGAGGTGGCCGGGCTGACGACCGCGCTCCGCTCGTCCGAGGTGCGCGGCGCGTGGGGGCAGATGCAGCTGCGGAACGCGGTCGAGACGGCGGGGATGCTCGCCTACTGCGACTTCGACGAGCAGGTCAGCGTCACGAGCGACGGCCGGTCGCTGCGGCCGGACATGGTCGTGCGCCTGCCGGGCGGGCGGCAGGTCGTCGTCGATGCGAAGACGCCGCTGAAGCCGCTGCTCGACGCCGCTGCCGCGCCGGACGGGGAGCGTGACCGCTACGTCGACGACTACGTCCGGCACGTGCGCGCGCACGCGAAGCAGTTGAGCGAGAAGGCGTACTGGCAGCAGTTCGAGGACGCGCCGGACTACGTGTTCATGTTCCTGCCCGGCGAGGGGTTCTTCCGCACCGCCGTCGAGCGCGACCCGTCGCTGCTCGAGCTGGCCGGCGGCCAGCGCGTGATCCTCGTCTCGCCGATGATGCTGATCACGCTGCTGCGGACGATCGCGTGCATCTGGAACGACGCGAAGGTCGCCGACAGCGCTCGCAAGGTCGGCGAGCTCGGCCGCGAGCTGTACGAACGGCTCGTCGTGATGACCGACCATTTCGTCAAGCTCGGCGACCGGCTCGACGGCGCCGTGCAGGAGTACAACAAGACGATCGGATCGTTCGAGCGGCGCGTGCTGCCGCGCGCGCGCAAGTTCACCGAGCACGGGGTGACGCCGAAGAAGGAGCTGTCCGAGCTCGATCCCGTCGAGATCGCCGCGCAGCCGCCGCAGACGCTCGAGCTGCCGGTCGCGACGAAGCGGCTCGACGCGGCCTAACGCGTGCGCGCCCTCGGCGGCGTCGTGTTCGTCGCGGCCGGCGTCATGCTGACGCGGCGCTGATCGCTGCCTCGTATTCGGAGGCGGCGATCAGAACGACTGCGGCGTCGAACTCCGCCTTCGCCGTGTCCGACGGGCCGATCCTCGCGAGGACGTCACGCATCGGAACCGGCGGATCCCACTCCTCGACCTCGGCGAACGCGACGTCGCCGTGCGCGTCCACGCTCGACGCGAGCCGCGCGCGCCCGATGAACGCAGACTCGGGCGCACCGAGATAGACGAGGACGAGATCGCCGGCCGCGAGTGCGTCGCGATGTCGCTCGACGGCGTCGACGGCCCACAGCCGCTGCCGCATCTGCCGGAGCGCAGAGTCTCTCGACGCGTTGAAGATGTAGTACGCCACGCGCTAGCCCGTCGCGACACGATACGGCCTCTTCAGCCGCGCATATCGTTGGGAGATGTCCGTGGCGATCCCGACGCCGCTGGAGCGCCGCGTCAAGATCGTCGAGCGCGGCACGGGAACCCCGGTCGTCTTCCTGGACAGCGGCGCCGGCAGCGCCGGCGAATGGAAGCAGACGTTCGCGCTCTGGCCGGACGGCTATCGGCTGATCGCGATCGACGCCTCGCGGCTCTTCCTCTAGTTGTCGGTCGGCAGATCGAACCGGGCGACGATTCCGGTGTCGCTTCCCTCGGCCACCGGGCGCTCGGGGTGGCGAGTGGCGACCCACGCGATGCCTTCCTCCGGATATGCGACCACATCCGGGAAGCGCTTCGTCGAGATCCCGAGCAGCCGGACCGGCTCGTCGGTCTCGTTCGCAAATGCGTGCAGACCGTCCGGCCCCTCGGGGAAGTAGACGACATCTCCGGGCGCGAGCTGCTCATCGCCGTCAGGAGTCCGTACCGTCGGCGTCCCGCTCAGCACGAAGAACATCTCCTCGACGCCGTAGTGCATGTGCAAGCGGTCGCCCGGCGATCCGGGCAGGAGCTCCGTCAGCGACGCGCCGAGCATGTCGGCTCCGAACGGGTGCCCGAACCAGCGGCGGCGGATCCCGGCTTCGTCGTGGGCTTCGTCCCACGGCTCGTCCTCGAGGAAGTTGAGGCGGCGCATCGCACGAAGGATCATGCCCTGCGCGAAAGGAGCGCGGACGGCTTCACATTGCGCCGCGGCGATCGAGGCCGGCGGGCCCGAAACGGCAAGCCGGGCGTGCGCTTCCGTCCTCGATCCCGACGGCCGCAACCTCGAGGCCGTCTGCCACGCGCCCGGCTAGAAGCGCAGCAACGCGGCGACGCCGCCGACGGGCTCGAGATCGCGCCGCTCGCCGCGGATCACGTGCACCGTGCCGCCGTGCGCGAGCGTCTGGTGCAGCGCGAGATCGAGGCCGCCGTCGCGCGGCTCCATCGTCGTGCCGTCGAGCGGGCAGCTGCCGTCGCTCATCTGCGCGCGTCCGCACTGCGGGCACTGATACGCCGGCTGGTCGACGCCGTCCTGGACGAGGAGCAAGTCGACACGTCCGTCGGAGGCGGCCTCGAGCGTGCTCTCCCAACCGCTCGCGGCGCGGCCGTTCTTGCCCGCCTCCTCGCGCCACCGCTCGAGCACCTCGTCCTCGCGTCCCGTCCACCACTCATCGAGCACCGGCTTCGCGGCCGCGAGCACCTGCGCACCGTCGGCGTGCGCCTCGGCAGATGCCCACCCGGCGACGCAGCTCTCCACCTCGTTCGAGAGCAGCGCCTCGAACTCCGACCGGATGTCCTCGCTGCCGATCAGCACGACGCGCGTCCCGCGCAGCTTCCGCACGCAGCCGTCGAGCGTCGCCGCCACGTCGCGGAGGTGCTGCCCGACCTGGTTCTCGACGCTGCGCTCGTAGCGCGCCTGTGACCACCCGCCTTGCGAGTGTCGGCCCTGCACCTCGGTCGATTCGTCGGCGATCTCGATCAGCTGGCCGCCGGCGAGCTGCCAGACGTGGCCGCGCTCGCGGCCGACGAAGGCGACGAGCCCGCCGTCGCGGCCGGCCAGCCGCGCGAGCGGCGCCAGGTAGAGGTCGCCGCTGATCTTGACCTCGTCGACGACCGTCTCCGGCACCGCCACCGTCGCCCAGAAGTTGTCGAGACCGGCCGCGAAGACGCCGAGGCCGCGGACACCCTGCCGGTCGAAGCCGTCGTCGAACCAGGCGGCAATTCGCTCGAGATCCTGCTTCAGGCCCTCGCGCTCGGGCCGTGCCATTTGCGACTTGCGTTCGTCGAGCTGCCGCTCGGCCGCCGCCAGCAGCGAGTTCACCTTCGTCTGGACGTCGGGCGGCGTCGGCGCCTCGCTCGGGTCGAGGTCGACATAGAGGCTGATCGCGCAGCCCTTCGCGGTGCGGAAACCGGCGAGCTCCCGCAATTGTTCCCAGCTGATCGTCCCTGCCACGCTCTCTCCCTTGCCTGCGGCCAGCGATCTTACTCATAGGGAACGTTCCTCCGGCCGCCGTCGTTAATACAGTTGAGAAGCATGGATGACGTCCGGAACCTGATCATCATCGGCGGCGGCCCCGCCGGCTACACCGCGGCGCTCTACGCCGCGCGCGCCAACCTCAGCCCGCTGGTCATCGAAGGCTTCAACTGGGGCGGCCAGCTGATGATCACGAGCGACGTCGAGAACTACCCCGGCTACCCCGGCGGGATCATGGGGCCGGAGATGATGGCCGACTTCCGCCGGCAGGCAGAGCGCTTCGGCACGGAGTTCGTCACCGACGACGTCACCGAGGTCGACTTCTCCGCCCGCCCGTTCAAAGTGGTCGTCGACCGCGACGAGTACCGCGCGAACGCGGTGGTCATCGCCACCGGCGCGAGCGCGCGCTGGCTGGGGCTGCCGGGCGAGCAGACCTACCAGGGGCGCGGCGTCAGCGCCTGCGCAACCTGCGACGGCGCGTTCTTCCGCGACAAGGAGCTGATCGTCGTCGGCGGCGGCGACACCGCGATGGAAGAGGCGACGTTCCTCACGCGCTTCGCGACCAAGGTCACCGTCGTCCACCGCCGCGACGAGTTCCGCGCGTCGCCGATCATGCTCGACCGCGCGCGCAACCACGAGAAGATCGACTTCGTCACCAACGCCGTGATCGACGAGATCAGGGGCGAGGGGAGGGTCGAGTCGGTCGTGCTGCGCGACACGCAGACCGGCGAGACGTGGGAGAAGCCCGTCGACGGCGTCTTCGTCGCGATCGGCCACGATCCGAACACGAAGCTCTTCGTCGACTGGCTCGACCACGACGAGGCCGGCTACCTCGTCACGAAGCCCGGCAGCACCGACACGAACATCGAAGGCGTGTTCGCCGCCGGCGACGTGCAGGACCACACGTACCGGCAGGCGGTCACGGCGGCCGGCTCCGGCTGCATGGCCGCACTCGACGCCGAGCGGTTCCTCGCCGAGCTGGAGGGACACCCCGCCACTGCATTGACCGCGCCCCGACCCGAAGTGCTCAGCCCAGAAGCGGCAGAGGTCTAGCACCGCCGACGTCGAAGTCGCGGCGGATGGCCGCGACGTGGATCGACCTCCTCGATCCGACCGCCGACGAGCTGCGCGCGGAGGCACCCCGCGAGCTCGGCGAGACGGCGTTCGAGCTCCTGCTCGCCGACCCGAAGCACGAGGACGAGCCGCGGCCGACGCTGCAGGGGCACGGCACATACGTGTTCGGGATCTTCCTGCTGGCGGTCGCGGTGCCCGAGCAGGACGCCGTGTACTACCAGCAGATCGGGCTCGTCGCGACGCACGACTGCCTCGTCACCGTCCGCAAGACACCGCCCGGCGGCTGGCCGCCGTACGACCCGTCTTCCGTGCGCGAGGCGGTGCGCGACGACGACTCCGCCGGGATGATCGCGTACCGCATCGTCGACGACCTCGCCGAGCGCTACCTCGACCTCGTCGACGACGTCGACGCCGAGATCGACGAGCTCGAGGACAAGGTCGAGGATCAGCGGTCCGACGTCACGCGACAGCGGATCTCGGAGCTGCGGCACGACATGCTGCACATCCGCCGCACGCTCGCCCCGATGCGCGACGCGGTCCGCCGCATCGTCATGAACGCGGTCGAAGTCGAGGAAGGCGACGACGTCTTCCCGCAGGAGGTCGAGGTGGCGTTCAACGCGGCGTACGACAAACTGCTGCGCGCGCTCGACGCGCTCGAGCTATCGCGCGACCTGCTCGCGAGCGTGCGCGACTACGCACAGGCGAAGATCGCGAACGACCAGAACGAGGTGATGAAGCGGCTGACGGTGATCGCGTCGCTGGTCCTCCTGCCCACGTTCATCGTCGGGCTGTACGGCCAGAACTTCGTGAACATCCCCGAGCTGCGCTGGCACTGGGGGTACGCGTACGTCTGGGGCGTCATCGTCGTCACGACGCTCGCGCAGCTCTGGTGGTTCAGAAACAAGGACTGGATCTGATCCGCCCGGCTACCCTGGGCGTGCAGTGCCGTACTTCATCTGTCCGAACTGCAAGCAGCGCTCGATCGACATCGACGGCGCGGAGGGGTTCGACAACCAGGCCGTGACCTGCCGCCACTGCGGCTTCGGCTTCCTCTTCGAGCTGATGGACGACTACTACCCGGCGCCCGGAACCGGGATGGTCGTGTGCGACCGCGAGGGCCGGATCATCGCCGTGGGCCGCGGCATCTTCGAGCTGACCGGCTTCAGCGAGCAGGACCTGCTCGGCGCCGACGTCGTCGACGGCCTCGGCCTCAACGGTTTCGCCGACGACCGCAACCCGGCGAAGCTCGCGCTCGAGTGGGGCGTGCGCCGGCTCGACGAGAAGCTCGAGGTGCGGACGCGCGCCGGCCTCCGCAAGCCGGTGACCGGCGACTTCTTCCCTGCGTACGACGACGACGGCGGGCTGCTCGTCGCCCTGACACCGCGTGCCTAGCCTCACCGGGCAGCTGCTGATCGCCTCGCCGGGCCTGCTCGACCCGAACTTCCGCCGAGCGGTAGTGCTGGTCACCGAGCACAACGAGGAGGGCGCGGCCGGGCTCGTGCTGAACCGGCCGACGGACGCCGACGTCTCGGAGGTCGTGCCGCAGCTCGAGGTGCTCGTCGACGACGGCGAGCCGATCTTCATGGGCGGGCCGGTGCAGCCGAACGGGGTGCTCGTGCTCGGCGAGTTCGTCGACCCGGCCGACGCGGCGGTGCCGCTCTTCGGGTCGCTCGGCTTCCCGTCGCTCGAGGAGCCGGAGGAGGTCGTGCCCGTGACGACGCGGCGGCGGATCTTCGCCGGCTACGCCGGCTGGGGCTCGGGGCAGCTCGAGGACGAGCTGGCGCGCGAGGACTGGATCCTCGAGACCGCATCGAACGACGACGCGTTCACCGAATCGCCCGGCGAGCTCTGGGCGGACGTGCTGCGGCGTAAGGGCGGGATCTACGAGCTCGTCGCGCGCATGCCGGAAGACCCGAGCGTCAACTGAAGCCGAGATAGAGCTCCGTCATGTACGAGAGCTCGTGCGCGCCGCGCGCGACCTCGCGCACGCGCGCCTCGACGTGGGCGCGCACCTCGTCGGGCGCGAGGGCGATGAAGCTGATCGAGAGGATGCGGTCGACGACGGCGTCCTCATCGACCGGCTGCGTGTGCTCGAAGAGCAGGCGGCGCGTGCGCTCGAACAGCCCGCTGCCGGCGAGCAGCGTCTTCCAGTCACGGCTCTGCCGGCGCGGGGTGTTGCCCTCGAGCGGGTCGATGATCTCCGTCAGCGCAGCCTGCAGCGGCTGCCGCTCGTCGCGCGCGTTCCAGATCAGCGCGACGCCGCCGCCCGGCCGGAGCACGCGGTGGATCTCTCGCAACGCAGCGTCCGCGTCGAACCAGTGGAAGGCCTGGCCGACCGTCACCGCGTCGACGAAGCCGTCGGTCAGCGGGATCTTCTCGGCCGTGCCCGCGAGCGCGACGACGCCGCCGCCGATCTTCTCGCGCATCTCGCGGATCGGCTCGACCGCGAGCACATTCGCGCCGCTCGGCACGAGCAGCCGCGTCAGCTTCCCGGTGCCGGCGGCGAGGTCGAGCACGGTCCGGCCGGGGCGCAGGCCGAGCTCCGACACGATCGCCGCGATCGCCGCGGCGGGATAGTCTGGGCGGCCGCGCTCGTAGCGCTCGGCCGACGTGAAGCCGCGCGTTGCGGGATGCAGCTCAGACACGCGAGGCCGGACAGAGGTCGTTGACGACGCAGTCCTCGCACTGCGGGCGGCGCGCGATGCACACACGTCTGCCGTGCCAGATCAGGAGGTGCGGGAAACGCGCCCAATCGTCCCGCGGCACCAGCCGCACCAGATCCTGCTCGATCTTCACCGGGTCCTCCTGCTTGGTGAACCCGAGCCGCTGCGACAACCGCCGCACGTGCGTGTCGACGACGATCCCCTGCGGATTGCCCAGCTCGGACGAGACGACGTTGGCGGTCTTGCGCGCAACGCCCGGCAGGCGCACGAGCTCCGGGAGCGTCCGTGGCACCTCGCCCTCGAACTCGTCGAGCAGCATCTGCATCGTGCCACGCAGCGAGCGCGCCTTCTGCCGGAAGAAGCCGGTCGCGAAGATGTCGCGCTCGAGCTCCTCCTGCTCGACCGCGAGGTAGTCCTCCGGCCGCCGGTACTTGACGAAGAGCGTCTCCGTCACCTTGTTCACATTCACGTCGGTCGTCTGAGCGGACAGCATCACGGAGACGAGCAGCTCGAGCGGGGTCGCGAACTTCAGCGCGATCGCGGCGTCGGCGTGCTCGACGGCGAGCCGCTCGATCACCGGCCGGATGCGCAGGCGCTTCGGGCCGACGCGCTTCCGAGCTTCGGCGACGAAGCTACGAGGCACTGAGCTGCAGCGCGCCCGACGCGTTGCGGAGCCGCGGCCCCGCGCAGACCAGATCGAGCGCCGGACACGTCGAGCAGGCGAACTCACTCGGCGTCGGCCGGAACTCTCCCGCCTTGATCCGCTCGATCCCCGCGCTCAGCTCCGCTTCGAGGGCCGGCACCTGCTCGCGGGTGAAGACCGTCGGCACGACGGCGTCCGCCCGTTCGAGGAAGTGGTAGACGACCTCGACGTGCTCGGCGCCGGCGCAGAAGCACGCGAGCGCATAGACGAGTCGCTGCAGCCGGTAGTCGTCGTCGACGATCTCCTCGGGCGAGGCGTCGCCGAGCAGGTTCGTCTTGTAATCGACGACGAGCGCATCGCCGCCGTCGAGGTGCATCGCGTCGACGAACCCGTGCAGAAGCACGCCGTCGTGCTCGAAGGTGAAGTGGCGCTCCTTCTGCACGCCGTGCAGCGTTGCGACGCGGCGCGCGAGGTCGGAGTCGCAGTACGACGCGACGAACGTCCTGATCCGCTCGAGCTCCTCGTCGTTGATCGTCGGGTACCACGCCCGCACCTGCTCGAGATCGGGCAGAGCCGGCGCCGCGAGGTCGACCTGCTCGAGCAGCCGGTGGACGGCGTCGCCGATCTCGGTCGCGCGCAGCCCGCCGTCACCACCGTCGCCGCGATGCTCCGGGCGGCGCTCCTTCATGCCGGCCGCGTAGATCGCGTAGTACTTGTACGAGCACTGGTCGTAGGTCGACAGCGCGGTGAACGAGAGCCGCCGCGGCCGGTGCAGCGGCGGCTCGGCCGGCGCGACGAGCGGCGGCAGCACGGGCGCCGCCGCGAGCTGCACCGCCTCCGCGAGATCGGCGAAGAGCGCGAGCTGCCCCGGCTCGGGCGCCGCCTCGGCGGTCGGCGCCGGCGCGCGGTAGCGGTCGACGCGCACGACGAGCCGCGCGTCGCCGCGCACGATCTCGACCGGCGACTCGGCCGCGGCGGCGAGCTCGTTGTCGGCCTCGAGCCGGCCGAGCACCCAGCCGATCGGGGTGTTCGCGTCGGCGGCCTTCTCGCGGTCGATCGCGCCCGAGACGATCAGCCGCTCCTTCGCGCGCGTCATCGCGACGTAGTAGAGGCGGAGCTTCTCGGCCTCCTCCTCGGCGCGCCGCGCATCCTTGATGTCCTCGTAGTCGAAGGCGCCGCGGCGCTTCGTGGTCACGGGATCGGCGACGCGGAACCCGAACCGTCCGTCGGCGAGCGCGAGGATCTCGTCCGCCGACGGCGGGGCCTTGTCGCGACCCGCGTCGGCGACGATCACGACCTTGAACTCGAGCCCCTTCGCGGCGTGGATCGTCAGCAGGCGGACGGCGTCCGCGCCCTCCTCCTCGGCGACGGCCTCGAGCTCGCGCGCGCCGAGCGCCTCCTGGTCGGCGACGAAGCGGACGAAGCCCTCGACGTCGGGCCCGCGCAGCTCCTCGTACGAGCGCGCGAGCCGCGCGAGCTTGCGCATGTTCGCGTAGCGGCGGCGGCCGTCCCACTGCGCGAGGACGGCGAGGTCGTAGTCGTGCTCGCTGACGATGCGTTCGCACAGCCGCTCGAGCGAGAGGCGCGTCATCGCCTCGGCGAGCCGGTCGAACCGCTGGCGGAACGCGCGCAGGAGCCGCGCGTCGCGCTCCGGCAGCGTCGGCGGCAGCGCGTGCTCGATGCCGGCGAAGAGCGGCTTGCGGAACGCGGCGCGCCGGATCAGCGCGAGCGCGTCGTTCGAGACGCCGACGAACGGCGACGCGAGCACGGAGAGGAGCGCGCGGTCGTCGTAGCGGTTGTGCAGCAGCCGGAGATACGCGAGCAGGTCGGCAACCTGCTGCTGCCCGAAGTAGCCCTTGCCGGTCGCGCGGTACGTCGGCAGGCCCGCCTTCCGCAGCTCGTCCTCGTACCACTCGGCGTCGGTGCCGGCTGCGAAGAGCAGCACGATCTCGCCCGGCGTCGCAACGCCGGCGTCGACCAGCTCGCGCACGCGGCGCGCGATCGCCTGCGCCTCGCCGCGGCGCCAGTGCACGCCCGTGTCGGCGTAGCCCGCCTTGTCGGTGACGAGCAGCTCGACCGGATGGCCGAAGACGGGATCGGGATAATCCGCGGCCGCGGCGAGCGGCTGGAACTCGTCGCCGAAGTGCGAGCCGAAGAGCTGGTTCACGGCGGCGAGCACCTCGGCGCGCGAGCGGTAGTTTTGCGTCAGCGGCAGCAGCTGCGCCGCCTGCGCGCGCCGTGCGCGGAAGACGCCGACGTCGGCGTGCCGGAACCCGTAGATCGACTGGAACTCGTCGCCGACGTAGAAGACCTCCGTCTCGGGACGGCTCAACAGGTCTACGAGCTCGCACTGCAGCTGGTTCGTGTCCTGGAACTCGTCGACCATGATCGAGCGGAAGCGCAGCTGCTCCCGCTCGCGGATCGCCTCGTTGCGCTTCAGCAGGTCGCGCGCGCGCAGCTGGAGATCCTCGAAGTCGAGGGCCGACTCGCGCGCCTTCGCCTCGTCGAACGCCGCGGCGAAGCGCTCGAGCAGCTGCTGCAGCAGCTCGCGGTCGTGTGCCGCCACCTCGTCGAGTGCCGACTGCTCGACGGCGCGTCGCGCCTCCTCGTACGACGCCGACCGCTCGCTGCCCGGCGCACGGAAGCCCGCGAGGTCCATCAGGCGATCCGGTTGCGTGCCGCGCTCGAGGAGCGCGAGCACCTGTGTCGCCGCCGACCGCTGGTTCTCGGTCGCGGACGGATCCTCGGCGAGGCAGCGCGCCGCGTCGCGCAGCTCCTCGACACGCCCCGCAAGCTGCGGGCGGCCGCCGATCTCGAGCGTCAGGTCGCGGCCGGCGGAGCGCAGCGTCTCGTAGACGCCGGTGAGCATGCGGCGCAGGCCGTCGGCGCCGTACGTCGCGAGCAGGCGCAGCCGGTCGGGCTCGCCGCCCGCGCAGAACTCGGCGAGCGCGTCGCGGAACGCCTCCCCGCGGAGCACGGCCGCCTGCGCGTCGTCGAGCTCGCGGAAGCGCGGGTCGAGGCCGGCGGCGAACGGATACGCCTTGAGCAGGCGCAGGCAGAAGCCGTGGATCGTCGAGATCCACGCGCCGTCGAGCTCGCGCGCGAGGTCCTCGCGGCCCCGGTCGGTGAGCGCGGCGCGGATGCGCGTGCGCAGCTCGCCGGCGGCGCGGCGCGTGTACGTGATCACGAGGATCGAGTCGACGTCGAGCCCGCGGTCGCAGACCGCGCGGACGAACCGCTCGACGAGCACCGCCGTCTTCCCCGTCCCGGCGCCCGCCGACACAAACACCTCGCCGGTCGCCTCGACCGCTGCCAGCTGCTGCTCGTTCACTACGCCCGCTCCACTCTCACCGCGGCGCCGCGGCGGAGCCGCGCCGCCGCGCGGGTCGTGCCAGACGTCCCCCGCGCGGATCCGGCGCGCGGCCCCCAGCGCGCGGGCGCGCGCAGCTTCCACGTGCCGCCAGAACTCGGCCTCGTCCAGGTAATCGCGCTCGGCGAAGCCGGGCAGTTCGTCCCGCGCGTCGGCCCGCAGCATCCCGCGCGCGCCGCGCGAGCCCGCGAGCGCGCGGTACACGCCGCCGAGCGGCTCGATGCCGACGAGGTCGCGCAGCACGAGCATGTACAGCGGCACCTGCAGGCGGCCGTCGTCCTCGATCTGCCTGGCCGAG
>DASXWV010000127.1:0-21558 GCA_036503495.1 Gaiellaceae bacterium
GGCGAGGCGGCGGAACGTGCCCGGCTGCGCGAGCAGCTGATCGTACGAGCCGCTCTGGACGACGCGGCCGTGCTCGACGACGAGGATCTGGTCGGCGCGCCGGACGGTCGAGAGCCGGTGCGCGATGATGATCGACGTCCGGCCGTGCAGCAGGCGGTCGAGTGCGCGTTCGATCAGCACCTCCGTCGGCCGGTCGATGTTCGACGTCGCCTCGTCAAGGATGAGGATCCGCGGATCGGCGAGCAGCGCGCGCGATCGAGATCAGCTGCCGCTCGCCCGCCGACAGGCCGGAGCCGCCCTCGCGCACCGCATGCTCCAGGCCGCCGCTCAGGCGCGCGGCGATCCGGTCGACGCCGACGGCGCGCGCGGCGCGCACGACGTCGTCGTCGCTCGCGTCCGGCCTCGCGAAGCGGATGTTCGACGCGATCGTGCCGCTGAACAGGAACGGATCCTGCAGGACGACGCCGAGCTGCCGCCGGTACGAGCGGAGCTGCAGCTCCCGAACGTCGACGTCGTCGATCCGGACGGTGCCGACGTCGGGGTCGTAGAAGCGGCCGACGAGCCGCGCGAGCGTCGACTTGCCGCCGCCGGACTCGCCGACGAGCGCGAGGCAGCCGCCCGGCGGGATGTGGATGTCGACGCCGTGCAGGACGGGCTCGTCGCCGTACGAGAAGACGATGTCGTCGAGATCGAGCTTGCCGACGATCCTCGGAATCTCGCGCGCGTGGCGGCGGTCGCGAATGTCGGGCTCCTCGTCGAGGATCCCTGCGATCTTGACCATCGCGGCCGCGCCGGACTGCAGCTGGCCGTAGACGTCCGAGAGCTCCTGCAGCGGCTGGAACACGAGCTGCAGCAGGTAGAGCGCGGTGATCAGCGTCCCGATCGTCAGGGTGTGGTTCGTGAGGAGGTGGTCGCCGGTGTAGAGGACGGCGCCGGTCGCGATCATCCCCATGAACTCGATCGACGGGAAGAAGACCGAGAAGATCTTCTGCACCTTGACGTGCTGCTCGAGGTTCGCGCGGTTCAGCGAGTCGAACTCCGCCTGGAAGCGGCGCTCGCGATTGAACGCCTGCACGACCGCCATGCCCGACACCGACTCCGCGATCTGCGCCGTCACCGCGCCGATGCGCTCGCGCGACTCGACGAGCGCGACGTGCGACACGCGCTGGAACCAACGCGTCAGCACGAGCGCCGGCGGCACGATCGCGACGACGACGAGCCCGAGCCGCCAGTCGGCGATCAGCAGCGCGAGCACCGCTGCGGGAAGGAGGATGACGTTCGCGACGAGCGTCGGCATCCCCTGCGACAGCACATCGGACACGGAGTCGACGTCGCTCGTCAGGCGGGCGATGATCCAACCGGCCTTCTGTTGCGAGAAGTAGCGGAGCGAGAGCCCGGTCAGGTGGTCGAAGAGGTCGCGGCGGAGGCCGAGCACCATCCGCTGCCCGAGGCCGGCGAGGCCGCGGATGAGAACGGCCTGCAGCAGCCAGCCGGCCGCGGCGACGCCGAGGTAGATGCAGACGATCAGCGTCAGGTGGCGCTCGTTCGCCGCGCGGATGCCCTTGTCGATCGCGTCGCGAACGAGCAGCCAGCCGCCGGTCTGCGCGGCAGCGTTGCCCGTGCCGACGAGGATCAGCACGACCGCCCAGACGCGGCGGCCCTGCAGGTAGCGCCACAGCCGCTTCACGCCGCTACCACCTCGTCGCCGAACAGCGCGGCGAAGGCGCCGCCGCCGACGATCAGCTCGGCCGGAGCTCCCGACTCGACGATGCGGCCGTTCAGGAGGACGACGGCGCGATCGGCGAGCTCGACCGTCGAGAGCCGCTGCGTCGCGACGAGGACGGTGCGTCCCTCGAGCGCGGGGCGGAGGCGCTGCACGAGCCGCCGCTCGGTGAGCGTGTCGACCGCCGAGAGCGGGTCGTCGAGCACGACGACGCGCGCACGGGTGACGAGCGCCCGCGCGAGCGCGACGCGCTGGCGCTGGCCGCCCGAGAGGTTGATGCCGCGCTCGCCGATCAGCGTGTCGTAGCCCTGCGGAAGCTCGTCGACGAAGGCATCGACGCCGGCCGCCTCGCACGCGGCGAGCACGTCGTCCCAGTCGGCGTCGTCGCGCCCGGCGGTCAGGTTGTCGCGCAGCGGCACCGAGAAGAGGACCGGCCGCTGGGTGACGAGCGCGACGTCGCTGCGGAGCTCGGCGATCGCGACGTCGCGCGTGTCGACGCCGCCGACGAGGACGCGGCCGCCGGTCGGATCGTAGAAGCGCGGCAGCAGGTTGAGCAGCGACGTCTTGCCGGCACCGGTCGGCCCGCAGACGGCGACGATCTCGCCGGGCTCGACCTCGAGCTCGAGCGCACGCAGCACGTCGTCCTCGCCGCCGTAGGCGAAGTCGACGCGCTCGAACCGGACCGCAAGCGGGCCGCTGGGAAGCTGCTGCGGTTGCGCCGGCTCCGGCAGCGGGTGAATCCCCTCGAGCCACGCGAACGACCGGCCGGCCGAGGCGAGCGCGCGCTGCGCGAGGTTCGTGATCCAGCCGAGGGCCTCGAGCGGCCAGACGAGCTGCAGCAGCAGCGTCTCGAAGAGGACGAACTGGCCGATCGTCAGGTCGCCGCTGATCACCGCCCGGCCGCCGAAGAAGACGACCGCCGCGATCGAGAGCGACGGCAGGTAGTAGAGGCCGGGCAGGTGCCGCGCCTCGACGCCCGCCTGCTTGAGCACCGTGTCGCGGACCGCCTCCGCCTTCTCGCCGAAGCGGCCGCGGACGTCGTCCTCGCGCCCGAACGCCTGCACCATCTCGATCCCGACGACGGCCTCGTCGGCCGCCTCGGTCACGTCGCCCTTCCGCTCCTGCACCTGCCGCGAGAGCGGCGAGACGCGGCGCGCGAACCTCAGCGCGAGCACGGTGATCGGCGGCATCGCGACCGCCGTGTAGAGCGCGAGCCGCGCGTCGACGAGCACGAGCACGATCGAGGCGGCGACGATCATGAAGATGCTCTGCATCCCCTGGACGAGCCCCCAGCCGATGAAGTAGCGGATCGGGTAGAGGTCGTTCGTCGCGCGCGACAGCACCTGGCCGGTCGCGTGCCGGTCGTAGAACGCGCGGGGGTAGCGGAGGTACGCGTTGTAGAGGAGCTCGCGCATGCGCGCCTCGATGCGGATGCCGATGCGCGCCGTCGCGAAGCGGCGGGTGAAGTTGCCTGCGAACCGGAGCGCCGCGAGCGCGACGATCGCGACGATGTACGGCCAGAGCGGGTCGCGGTGCGTGACGATCGCATCGTCGACCGCGTGCTGTGTGAGCAGCGGGATCGTGATCGAGATCAGCGTGTAGAAGAAGGCGAGCGAGAGCCCGAGCACGCCGAGGCGCCACTCGTGGCGCCAGAGCCGGAGCAGCCTGCGGAACGTCGGCAGCAGACCGAGGTCGGGCGGGTCGACGGTGTCGATGTGCTCGGACATGACGAAGGGCCCGCACGGCGCGGGCCTCTGACATCGATCGTAGCCCGGCGAGCTTCTTACCTGCGGTTGCGCGACGAGACGAAGGAGGCGAGGCCTTCGCTGAAGCTCGGCGGCGCGAACGGTGCGTCGAACGTCTGCCGGACGTCCGCGACCTCGCGCCGGCGCAGGAGGCGCTCGCGCTCGTGCAGCTCGATGCGCTGGGCGTCGAGCCCCTGGCGGAGGAGCGCGAGCTCGCGCTCCCGCACCTCGAGCCGCGCCTCGACGCGCCGCAGCTCACTCTCCCGCTCCTCGTACGGATCCGGCTGCGTGTCGTCGGTCGCGGCGGCGGTCGCCGCCGCGACCTTGCGCTCGCGCGCCTCGATCTCCTCGCGGCGCCGCTCGAGCTCGACCCGCAGCCCGGCCAGCTCCTTCTCCGCACGGCGCGCCTCTTCGAGCCGCTCCTCCAGCCGCTGCCGCTCGGCGGCGGCGAGCTGCCGGTCGGTCTGCGACCGCTCGAGCTCCTCGCGTGCGGCGTCGAGCTCGGCCTGCAGGGTCGCGAGCGTCGCCGACTCCTCGGCGAGCTCGAGCGCGCGCTCCTGCAGCTCGGCCTCGCGCGCCTCCACCGCCTGCAACCGCTCGAGCGCGGCGCGCTCGCGTGCGCTGATCGCCTCCGCGTCGACCGCGTGCTGCACCTGCTGCTGCTTCTTCGCGGGCTTCGCCCGCTTGCCCTTCTCGAGCTGCCGCTGCAGCTCGGCGAGCTCGCGCTCGCGCTCGGCGACCGCCTCGGCGCGCTCGCGCAGCGATTCCTTCAGCTGCTCGAGCTCGCGGTGCGCCCGATCCTGCTCGACGTTGCGCTGCGCCGCGAGCTCGCGGGCGAGGCGGAGAAGCTCCTTGCGGTCGAGGTCGACGCCGGTGTCGGTATCGCCGGCGGCCGCCTCGGCCTGCGGCGTCCACGTGTCGAACCCGTCCTCCCAGCGGTCGGTCACTAGTGACTCCGCCAGCAGACGCTGACCATGTAGGGGAGGCCGGCGACGCGCGTCCGGCACGTGACGTACTCGATGCGGCCGGACGGCGAGTCCATCGTGCCGGTGTGGATGCCGCGCTTCTGCACCTCGGCGAAGACGCCGTCCGCGTGGTCGGCCGCGAGGTCGCCGACCCTCATGCTCAGGATCTCCGTCCGCGTCCGCCCGATCAGGTCGCATGCCGCCTGGTTCGCCGCGACGTAGTTGCGGTCCTCGTCCCAGACGAGGACGGCGACGTCCTGGAGGCAGTCGGCGGCCTCGCCGAGCAGCGCCAGCTGCGCGACGTCGAAGGCGTCCGTCATGCGGGCAGCACCAGCCTGAACTTCGCCCCGGTCGGGATCGCGTCCTCGTAGACGAGGTCGCCGCCGTGGGCGCGTGCGTACGAGCGCGCGATCGCGAGGCCGAGCCCCGTACCGACGGCGCTCGCGCGCGAGCCCTCGCTGCGCGAGAAGCGCTCGAACAGGTCGGGGACGAACTGCGGCGAGACGCCGCCGCCGCGGTCCTCGACGCTGATGCGCAGGTGGCGGGCGGTCTTCTCGGCGGTGACGATCACGGGCGGCTGTCCGTAGCGGAACGCATTGGTGATCAGATTGCCTATCACGCGGTCGAGCACATTGCGATCCACCGCCGCGACCGCGTTCTCCGGGACGGCGACCTCGACGGCCTCCGGATCGGCCGCGACCGTGCGGACGATGTCCTCGACATGGTCGCGCACGTTGACCGGCTCGCGCACGATCTCGATCGCGTCGGCGTCGAGGCGAGAGAGGTCGAGGAGCTGCTCGACCAGGCGAGCCATGCGCTCGGTCTGCTGCAGCAGCGCGTGCCGAACGGTCTCGCGCTGTTCCTCGTCGAGCCGGTCGCCGAGGTGGTGGAGCGTCGTGACGAACCCGTGGATCGTCGTCACCGGCGTCCGCAGCTCGTGCGCGGCGAGCGCGATGAAGTTGGCCTTCAACTCGTTCGCGCGCTCGAGCTGCAGCCGTGCCTCGTGCTCCGCCTGGTAGAGCCGCACGCGGTCGAGCGCGAGGCCGGTCACGGCGCCGAGCGCGCGCAGCAGTGCGAGCTCCTCTTCGCCGAAGAACGGCGCCTCCGGTGTCGTCCAGACGGTGATCGTCGCTCCCGGCGCCTCTGCTTCGACGAGCTCCGCGTCCCGCGACGGCGCGCCGTCGGCCGGGAGCTTCCACGCGCCGACCACCGTGCCGTCGGAGTTGCGGATCGTGGCGGCGCGCGCCCCGACCATCTGCGCCGCCGGCTCGAGCACGCGACTCGCGACCTCCTCCTCCGTCTCGGCGAAGGTGAGCAGGCTGGCCATCGCGGACTGGAACCGTTCCGTCTCCGGCGCGCGCCAGAGGACGCGGAGCACCTGCGGCGGCGCGAAGCCGACGAGGAACGCGATCACCGCCGCGAATCCGAGCAGCTGCGTCCCGAGCGCCCAGCCGGAGTCGGAGTTCGACGTCGGCAGCACGAGGATGAGCGCAAGCGTGAGCACGGCGCTCGCGAAGGCGAGGAACTGCATGCGGCGGCGCGCGACGGTCGGCTGCTCGCGGCCCGCGCGCCAGAGGAGCGTCGCGGCGGCGATCGAGAGGATCGTCCAATGAATCAGGAAGACGATGACGAACGCCTCGAAGCCTGCGCTGCGCGGCTCGTCCGGCTGCGGGTAGCGCGGAATCGCGCATGCCCAGACGACGAGCACCGCGGTCAGGCCCGCGAGCGCCCACGCGAGCGCGCGCGCCGGCGTCCGGAAGGCGTTCGTGAAGCGGAAGAGGAGGTAGGGGAAGACGACGAGGATCACGACCTCGAACCGCGCGATGATCTTCTCGCCGATGTTGTGCTCGTGCGTCGGGATGAGGCTGAGCACCTCGAGCGCCGCGAGCGAGCCGAAGGCGGCCGCCGCCCAGCCGCTCGCGCGGTCGCGGCGGCGGTACCACGTGATCAGCGCGACGACCCCGAGGGCGATGAACGCGATCAGGTTGAGCGTGTGGAAAGCTCTCAGCGCGTCATGCAACGTGCCGCCCTCCGGCCGTGGCCGTGAATCGACGGGCGAAATCTACGTGGCGCGGCTGTCGGAGGCCGCGTCCGGATGGGCCGAGCGGCCCATAGGCAGCGCGCCCGCGGCGCGTTAGCGTCGTCTGGGTGGGCGGCCCGCTGCGGAACATCGACTTCCTCGCCTGGTTCTCGCCGGAGGAGCGGACCGTCTGCGAGGGCTGCGGCCGGCAGGCGTGTGTGACGTTGCCCGACGCCGAGGCGTGGTTCTGCCTCGCGTGCGGGGCGGTCTCGATCGGGGGGAAGCGCGTCGACATCGACAACTGCATCCCAACGGAGGAGTAGCCGCCGCCCGATCAGAAGTCGATGCTGAGGCGACGCCACTTCGCCGTCCGGCCACTCGACGTGACCTCGACGACGCGTTCGTCTCGCAAGCCTTTCAGCACCTTCCGGATGTACACGTCGCTAGCCGTCGGGACGGCCCGCCGGATCTCAGCGACGGTGAACTCCTCGCTCACGCGCGAGCGAATGAAGTCCTTGACCATGTCTGCCTTTGCACCGCGAGCGGGCACCACGGTACCCGCTCGCTCCTCGAAACGCCGGTACGCGCCTGCGAGGATCCCGAGGAAGTAGCGCATCCAGGGTCCGAGGTCGTGCTCTCCTTCGTGCCAACCCTGCGACGAGTCGCGCAGCACTTCGTAGTAGGTCTCTTTTGATTCCTCGATCAGCCGTTCAAGGCTGATGAAGCGGCCGACGTCGTACTCCGTCTGGTAGAGCGCGAGGAGCGTGAGGAGACGCGACATTCGTCCGTTGCCGTCGCCGAAAGGATGGATGCACAAGAAGTCGAGGACGAACGCACCCGTGATGAGGAGCGGGTGATACGCGTCCTCCTTCTTGGCGTCGGTAAAACGCTCGCACAGCTCGTCGACGGCTCCTGGAGTCTCGAAGACCCTTACGGGCTCAAAGCGGATGATCTTCGATCCGTCTGGCCGCGTCTCCTCGATCGAGTTCGGCGTCGTCTTGAAATCGCCGCCTGGCCGTGCGCTGAACTTGTACAGGTCACGGTGGAGTTGCTGGATGACCGAGCCCTTGATCGGGATGTGCCGCGCGCTGGAGTGGATCGTGTTCAGCACGTCGCGGTAACCGGCGATCTCCTCCTCGCTTCTGTTCTTGGGCGCCGTCTTCTCGGCGACGATCTCCTGAATCCGCTTGTGCGGCGCGGTGATCCTCTCGATTGCGTTGGATGATTCGACGCTCTGGACGAGTGCGATGTCGGTCAGCGTCTTCAGAGCAGTCGGATGCTGCTGCCGGAACGCCTCCTGCCGTCCGCGCGCAACGTCGATCGAGCTGAGCAAGCGGCCCGTGGCCGCGGGCGTCTGAGCAAAGAAGTGGTCGAGTCGGCGGAAGGTCTGCATCGGGCACATACTCGGACGATAGAAACTACATACTTTTAGAACGTAGTATGCAGTTTATGCCAGGCTCGGAGCCCCATATTCCGCCTACTAAAACTCCATACTAAGAAGCCCTAAGTATGGAGTTTTTCGGAAGGAAGAAGTGGGCGGGACCAGACAGTGCGCAAACCGCGTTGCCGCGGTTACGGCGCCAGCGTTCGGCGTCTGAGGCTGCCGTGCGTGCCACGCCTGTGCTATAAAGATGGCATGGCACGGGTGAGGATCAGTACGACCGTCGACGAGCAGCTGCTGGCCGCCGCACGAGAGAGGCGGTCCGGCGTGAACGATTCCGCTCTCATCGACGAAGCGCTTGACGCGCTCCTCGCACGCAGTCGCGCGGTGGAGATCGATGCGGCCTACGCTGCGTACGAGCGCCTCCCGCTCGACGCCGCCGACGAATGGGGCGACCTCGCCTCGTTCCGCGTGGCTGCCGGGTCGTCGTGAACGCGCTTCCGGCGCGCGGAGAGGTCTGGTGGTGTGAGCTCCCGGAGATTGGGCGCCGCCCAGTCGTCGTGCTCTCTCGAGACGCGGCGATTCCGCGCCTTCGGCGCACGCTGATCGGACCGTGCACGACGACGATCCGCGGGATCCCGAGCGAGGTACTGCTGGAGCCGGGCGACGATCCTGTGCCGCGCACCTCCGCCGTCAATCTCGATTCGGTCGAGAGCGTGTCGCTCGCGACACTCGTTGAGCGTCTCGGTCGACTCAGCGACGAGCGGATGGTGCAGATCTGCAGGGCGCTCGAAATCGCCGTTGCCTGCGAGGGCTGACCGCGCCCTCGACCGCGGTTTGCGCAATGTCAGCTATGGGCCGAACCAGACATTGCGCAAACCCGATCGTCGTAGCTTCGCCGCTGGCGCTTACGCGTTAGTGTCGAGCAGCGATGGCGGTCGGAAGCTCGAAACGGCGCGTCGCCAGCGGCCGCATCGAGGCGCTGGCGATCGACCTTCTCGAGGCGTCAACCCTCTGCGCCATCGCCACCGTCAGCGGCCCCGGGCGCGCGCACATCAACACTGCCTACTTCGCTTGGAGCGGCGAATTCGACCTCGTCTGGCTATCCGAGCCGCGGGCGCAGCACTCGAAGAACATCGCCGCGAACCCGTCGGTGGCGGTCGCGGTCTACGACTCGGCGCAGAATTGGGGGAGCTCCGATCGCGGCATCCAGCTCCTCGGCAAGGCGGAGGCGATCGCACCTCGCGAGGACGAGTGGGCGCGCCGGCTCTACACTGAGCGCTTCCCGAGGTTTGCCGGGGCATCGTTGGGCGCGTACCGCTTCTATCGCCTCCGCATCGACCGGTTGAAGCTCTTCGCCGAGGAGACGCTCGGCGGCGGCATCTTCGTCACCGCTCGCGTCGGCCGTGACCGGCGGCCCGCCTGGCAGCGGACCGACGTCTATGACTCGAACTCGTGACGCGAGGGTGGCAGCGCGCAGTCGCTGCGCAACGCTTCCCCAGCTCCGCGGCGCGCACCATGTCCGAAGGTTTGCGCAATGTCAGTTATGGAGCGTATCGGGATCGAACCGATGACCTCCGGCTTGCAAAGCCGGCGCTCTCCCAGCTGAGCTAACGCCCCGTCGGCGGGATCAGTGTAGAGCCGAACGCATGGTGCCGAGGAAGACGACGATCTCCTCACCGAGCTGCGTGTTCGGCCGGCGCATCGAGCGCAGGCGCACGCCCAGGCCGTCCGGCGCTACGCCGAAACGGCGGTGCCGTGCAGCTGCTTCGCCCACCAGTCGCCGCCTTCGCCGGTCGGGTCGACCGGAGCGGGCGGCGCCAGCGACGGCGATGGATGCTCTACCAGTGCCGCAGCGGCGGACGCCACCGCCCGCTCACGTTGTTCGATCTCGATCTCGTCGGCGACGAGCTGAGCCCGGTCGTTGCGCAGGCGCTCGCGGTCTGCGTTGAGCTCGCGGGCGCGGGTGGCGAGCGCCTCGCGCCGCGACTCGTACTCGGAGCGGACCGCGTCGAGCCGCTGTCGCTGCGACTCGAGCGCGTCGCGCTCGAGCTCGACCTCGCGCTCGCGTCGCTCGACCTCTGCGAGCCGGCGGGCGAGCTCGTTCTCGAGACCGTCCTCTGCGCGGCGCTCGAACGCGGCGGCGCGACGGCTCAGCTCGGCCTCCCGCATCGTCAGAGCGAGCTCCCGCTCTGCGAAGGATTCGACTGAGATCGAGCTCATGCGACGGTCCTTCCCGATCGACTCCGCCGCAGGGTCGCCACGAAGCATCGATGCGGAGGGGGCGCCTGTCGATCCCCCCGCTGGGGGATCAACAGGCGCCTTCGGGACAGACAACTAGGCGGCGCGCTCGAGCCGCTCTTCGACGCGGGCGCGGGCGACGATCTGCTCGCGGTCGCCGAAGCGCAGCCGGGCGCGGAGAGCACGGTGCTCGTCCCAGAGCGCGTCGAGCTTCTCGTCCAGCCGGCGAATGTCGTCGCGGACGGCGGGGTCGTACTCGGCGGAGAGCCGATGCCAGAGCTCGGAGCGCTCTTCGCTCAGTACTTCGATCTCCTGGTGGATCGCCTCGAGGGTTCTCATGTCTCTAGTAACGCGGGCCACTCGCCGGACATTCCTCAGGAGTAGCCAAGGTCGTCGAG
Organism: Gaiellaceae bacterium; assembly: GCA_036503495.1. Classification (GTDB taxonomy): domain Bacteria; phylum Actinomycetota; class Thermoleophilia; order Gaiellales; family Gaiellaceae; genus Palsa-739. The sequence goes on from DASXWV010000127.1 coordinate 10,474, forward strand.
CCGGTCCTCGTCGAGCCCGAAGTAGTGCCCGAGCTCGTGCAGGACGGTGATCCGGATCTCTGCCTCGAGCTCGGCCGGGTCGGAGAACGACTCGACGAGCGGCCGGCGGAAGATGCGGATTCGGTCCGGGAGCGCGCCGGCCCAGTCGCCGCGCTCCGGCAGCGGCACGCCCTCGTAGAGACCGAACAGGTCGGGATCCTCGGGGTGCTCCTCCTCGATCGCGATCTCGATGTTCCGGACGGCTTCAGCCAGTTCCGGCGGCAGCGAGCGGAGCGCCCGGGCGACGATCTCGTCGAAGCTCAATAGACAGGAAAGCGCGCGGTCGGCGCGCGCGGCCGACTCCGGGCGACGAGCAGCACCGTCGCGAGCCCGAAGACGAAGCCGCCGATGTGCGCGAAGAACGCGACGCCGTCGCCGTTCTGCGGATGGAGGATCGAGAGGCCGCCGGTCCAGATCTGCAGCCCGATCCAGACGCCGAGGAACCAGAACGCCTGGATCTCGCGGATCAGGATGATGCCGAAGAAGATCAGCGTCAGGACACGCGCGCGCGGCAGCAGGACGAAGTACGCGCCGAGCACGCCGGCGATCGCGCCGCTCGCGCCGACGTTCGGGATGCTCGCGTCGTTCGGGCCGCCGGCGAGGAGGGTCACCGCCGTCTGGGCCGCCATCGCGGCGATTCCCGCTGCGACGTACCAGAGGAGGAAGCGCACGCGGCCGAGCGCGTCCTCGACGTTGTTCCCGAAGATCCAGAGGAAGAGCATGTTCCCGAGGATGTGCTGCCAGCTCGCGTGCATGAACATCGCCGAGAAGGTGCCTTCGTACCAGGGGAGCGGCTGGATCGGCACGTGGCACGGCCCCTGCACCGTGCAGGGGTAGTAGCCGGCCTCGACGACGTGGTAGTCGAGGCCGCGGCCGCCGAGCTCCCAGAACCAGACGACGAAGTTGGCGACGATCAGGCCGACGGTGACGACCGGGAACGAGCGCGTCGGGACGTTGTCGCGCAGCGGGAGCATCGGCGGAGTTTACGGTTCCGCGTGACTTGACATATACACGCTAAGGTTTTATCCTGTCGATGTAGTCAAGTCGGACGTGCAAGGAGGAGAGACAATGGCAACGATGGTTCGGTGGGCGCCGTTCAGCGAGCTCGCCTCGCTGCACAACGAGATGAGCCGCTTCATGAACGGGCTCGGCGAGAGCAACGGCCGTACCAGCCAGAGCTGGGTCCCCGTCGCCGACGTGTGGGAGACGGAGCAGGAGGTCGTCTACGCGTTCGACCTGCCCGGCATCCCCGAGGAGAAGATCTCCGTCGAGCTCGACGACAAGACGCTGACCGTGACGGCCGAGCGCGAGCGCGAGGAGAAGGTCGAGGACGGGCGCTACTTCCGGTTCGAGCGCCGCTTCGGCACCTTCACGCGCACGATCGCACTGCCCCAGGGCGTCAGCGAGGATTCGATCAAGGCCGAGTACAAGCACGGCGTGCTCGAGCTGCACGTGGCGAAGCCCGAGCAGCCGAAGCCGCGGAAGATCCAGATCGGCGTCGGCGGCGGCAGCGAGCCGAAGACGATCGAGGGCACCGCAGAGCGCGCGTAGGCAGGAGGTCGTCCGCAACCGGGTTGCAACGGTGGTGCAACCCGGTTGCTCTTACGCCAGCGCTTCGCGGATCCGCTCGGCGACCGCCTCGAGCTCGATGCGGCGGCCGGTCACGTCCTCGAGGATCTCGTCCGCGTTCGGCTTCTGCCCCTCCGCCCACAGCTCGCGCAGCAGCGAGCCGGCGTCGCGCCGCGAGAACCAGTCATTGCCGAACTTCTCGCGCAGGTACTCGCGCAGCTGCGCCTCGAACGCCCACGCCCGCAGGTACTGCGACGCGTAGAAGCCGTCGTCGATGTCGGCGACGTAGTCGGTGTCGCTGGGCGTCACCTTCAACGCGTCGTGGAGCAGCTCGACGTAGCGCGGCCGCATCGCGGTCACGTCCGCGGCCTGGTGGAACTCGATCTCGTAGATCAGCTTGGCGCAGTACCGGCGCACCACCCACAGGAGCGTCGTCGCGCCCTCGGCGGCGTACTCGGCCGGCCGTGGGAAATCGAGCTGCCGCGTCAGCCACGCCGGATCGATCGTCACGTGCTCGAGCAGCATCGCCCAGCCCTCGGTGACCGCGTTGTCGCCGAGACGCCGCTCCTCGACGGTCAGCGACGGCGACGTGTGCGCGAAGTGCTCGGTGTGACCCGCCTCGTGGAACAGCGACCGCCAATCGTCCGGGCCGCCCTGCGGCTTGATGACGAGGATCACGCGCTCGGGGATCTCGATGCCGACGCAGAATGCGCGCGGCGTCTTGTTCGGGCGATCCTCGAGGTCGAGCTCGACGTTGCGCTGGCCGCGCAGGTCGACGCCGAGGTCGGCGAGCGTCGCCTCGAGCGCGGGCACCATCCGGTCGGCTGGGAACGCCTTGTCCCACTGGATGCCGCGGAAGACGCGCGCCGCATCCCACCGCTCGACCTCGCCGAGGCCGAGCCCGATGCGCGAGCGGAAGAAGCGGTCGCCCGCGTCCTCATAGAGCTTCTCGGTCGAGTCGAGGAATGCGCGGCACTGCGCGGCGAGGTCATCCAGGTCGAAGCCGAACTGCCGGTACAGCTCGGTGTAGTTCGCTGCGCCGAGCCGCTCGGTCTCGCGGTGCACGACCTCGTGCTTGCGCAGGTAGAGGCCGTTCATGTGCTCCTCGGTCGCGTCGTTGCGCGCGCGCTCCAGCCGCTCGCGCGTCGCGCGGTCGTCCTCGTTCATGATCCGCGGCCGCAGGTCGCGGTACGGGATGTCCTCGCCGTCGACCGGCACGGTCTTCGTCTCCGCTTCGGCGGCGCGCTCCTCCTCCTCGCCGACGAAGTTGCCGAGATAGCCCTCGCACGCGAACTTCCACAGCTCGCGGACGTTGCGGCCGCCGTTCACCGTCGCGCCGAGCGCGAGCGCGGTGTCGAGGTTCGTCAGCGTCTCGTGGCGCTCGTAGATCGGGACGAGGTCGTACGTCTCCTTCCGTCCCGAGAAGTGGAGGTACGCCTCCTCGTCGAGCTCCGCGATGAAGCGGTCGGCTTCGTCGCGCAGTCCGTCGAGCTCACGTTGGCCGAGCGGCGTTGCCACGTCCGGCCTAGGATAACCGCGTGCAGGAGATCGCCCTCAAGACGGACCGCAAGACGCAGCTCGTCGACATCACGCGCGAGGTGCAGGACGCCGTCTCGAACGCGAACGGCGCGCGCGCCGCACTCGTCTACGTGCCGCACACGACGGCCGGCGTCACGATCAACGAGGGAGCCGACCCGCTGGTCGGCGAGGACATCGAGAGTGCGCTGCAGAGGGTCGTGCACGAGGACTGGCAGTGGAAGCACACCGAAGATCCCGACGGCCCGAACGCGCCGTCGCACGTGCGGGCGACGCTCACCGGCTCGCAGGTGCTGATCCCGCTCGACGGTGGAAAGCTCGCGCTCGGCCGCTATCAGGGCATCTACTTCTGCGAGTACGACGGCCCGCGCGACCGCAAGGTGTATGTCACCGCCCTCTCCTGAGTTCGCGTACGACCGCTTCCTCGTCGATCAGCTGATCCGGCCGATCGCGAATCTCTACCGGATCACGCCGCTCGCGACGGGCGAGACGCCGGCGGGGTCGCCGGTGGCGTACGTGCGCCAGAAGAAGCTCGCGATCCGCGAGGACATCCGTTTCTACGCGGACGAGGGCGAGACGAACGAGATCTTCCGGATCAGCGCGCGTCAGTGGCTCGACACCGGCGGCTCGCGCTATGACGTCGTCGCCGGCGACGGCGAGCGGATCGGCGTCCTCCATCATCTCTTCAAGTCGATTCTCCGGACGACGTGGTCGGTGCAGGACGGCAAGGAGGAGGAGATCGCGCTCGCCCGCGAGCGCTCGGCCGCGATCGCGGTCGTGCGCAGGCTGATCGACTTCGTCCCGGACGTCGGCGGCCTCATCCCGATCCCCTACAACTTCGACATCGTCCGCGGTGAGGACGTGCTCGGGAAGATGGACCGGAAGTTCAAGCTGCGCGACCAGTACGTGCTCGATCTCTCCGGCGATCCCGACAAGACGATCGACCGCCGCCTCGCGATCGCGCTCGCGGTCGGGCTCGACACGCTGCAGAACCGCTGACGCAAAAGTCTTAGAGTCGTTTCATCTGCGGCGGCGATCCTCCCGATCTGTGAAGCGGCTGCTGCTCGCGTTCGCCGCCGTGCTCGCCGTCGCGCCGGCCGCGTCGGCTGCGCGCCTCACCGGCATCCACAAGATCCGGCACGTCGTCGTGATCATGCAGGAGAACCGCTCGTTCGACTCCTACTTCGGCACCTTCCCGGGCGCCGACGGGATCCCGAGGCACGTCTGCGTCCCCGACCCGCTGCGCGGCGGCTGCGACCGCCCGTACCACGACGGCAAGGATCGCAACTCCGGCGGGCCGCACGATCACATCGACGCGATGCGCGACATCGACGGCGGCCGGATGAACGGCTTCGTCCAGCAGGCCGAGGTCGGACGCAAGCGGTTCTGCCGACAGCACATCGACTCGCCGGAGTGCTCGCTGACGCCGCGCAAGCCCGACGTGATGGGCTACAAGGACGGCCGCGACATCCCGAACTACTGGCGCTACGCGCGCGAGTTCGTCCTCCAGGACCACATGTTCCAGCCCGACACGTCGTGGTCGCTGCCGGCGCACCTCTATCTCGTCTCCGGCTGGTCGGCGAAGTGCTCGCGGCGCGGCGACCCGTCGAGCTGCACGACGGCCGTGCAGGGCCCCGGCTCGCCGCCGGGCGAGGCCGAGAACACGACGGGCGCGATCCCGGACTACGCGTGGACCGACCTGACGTATCTCCTGCACAGGGAGCGCGTCAGCTGGGCGTACTACGTCTTCAAGGGGCAACAGCCGGACTGCGCCGACGACGCGATGCTCTGCAAGGCGGTCGGGCAGGACGCGACGACGCCGGGCATCTGGAACCCGCTGCCGTGGTTCGACACCGTGCGCCAGGACCGCCAGGCCGAGAACGTCGAGCCGTTCAACGACTTCCTGACGGCGGCGCGCGACGGGACGCTGCCGAGCGTGTCGTGGCTGAGCCCGGCGCAGTCGGTGAGCGAGCACCCGCCCGGGCTCGTGTCGCGCGGACAGGCGTACGTGACGAGCGTCATCGACGCCGTCATGCGGAGCAAGGACTGGAAGTCGACCGCGATCTTCCTCGCCTGGGACGACTGGGGCGGCTTCTACGACCACGTCGCGCCGCCGCAGGTCGACCGGTTCGGCTACGGGCTGCGCGTGCCCGCGCTCGTGATCAGCCCGTACGCGAAGCGCGGGTACATCGACCACCAGGTGCTCAGCTTCGACGCCTATCTCAAGTTCATCGAGGACGACTTCCTGCACGGGGCGCGGCTCGACCCGCGGACCGACGGGCGGCCGGACCCGCGGCCGGACGTGCGCGAGGACGCGCCCGTCCTCGGGAATCTCGTCAAGGACTTCGACTTCGCGCAGGCGCCGCGGCCGCCGCTGCTGCTGCGGCCGTACCCGAAGAAGCACCGCGTCGCCTAGCGAGTACCCTGCGGCTCCGATGGCCGCGCCGGTGAGCAAGGACGAGCTGCTCGAGCTCGACGTCGAATCGCTCGCCTACGGCGGCAACGGCGTCGCGCGGACGAACGGCTTCGTCGTCTTCGTCAGGCGCGGGCTGCCGGGCGACCGCGTGCGCGCCCGCGTCACGAAGGTGAAGCGGAGCCATGCGGAGGCGCTCGCCGTCGACGTCCTCGAGGCGGGTCCGCAACGCGTCGACGCGCCGTGCGCGCACTACCCGGCCTGCGGCGGCTGCCGGTTCCAGGATCTCGCGTACGCGTCGCAGCTCGCGCAGAAGCAGGCGTGGGTGCGCGACGCGCTGCAGCGGCTGGGCGGGATCGCCGAGCCGCCGCTCGAGGAGATCCTTCCGTGCGAGCCGGAGATCTTCCACTACCGCAACAAGCTCGAGTACTCGTTCACGGCGACGCCGTCCGGCCCCGCGCTCGGGTTCCACAAGGCCGGGCGCTGGGACGAGGTGCTCGACATCCGCAAGTGCTGGCTGACGACCGAGCTCGGCAACGGCATCCGCGACGCCGTGCGGGACTGGGCGCGCGAGGAGAACCTCGACGCGTACTCGCAGGAGGAGGGGACGGGCTACCTCCGCCACCTCGTCGTCCGCGAGGGCCGCAACACGGGGCAGATGCTCGTCCAGCTCGTCACGGCGCCCGGCGAGAAGTTCGAGCGCGGGTACTTCGTCGACGTCTGCCGCCGCTTCCCCGAGGTCGCGTCGGTGCACTGGTCGGTCAACGACCGGCCGGCCGAGGTGACGAACCTCCCGACCGAGCTGCTCTGGGGCGAGGAGTGGATCGAGGAGGAGCTCTCGGGCCTGCGCTTCCGCGTCCGGCCGAATGCGTTCCTGCAGACGAACACGTGGATGGCCGAGAAGCTGTACGCGCTGGCGCGCGAGGCCGCGCAGCTGAGCGGCGACGAGACGGTGTGGGATCTCTACTGCGGCATCGGCACGATCGGCCTGTCGATGGCGCGCAACGCGCTGACGGTGTGGGGGATCGAGGTCTCGGAGGAGTCTGTCGCGTGCGCGCTCGAGAACGCCGAGCTGAACGGGATCACGAACGCCGCGTTCTTCGCCGGCAACGTCGGCGAGGTGGTCGAGGACCTCCTCGACCGCTCCGGGTCGCCGGACGTCGTCGTCGTCGACCCGCCGCGAGCGGGTCTCGCCGGCAAGGCGCTGCGGCGGCTCGGCCGCATCGGCGCCCCGCGCATCGTCTACGTCTCGTGCAACCCGACAACGCTCGCGTCGGACGTCAAGACATTGCAACAGGAGCACGGCTACGAGCTCCTGCGCGTCCGTCCGGTCGACATGTTCCCGCACACGCCGCATGTCGAGTGTGTGGCGTTGCTCGAGCGTTCGGAGTAGGCTCGCTCGCGTAACTCGGGACACGGAGGGCGCAATGAACGACACGAGCGCTCCGGTTGCGGCCCGGAACGATCAGTTTCGGATCCAGGACGACGCGAACCTGCACGTGCAGGTGGGCGCGCCGACCAAGCGGTTCCATTTCTGGGTGCAGGGGCCGGCCTGGCTGCTCGGCTTCGCGGCGGTCGGGCTCGGCTTCGTCATGGTGCTGACGGGGTACGACTCGGCCGCGGGCTGGTTCTGCGTCTCGACGGCGATCACGCTCGCCGTCGTCGGCTCGTTCCGCGCACCGTTCTCGATCGGCGAGACGTCGGTCAGCACTGCGCCGGGGCGGAAGGCGAAGCCGAAGCCGAAGCCGACCGCGAACCCGCCTACGGAGTAGCCTCGGCCGGCTGCGGGCGCAGCCTCCGCCACAGGAGGTCGGCGTTCGCCGCGAAGAAGCCGAACGAGAGGAACGGCAGCGCCGGCAGGCCGCCGACGTGGGCGGCGTTCGCGACGACGACGGTGATCCCGTACATCGCGGTCATCGCGGCCCACGTCCAGACGACGCGCAGCCGCCAGCGCGCCGCCGCCGCGAGGAAGAGCGCGTAGAAGAGCACGTCGGGCGGACCGAGGTACGCCGCGCCCCCGCCCGGCACGAGGAAGGCGATCGCGACGTCGAGATAGACGTGGAAGTGCTTCTGCGTGATCGCGTGCGTCGGCCCGCGCCACACGGAGATGATGTCGACGAACGGGATCACGACGGCGACGATCACGACCCAGGAGAGCGCCTCGAACAGCGTCAGGAACGCCCAGCCGGCGAAGAGCGCGCCGAACAGCTTCGCGAAGTTCGCGAGCAGGCCCCAGCCGGCGACCGTGAAGAGGAGCGCGAGCAGCGCGAGGACGACGACGGCCGCCCACAGCCGCGCGCCGAGCGACCACACCGGCAGCGCGAGCAGCGCGAGGAGCATCGTCCCCGGCAGGACAAGCACCGCGATCAGCGCGACCGTCCACGTGTGTCCCGGGTACGAGAGATGCGGCGCGACGATGAACCAGGCGACGACGAGCGCCGCCCACGCGGCAAATCTCAGTAGGGCGGCAGGTCTTCCCACCACTCGCCGAGCAGCTTGAACGCGTTCCAGAAGCGCGTCTTCGCCGGCTGCTCGTCCAGCGAGTCGTCGATGTCCGGCGTGTAGAGCGCGTCGATCGTCGGCGTGAGCTTCTGCAGCTCGCCCTCCTGCGCGGTCAGCTCGCGCGCGAGCGGGAACTCGACCGAGTTGAGGAACGTGAGCGACCGCTCGCCCATCGCGACGACGAGCTTCGGCTGCACGATGTGCAGCTCGCGCAGGAGGAACGGCCGCGACTCCTCCTCGTCGCCGTCGGCGAACTTGAGGCAGTTCGTCCCGTAGATCGCCATCGGATCGACGTGCAGCCGCTGCAGCGACTTCAGCAGCGCGTTGCCGGCACGCCCGAAGAACGCGACACCCTCCTGCAGCTCCGACGCGCGCGGCTGGTACTTGAGCAGGAAGACGTCCGCGAGCGGGTGCCCCGAGCCGACGACGGGCACGCGCATGCCGGCGCCGGCCTGCGCGACGGCATCACCGAGAGCGTTGATCTCGGTGATCGCTTTTTGCAGGTACTTCTCGTAGATTTCGTCGGTCGCCACGGTCATCGAGCCCCCGGGGAGGGTTCGCGCTCAGCGAACGCGTTCCTTGGCCTGCGCCACCCACTTGAGGCCCTGCAGGTACGCGAGCGACTTCGGCCGGCGCAGGATCTCGGCCGTTCGCAGCGAGAGGAGAAATTCCTCCGGGCCGTCGAAGCGGCGCAGGCGCACGGCGCCGGTGCCGACGCCCTGCAGGACGTGCGCGTCGGAGCCCGCGGCCGCGGTGAGGTTGTACTTGCGCGCGAACCGCAGCGCCTCGTCGTTGTAGGCGTCGAAGAGCAGCCGCGCGTTGTAGACCTCGAACACGTCGATCTCCGCGAGGTGCTTGTGCAGCGTTTGCGGGCGCGGAATCGAGTGCAGCCGGTCGAACGGGTGCGGCACGTACACGAGCCCGCCCTGGCCGCGGATAGCGGCGATCGTCTCCGCAAACGACAGGCCGCGCGGGATCTCCTCCTGCAGAAACAGTCCGATCACCTCGCCGTCCTCGGACGTCTTGATCTCCTCGCCGGGGATGACGATCAGGTTGTGCCGGTGCGCGCGCTCGACCGCCTCGAGCGCGCCGCCGAACACGTTGTGGTCGGTGATCGCGATCGCGCCGAGGCCCTCCGCCTCGGCGTGCGCGAGCAGCTCGTCGGCGTCCATCGAGCAGTCGTGCGACCAGCTCGTGTGCATGTGCAGGTCGGCGACGATCCAGTCGCGATCCTCGAGCGGCTGCCGCGGCGCCGGCCGGCGGCGTCGCGCCGCCACCGACTCGTAGACCGCCTCGACGCGTTCGGCGAGCGCGGCGAACGTCTCGTGCTCGGCCAGCGTCCGGCCCTCGGCTGCGCGGGCTGCGCGGAACGATGCGTCGTCGAGCAGGCGGCCCATCTCGGCCGCGAACAGCTCGGGTTGCTGCGCCGCTGCGGGCGGTGCGACGACGGCCGCCCCGGCGGCGTGCGCCTCGGCGAGCACGCGCGGCGACCCGTCGAATGCGGGCACGAACACGGCGGCGCTCCGCAGGAGGTCCGCGCGCGCGCGGCCGTCGAGCGCGGTCCGCACCCGGACGCGGCCCCGCAGCACGCGCGGCAGCACCGGCCGCGCACCCAGCGGGCGCGTGCGCAGCAGGACGAGCTCCCAGCCCGGGTGCGACACCAGCTCCCGTGCGAGTGCGCGAAGCAGCGGCCGTTCCGCCTGCCGCCACTCGAGCACGACCACGTCGCGCTTCCCGCCAGGAGCGAAGAGGTCGAGGTCGACCCCGATCGGCACGAGCTCGTACGTCCCGGGGAAGCGTTCCCGCGCCGCCTCGGCGATCTCCTCCGTCGGCGCGAGCAGCGCGTCGAGACGTCCGAGCAGCCGCTCGCGGCGCGACCGTGCGGGTGGATACGCGAGCCGCTCGGGCGAGAGGAACGTCGCCACCGTCAGCGCCGCTGCGTCGCGCAGCGCGAGGTAGGAGATGCTCGGCAGCCCCGGCTCGAAGCCGTGCACGACGTCGAAGCGGCCGTCGGCGAGCGCGACCGCGAGGTTCGCACGGACGCCGACCGGGACGCCGATTCGCGGCAGCGCCGGCCCGACCGCGACGAAGTCCGCGCTGACGCCGCGCGCGAGCGCGCGCCGCCCGGCGGCGAGGTCGCGCGCCCGGTTCGACGGCGCGAGGACCGTCACGTCGTGCCCGCGCGCGCGCAGGGCACGGGCCAGGCCGTCGACGTGCTCGTTCACGTCGTGCGGCTGCGACCAGGTGAAGGGGGTGACGAGGGCGACCGAACGTGCCATCCTCTGCGTCGAGTCTAGTGACGACCCGGCAGCGCATCGTCGCTGCGGCGCGCTGGGGCATCGCGAACGAGTCCCGGATCCACTACGGCGAGGCGCGGCCGTTCCCGTTGGCGCGCCGTCTGCCGCTGACGATCGACTGCTCCGGCTTCGTCACGCTCTGCTACTTCCTCGCCGGCGCGCCGGACCCCAACGGGCTCGGCTACAGCGGCGAGGGGTGGACGGGAACGATGCTGCGGCACCTGACGCCGACGCCGCGCCTGCGCGCGGGCGACATCGTCGTCTGGGGTGCGTACCCGGGCCACCACTGCGCACTCGTGCTCGAGGCCGGCGACGACCCGCTCATGTGCTCGCACGGACAGGAGCGCGGGCCGCTTGCGATCCGCTACCGCGACGAGTGCACGCTGCAGCCGCCGATCGTCGCCTGGCTCGGTCTGGGATGACGACGCCGCCGAGCAGCGGTCGCCACGGGGATTCTCCAGCACGTCACGGCGCCGTCTGCGAAGAGGTCGGCGATCGGCGCCCAGACGGCTGCGGCGGCCGCCGGGGCCGCCGCGAACCGTCTGAGCGTCCTCCTAGACCGACGCGGGAACCGGCTGGCGCCGGTAGCGCTCGATGAACTGCTCGGTGAGCTCGTGCGCCTCGTCGTCCTCGATCTGCTGCATCGGGGACTTCATCAGGTACGAGCTCGGCTCGATCAGCGAGCCGGCGACGCCGTTGTTCAGCGCGAGCTTCGCGAGGCGGACGGCG
>DASXWV010000128.1:0-8674 GCA_036503495.1 Gaiellaceae bacterium
CTGCGTGCTCGAGGCGAAGTGACGACCGTCTCGCTGGCGGCCACCGCCGCGTACCTGCCAGAGCGCTGGATGACCGCCGCCGAGGTCGCCGACCGCAGCGGCATCCCCGAGCGCGTGATCGTCGAGAAGTTCGGCCTGCGCGGCAAGCACATCGCCGCCGCCGACGAGCACGTCAGCGACCTTTCCGTGCGCGCCGCGGAGGCACTGCTGCAGGAGTCCGACGTCGATCCGGCGTCGATCGACGTCGTCATGTACTTCGGCTCGATGTGGAAGGACTACGCGGTCTGGCAGGCGGCGCCGTGGATCGCGCACCGCATCGGCGCCGCGAACGCGTACGCGGTCGAGTACGACAACGTCTCGTGCGGCACACCGGTGGCGCTGCGCATCGCGCGCGACATGCTGCGCGCGGAGGACGAGCTGCAGCGCATCCTGCTCGTCGGCGCCTGCCGCGAGTCGTACCTGCTCGACTACGGCAACGAGCGCTCGCGGTTCATGTTCAACTTCGGCGACGGCGCCGTCGCGGGGCTGCTCGAGAAGGACGGCGGCCGCAACGAGCTGCTCGGCTGCTTCGGCGTGACCGACGGCTCGTTCTCGCTGCAGGTGAAGGTGCCGTCCGGCGGCAGCGTGTCGCCGAACGGCGGCTACCGCTTCCTCGACGTCGCCGACCCGGCCGAGATGAAGGACGGCCTCGACAAGGTGAGCCTCCGCAACTTCGTCGCGGCCGCGCGCGGCGCCGTCGAGCGGAGCGGCGCGACGCTCGCCGACCTCGACTACCTCTGCGGCATCCACATGAAGCCGTCGATGCACCGGCTGCTCGTGCAGGAGCTCGGCCTCGACGAGTCGCGCGCCGCCTACCTCGACGACACCGGCCACATGAGCGGCGTCGACCCGCTGCTCGCGCTCGACCGCGCCGTGCGCGCCGGCGACGTCGGCGACGGCGCGCTCGTGCTGCTGCTCGCCGCCGGCACCGGCTACACGTGGGCGGCGAGTGTCGTACGGTGGGGCGCGTGAAGGCCGGCGACGAATACGGGCCGTCCTCCTGGCTCGACGTCACGCAGGAGCGGATCGACGCATTCGCCGACGCGACCGACGACCACCAGTGGATCCACGTCGACCCCGAGCGTGCGGCCGCCGGGCCGTTCGGCACGACGATCGGCCACGGCTACCTGACGCTCTCGCTGCTGCCTGCGATGTCCTACGAGGTCGTGCCGCGGCAGGAGGGCGGCGGCATGTCGGTCAACTACGGGCTGAACAAGGTGCGCTTCCCGGCGCCGGTGCCGTCGGGCTCGCGCGTGCGCGGGACGTTCCGAGTCGAGTCGGTCGACGAGTCCGACTGGGGCTTTCAGGCGACGATGTCGGGGACGGTCGAGCGCGACGGCGGCGACAAGCCGGTCTGCGTCGCCGAGCTGATCTTCCGCTACTACAAGTGAGCCGCACCGTCCTCGTGACGGGCGCCGCGCAGGGGATCGGCGCCGCGATCGCACGCCGGCTCGAAGACGACGGTTGGCACGTCCACGCCGTCGACGTCGCCGACGGCGACCTCGCGACGCGGGAAGGCAACCGCGCCGTCGTCGACGGCGCGCTCGAGCGCTTCGACGGACGGCTCGACGCGATCGTCGCGAACGCCGGCTTCCAGCACGTCGCGCCGGTGCGCGACTTCCCCGAGGACCGGTGGGACGCGCTCGTCGCCGTGTTGCTGACGAGCCCGTTCCTGCTCGCCAAGTACGCCTGGGACGCACTCGCCGCCAGCGGCGACGGCCGCTTCCTCGCCGTCGCATCGGTGCACGGCCTCGTCGCGTCGCCGTCGAAGGCGGGCTACGTCGCCGCGAAGCACGGCGTCGTCGGGCTCGTGAAGGTGCTCGCGCTCGAGGGCGCGGACGTCGGCATCTCCGCGTCGGCGCTCTGTCCCGCCTACGTGCGGACCGAGCTGGCCGAGCGCCAGCTCGCCGAGCGCGGCGCCGACGACCTGCTCGCGCCGCAGGCCGTGAAGCGGCTCCTCGAGCCCTCCGAGGTCGCGGCGGCGGCCGCGTGGCTGCTCGGGCCGGACGGGCGCGCCGTCACCGGCACGCCGTTTCTCATGGATCTGGGCTGGACCTCGCACTAGCGAACCCTCCCGGCGCGCTCGGCCGTTCCACCTTGGACGCGGGCGGCGAGGCAAACGACAAGGGAGGAATACATGCCTGGCTGGGGTTGGGTGCTCGTCGCCGTCGCCGCGATCATCGTGGTCGCGATCGTCGTGTGGCAGGCCCTGAGAACACGCAGGACGCGCACGCTGCAGGACCGGTTCGGCCCGGAGTACGACCGCACGGTGGATCGCGCCGACGGCAAGCGCGACGCCGAGGCAGATCTCGCGGCCCGCGCCAAGCGGCGTGACGAGCTGGAGATCCGGCCGCTGACGACCGCGGCACGCGACCGGTATCTGGAGCAATGGCAGCGCGTGCAGGCGCGGTTCGTCGACGATCCGGGCGGCGCCGTCGGCGAGGCCGACACGCTGATCCAGTCGGTGATGCGCGAGCGCGGCTATCCGATCGACCACTTCGAGCAGCGGGCGGCCGACATCTCCGTCGACCATCCGCAGGTGGTCGAGAACTACCGCGCCGGCCACCGGCTCGCATCGGGTGACACCGAGGAGCAGCGGCAGGCGATGGTGCACTACCGCGGCCTCTTCGAGGAGCTCGTCGAGGACACCGCCGACGCGCCGCTCGCGCGTGACGCGGCAACCGGAGACCGGGAGGTGGCGCGATGACGGAGCAGGAGCATCAGACGACCGACGACGCCGCCCGCGCCGACGACGAGCAGCTGCTCGTCGGGGAAGACGCCGACGCGTTCGGCGAGCGCTGGCAGCAGATCCAGGCCGAGTTCGTCGACAGCCCCCGCGATGCCGTCCAGGCCGCGGACGCGCTCGTCCAGGACGTCCTCCACCGCGTCACCCGGAGCTTCGCCGACGAGCGGCGCAGCCTCGAGGCGCAGTGGGACGGCGGCGACGACGCCTCGACCGAAGACCTGCGGGTCGCGCTCCAGCGCTACCGCGCCTTCTTCGGTCGCCTCCTCTCGGTCTAGAAGCCATGGTCTCGGATCCGGCCGCTCCGTGCCGCCGGATCCGAAACCTGGCCGTTCGGTATTTGCGCTGCGTTCGCTCGCTCATTTAGGATCCGAAATCCAGCCATCTGACCAGGAGCGTGCGAATGACGCCGGAAGCTCGGATCCAAGTGGAGGCAGACCAGCTCGATGCGCGCTGGCGCGACGACGACCGCTGGCGGGGCATCGACCGCAGCTACGCCGCCGCCGACGTCATCCGTCTCCGCGGCTCCGTCCTCCCGGAGCACACCCTCGCGCGTCTGGGCGCCGAGCGGCTGTGGGAGCTCCTGCGCGGCGAGGAACCGGTCCGCGCGTTGGGCGCACTTAGCGGCGGCCAGGCGGTGCAGATGGTGCGTGCCGGCCTCGAGGCGATCTACCTCTCCGGCTGGCAGGTCGCGGCCGACGCGAACTCGGCGGGCGCCACGTACCCGGACCAGAGCCTCTACCCGGTGAACAGCGTGCCCGCGCTCGTCCGCCGGCTGAACGCGGCGCTGCAGCGCGCCGACCAGATCACGTGGGCCGAGGGGCGCAACGGCACGAACTGGTTCGCGCCGATCGTCGCCGACGCCGAGGCCGGGTTCGGCGGGCCGCTCAACGCCTACGAGTTGATGAAGGCGATGATCGAGGCGGGCGCGGCCGGCGTCCACTACGAGGACCAGCTCGCGTCGGAGAAGAAGTGCGGCCATCTCGGCGGCAAGGTGCTCGTGCCGACGGCGCAGTTCGTGCGCACGCTCAACGCGGCGCGGCTCGCGGCCGATGTGCTCGACGTCCCGACCGTGCTCGTGGCTCGCACCGATGCACTGTCGGCGGCGCTCCTGACGAGCGACATCGACGAGTACGACCGCGAGTTCGTCACCGGCGAGCGTACGAGCGAGGGCTTCTACCGCGTGCGCGACGGCATCGACGCCGCCGTCTCGCGCGGGCTCGCGTACGCGCCGTACGCCGATCTCGTCTGGTTCGAGACGTCCACGCCGGATCTCGGCGAGGCACGCGAGTTCGCGACCGCGGTGCACGAGAAGTTCCCCGGCAAGCTGCTCGCATACAACTGCTCGCCGTCGTTCAACTGGCGCCGGCACCTCGACGACGAGACGATCGCGACGTTCCAGTCGCAGCTCGCGGAGTGGGGCTACCGCTTCCAGTTCATCACGCTCGCCGGCTTCCACTCCCTGAATGCCGGGATGTTCGAGCTGGCGCACGGCTACGCCGAGGAGCACATGCCGGCGTACGTGCGGCTGCAGGAGCGCGAGTTCGAGCTCGAGGAGCTCGGCTACACGGCGACGCGGCACCAGCGCGAGGTCGGTGCCGGCTACTTCGACCTCGTCACGCAGGCGGTGTCGCCCGACGCGTCGACGCTCGCACTGAAGGGCTCGACGGAGGAAGCGCAATTCCACGCGTAGCCGAACAGCTCGACCTCGTCCGGCAGCTGCACCGGGAGCTCGGTCCGACCCGGCTGGAGCTGCTCGCGCAGCGGCGTTCGCGGCAGGCGCGTCTCGACGCGGGCGAGCTGCCCGAGCTCGTCCGGCGCGAGGGCGACTGGCAGGTCGCGCCCGCGCCGGCCGATCTCGTCGACCGCCGCGTCGAGATCACCGGCCCCGTCGACCGCAAGATGATGATCAACGCGTTCAACTCCGGCGCGAAGTGCTTCATGGCCGACTTCGAGGACGCCAACGCGCCGACGTGGTCGAACGTCGAGCAGGGGCATCTCAACGTGCGCGACGCGGTCCGCGGCGACCTGGTGCTCGATACGCCGAAGAAGAGCTACCGGTTGAACGACGAGATCGCGACGCTGCTCGTCCGCCCGCGCGGCTGGCAGCTAGTCGAACGGCACGTCGAGGTCGACGGGGAGCCGGTCTCGGCGGCGCTCTACGACTTCGGCGTCGCCTACGCGAACGGGGCGCGCTACTTCTACCTCCCCAAGCTCGAGTCGCACCTCGAGGCGCGGCTCTGGGCGGAGGCGTTCGCCCTCGTCGGTGGTCACGACGTCCGCTGCACCGTCCTGATCGAGACGATCCTCGCGGCGTTCGAGATGGAGGCGATCCTCTGGGAGCTCCGCGAGCACGGCTGCGCGCTCAACGCCGGTCGCTGGGACTACATCTTCAGCGTCATCAAGAAGTTCCGGGCGCGGGACTGGCTGCTGCCGGACCGGGCGCAGGTGACGATGACCGTCCCGTTCATGCGCGCGTACGCCGAGTCGCTTGTGACGGTTTGTCACAAGCACGGCGCGCACGCGATCGGCGGGATGGCGGCCTTCATCCCGTCCCGAAAGGACGCCGAGGTGAACCGCGTCGCGCTTGCGAAGGTGCGCGAGGACAAGCAGCGCGAGGCGGCGCAGGGCTTCGACGGCACGTGGGTCGCGCACCCCGACCTCGTCCCGGTCGCGCTCGAGTGCTTCCCCCGCGTCAACCAGCTGGACGTGTTGCGCGAGGACGTGCAGTGGACGGAGGCGGACCTGCTCTCGATCCCGGACACGCCCGGCGAGATCACCGAGCAGGGGCTGCGGACGAACGTGTCCGTCGGGATCCGCTATCTCGACGCGTGGCTGCACGGCGTCGGCGCCGCGGCGATCGACAACCTGATGGAGGACGCCGCGACGGCCGAGATCTCGCGTTCCCAGGTGTGGCAGTGGGTGCGCGCCGGCCGCTTCACGCCGGAGCAGGTGCGCGCGGAGGCGGCGCGCGTCGAGGCCGGCGTCGCTGCGAAGGACATCTTCCTCGAGCTCGCTCTGGCGGACGAGCTCGAGGACTTTCTCACCGTGTCCGCCTACGACCGGCTGGAGGACTGATGAACGACACGCTCGACGACGGGTGCAACTGCCCCGACCCGTGCGACATCGACCACGGCAACGACTAGCTCTACACTCGATGTCGTGAGCCTCGACAGCACCAAGGCCGACGACATCGCACTCGTGATCGAGGAGGCGATCGTCTCCGGCGAGCTCGCGCCGGGAACCGTGCTGCGCCAGGAGCAGCTCTCGGAGCAGTTCCAGGTCTCGCGCACGCCGATCCGCGAGGCGCTGCGCCGGCTCGCCGCGCTCGGCCTGGTCTCGTTCGTCCCGAACCGCGGCGTCCGCGTCCGCACCATCTCGCGCGAGGAGCTGCACGAGGCGTTCCTCGTCCGCGCCGAGCTCGAGGCGCTCGCCACCGAGACGGCCGCGTCCAAGATCACTCCGGAGGAGCTGCAGGAGCTCGACGCGTGCGAGAAGCGGTTCGCGCAGATCTCGCAGGACCTGCGCTCGCGCGAGCCCGGCGAGGAGCGGCGGTCGATCATGGGCGAGTGGGTGCGGGCGAACCACGCGTTCCACGACGTCATCTACCGCGCAGCCGACCTGCCGCTCGTCGAGCAGCTCGCGAAGAGCGCGCGGCGCTCGTTCAGCGGCCCTGCCGTGTGGGCGCCGGGCGACCATTCGATCGACGAGCTGTACGCGCGGAACGCGGAGCAGCACCGGGCGATCAAGCAGGCGCTCTTCGCCGGCAGCGCCGTCGGCGCCCGCGCGCTCGCACGCGAGCACGTCCTCTCGAGCTTCCACCTGCTCGAGACGATCCTCGAGCAGGTCGGAGCGCAGCCGCGCGACTGGCAGAAGAGCCGCGGTACCGCCCGGCGATAGGTAGCGCGAGCTAGGCCTGAAGGCCTGGCGAGCGCACCCCGTCGTCGCTGCTGCCGCGCCAGCGGCACCGGCGAGGACGAATGACGGGTGCGCCGTATCTACCGCGCATCCCCACGACGATTTCCGCACGTAGCGCGTCGGAGACCGCGCTCTCCGACGCGCGCAGTTCCGCTTCCCCGCGGAGCGCGCTCGGCGCGCGACGCCATCTAAGGTGGGTGCCTGATGGAGCTCGCGACTCTCTACAACCCGCACGGTGTCGAGGAGCGCTGGCAGCGCGTCTGGGAAGAGGAGCGCCTCTACCACGCCGACCCGGAGCAGCCGGGCGAGACGTACGTGATCGCCGTGCCGCCGCCGAACGTGACGGGCGCGCTGCACATGGGGCACGCGCTCAATGGCTCGATCCAGGACGCGCTCATCCGCCACCACCGGATGCGCGGCTTCAACACGCTCTGGCAGCCCGGCTTCGACCATGCCGGCATCGCCACGCAGGCGGTGGTCGAGCGCGAGCTCCGCGCGCAGGGGACGTCGCGGCTCGAGATCGGCCGCGAGCAGTTCGTCGAGCGCGTCTGGGAGTGGCTGCACGAGTACGGCGGCGTGATCATGAGCCAGTTCCGTCGCCTCGGCTGCTCGCTCGACTACGAGCGCGAACGCTTCACGATGGACGACGGCTATGTGCGCGCGGTGATGCGGTTCTTCGTGCACCTGTACGAGCGCGGCTGGCTCTTTCGCGACAACCGGATCGTCAACTGGTGCACCGATTGCCGCACCTCGATCTCGGACCTCGAGGTCGAGTATCTCGACGTCGACGATGCGCTGACCTACGCGAGCTACCCGCTCGTGAACGGCGAGGGGTCGATCTCGATCGCGACCGCGCGCCCGGCGACGATCCTCGCCGACGTCGCCGTCGCCGTGCACCCGGACGACGAGCGCTACACGGCTTTGATCGGCAAGGAGGTCAAGGTGCCGGTGGTCGAGCGCACCGTGCCCGTGATCGCCGACGAACGCGTCGACCCCGCGTTCGGCACCGGCGCGGTCAAGATCACGCCCGGCCACGACCCGATGGACTTCGAGATCGGCCGCGACCACGGGCTCGAGGAGCTGACGGTGATCGACCTCGAAGGCCGCATGACGGGCGACGTGCCCGACGGCTACCGCGGCCTCACCGAGGACGAGGCGGCCGAGCGCGTCGTGCAATGGCTGAAGGACAACGGGCAGCTCGAGAAGCGCGAGCACTACCGGCACTCGGTCGGCCACTGCGAGCGGAGCGGCACGCGCATCCAGCCGCTCGTCTCGCTGCAGTGGTGGTGCGACATGCAGCCGATGGCCGCCGCGGCGATCGACGCGATCGAGTCGGGACGCGTCACCTTCCATCCGCCGGCGCAGAACCGCGTCGCACTCGAGTGGCTGAAGAACATCCGGCCGTGGAACGTGTCGCGCCAGCTCTGGTGGGGCCACCAGCTGCCGATCTGGTACTGCCCGGACGGTCACGTGACGTGCGCGATCGGCGACCCGTCGGCGTGCGCCGAGTGCGGCTCGACGGCGCTGCAGCGCGACGAGGACGTGCTCGACACGTGGTTCAGCTCGGCGCTCTGGCCGTTCGCGACCCTCGGCTGGCCCGACGACACGCCGGAGCTGCGGCGCTACTACCCGGGCGACGTCAACTCGACCGCGCGCGAGATCATCTTCCTCTGGGAGGCGCGGATGGTGATGGCCGGGCTCGAGCTCGTCGGCGACATCCCGTTCAGCGACGTGATCATCCACTCGACCGTGCTCGCGCCCGACGGGCGGCGGATGTCGAAGTCGCTCGGCACCGGCATCGACCCCGTCGAGTTGATCGAGCAGCACGGTGCCGACGCGACGCGGTACGGGCTGCTGAAGATGTCCTCGACGCAGGACGTCCGCTTCTCCGCCCAGCAGATCGAGGAAGGCCGGCGGCTTGCGAACAAGCTCTGGAACGCGTCGCGCCTCCTGCTGATGAACGGTGGCGACCGC
>DASXWV010000129.1:0-22742 GCA_036503495.1 Gaiellaceae bacterium
GGAGGCGGTGCGCGCGTACGCAGCGCCGCTGAAGGCCGCCGGCGTCGACACCGTCATCCTCGGCTGCACGCACTACCCGCTGATCCGGCCGATCTTCCAGCGCGTCTTCGGGCGGGACGTGACGCTCGTCTTCTCGGCCGAGGAGACGGCGCGCGAGGTCGCCGAGACCCTCGCGCGCAAGGGGATCGAGAACGAGGCGCGCCGCGAGGGCACGTACCGGTTCCTGACGACCGGCGACCCCGAGGCGTTCCGCGAGATGGGACGGAGGTTCCTGCAGCTGCCGATCGAACAGGTCGAGCACGTGACGCTGCAGGAGCTGACCGCCGTATGAGCCGGAGTGATGGTCGCCGTCCGGACGCGCTGCGACCGCTGACGATCGAGCCCGACTACCTCGAGAACCCGCACGGGTCGGCGCTGATCACCCAGGGGAAGACGATCGTGCTCTGCACGGCGATGATCAACGAGGAGGTGCCGCGCTGGCTCCGCAACCAGGGGCGCGGCTGGATGACGGCCGAGTACTCGCTGCTGCCGGCGTCGACCGGCGACCGCGTCGAGCGCGAGGCGGCGCGCGGGAAGCAGCAGGGACGGACGGTCGAGATCCAGCGGCTGATCGGCCGCGCGTTGCGCGCGGTCGTCGACTTCCGTGCGCTCGGCGAGCGGACGATGTGGCTCGACTGCGACGTGCTGCAAGCCGACGGCGGCACGCGCTGCGCGGCGATCTGCGGCGCGTACGTCGCCGGCAAGCGCGCGCTCGACCGCTTCGGCTTGTCGCGGGCGTTCACCGACTCGGTCGCCGCCGTCTCGGTCGGCGTCGTCGGCGGCACGCCGCTCCTCGACCTCGACTACTCCGAGGACTCGACGGCCGACACCGACATGAACGTCGTCATGACGGGCGACGGCCGGCTGATCGAGGTGCAGGCGACGGCGGAGAAGGATCCGTTCACGCGCGAGCTGCTCGGCGAGCTCCTCGATCTCGCGGAGCGCGGGACGCGCCTGATCGGCGCGAAGCAGGCGGATGCTGTCAGCCGCGACCTCCCATAGCTTGACCTGGCCGCACGAGCTGCTGCGCCTCTCGGTCGCAGCGGCGCTCGGCGGCGCGATCGGGTTCGAGCGGGAGCTGCGCGAGCGCGGCGCCGGCCTGCGCACCCACCTCGTCGTCTGCGTCGGCTCGGCGCTGTTCACCCTCGTCAGCGCCTATGCCTTCGCCGGCCCGAGGGTCGACCCGACGCGCATCGCCGCGCAGATCGTCAGCGGGATCGGCTTCCTCGGCGCCGGCGCGATCATCCGGCAGGGGCTGTCGGTGCGCGGGTTGACGACGGCCGCGACGCTCTGGCTCGTTGCCGCGATCGGCATGGCCTCCGGCGCCGGCTACTACGACGCGGCGATCATCGCCACCGCCGGTGCGCTGCTGACGCTCGGCCCGCTGCGGATCGTCGCGTACCGTCTCACGCGCCGCTTCCGCGCCGAGACCGAGCGGCTGCTCGTCGAGCTGCCCGCGGGCGGTAGCCCGGCGCCCGTGATCGAGGCGGTCGAGCGCTTCGGCCACGTCCTCTCGCTCGACGTCGCGCAGGAGGGCGACCGCCGCGAGATCGCCATCGACATCGCGCTGCACGACGCGGGCTCGCCGCAGGTCGTCGCCGCCGTCGCCGATCTCGAAGGCGTTCTGGAAGTCCGTTGGATGGAGTGATCCGGGCGACCCTGTGCTCGCGGAACGCGCACAAGGCGCGCGAGCTCGAGCAGCTCTTGTCGGGCTGGACGATCGAGCCGCTGCTCGTCGACGACTATCCCGAGGAGACCGGGACGACGTATTACGAGAACGCGCTGCTCAAGGCCGGGTTCGGGCAGAGCCGTGCCGGCGGGTGGACGCTCGGCGAGGACTCCGGCATCGAGGTGGTCGCGCTCGGCGGCGGTCCCGGCCTCCACTCCGCCCGGTACGCGCCGGAAGGAGCGCCGGCGATCGCGAAGCTGCTCGGCGAGCTCGCAGGCGTCACCGATCGCCGTGCGCGCTACGTCAGCGAGCTCGTCGCGATCTCACCGGACCACGAGGTCCTGGGCGGCACCGGCATCCTCGAGGGAACGATCGCCGACGGACCGCGCGGCAGCGGCGGCTTCGGCTACGACCCGATCTTCATTCCCGAGGGCGAGCACCTGACGGTGGCGCAGCTCGGCGACTCGTGGAAGAACGAGCAGTCGCACCGTGCGCGCTCGGCGCGCGCGTTACGCGAGGCCCTCGAGCGCCGGCTCGGTGGTGCGTAGCCGCTTTCGTTCGGCGCCCCACCAGTTCAGCTCGGCGCCGAAGACGACGACGTTCGCCATCACGTACATCCAGAGCAGCAGGATCGCGGGCGCGCCGAGGACGCGCAGCGTCGGGTTGACGGCGGCGAGCCGCACGAACACCGGCAGCACCTGGAACGACGCCTCGAGCACGACGGCGGCGAGGATCGCGCCGGGCAGCGCGTCGCGCATCGTCACGTCTGCGGTCGGCAGCAGCCAGTAGACGGCGACCAGGAAGACGAAGACGCCGAGCAGCGACACGGCGATCGACAGGATGTACGCGACGACCGCGTTCGCGACGAACCCCGCCGCATAGCGCTTGAAGATCTCGACGCCGACCGCGCCGATCAGCAGGCTGGCGAAGAGCGTCGTGATCGTCGCGACCATCAACGTCGCCGCGAGCGCCTTGCCTCGGAGGAAGGAGCGGTTCGGCAGGCCGTAGACGATGTTGAACGCCGACTCGAGCGCGCTGAAGAGCGAGAGCGACGACCAGAGGAGCGCGATGCCGCCGATGATCCCCAGCGTCGCGGCGTTGTCCTGCACCTTGTGCACGAGCGTGAGGATGCTCGTCAGCGACGTCCCGGGGAACGCGCGCGACAGCTCGCGCACGAGGAAGTCCGATGCGTCGGCGCGGTGAGCGAAGCCGAGCAGCGCGAGCGCGAGGAACGTCAGCGGCACGAACGAGAGGAGCGCGAAGTACGCGACCATCGCCGCGAGGTGGGGCCCGCGATCCGCGAAGAACTTCGTCGCGAGCTGCCGCTTTCGAAGCCGCACAGCCTGAGTTTCGCAGGCTGTTAGCCTGCTCCTCGTGGACGTCGCCCAGGCACTTGCCGACCTGACCGAGATCTCGTCGCAGATCGAGGCGGCGGTCCTCTTCGGCGCCGACGGCACCGTCGCGGGCTCGACGCTCGCCGACGAGGGCGCTGCGAAGGCGCTGGCCGACGCCTCGGCGCAGCTGCTCCAGCGCGCGGATGCGCTCCGCGGCGAGGACGCGGCGGTCACGCAGGTCGAGGCGGCGCTCGCCGACGGCGCGGTCTTCGTCGTCCGCAACGGCGAGCGCTACATCGCCGCGACGACGGTCGCGAACCCGACCGTCGGGCTCGTCTTCTACGACCTCAAGTCGTGCCTCAGAGACAGCGCTGGAAGCGCCGGCGGCGAAGCCGCCGACGCCCAGCAGTCAAACCGCGCCGCCTCAGGCGGCGCCGGGGCACCGGAGGAGCCGCCGAAGCGCAAACGCGCCGCGAAGAAGAAGGAGCCCGAGGCCGATGAAGCGTAGGCTGCTCGGCCTGCTCGGGTTCGCGACGGGCATTCTCGCGGGCACCGTCGTCCTGCGCCGCCGCTTCCGGACGCAGCGCGACCGCGTCGAGGTCTACTTCGACGACGGCGCGATGATCTCGTACGTCGACGGAGCCCCCGAGGCGGCGACGCTGCTCGACGCCGCGCGTGACGCGCTGCGCGCCGTGCGGCCGTGAGCGACGAGCTCGCGCAGGCGCTCGTCGAGCACGCGTATCTCGAGGGCGACTTCCTCCTCCGTTCGGGGAAGCGCTCGAAGTACTACCTCGACAAGTACCGCTTCGAGACGCGGCCGGAGCTGCTGCAGCCGCTCGGCGAGCGGATCGCGGCGGTCGTACGCGAGCACGCCGCCGACGCGACCCGGCTCGCCGGGCCCGAGCTCGGCGCGGTTGCGCTCGCAGCGTCCGCATCGCTCGCGTCGGGGCTGCCCTTCCTGATCGTCCGTAAGTCGGCGAAGGACTACGGCACGTCGAAGCGGATCGAGGGCGTCTACGACGAGGGCGAGTGCATCTGCCTCGTCGAGGACGTCGTCACGTCCGGCGGCGCGCTGCTCGAGTCGGTCGAGGCGCTGCGGGAGGCGGGTCTCGTCGTGCACACGGCCGTGTGCGTCGTCGACCGTGAGGAGGGCGGCGCGGACGCGCTCGCGCGGCACGCGGTCCGGCTCCGTCCGCTGTTCCGCGCCGGCGACCTGCTGCGGTAGGGTGGCCGGCATGACGAAGCAGGAGTTCATCGCCGAGGTCGCCCGGCGCAGCCAGCTCACGTCACGTGATGCCGGCAAGGCGGTCGAGGCATTCCTCGACACCGTCACAGACACGCTGAAGCGCGGCGGCGAGATCAACTTCACCGGCTTCGGCAAGTTCACGACGCAGGAGCGCGCCGCACGCACCGGTGTGAACCCGCGCAACCCCTCGGAGAAGGTCGAGATCCCGGCCGCGCGCGTGCCGAAGTTCTCCGCCGGCAGCTCGCTCAAGACGGCCGTCAGACAGAGCTGAACCACTTCTCTGACCGGCTCGCCGAGTCCGTCCAGCGGAAGCGGAGCCGGTTGGTCGTCGGGCTCGACCCGTTCCCCGACCGCGTCGCCGACCCCGAGTCGTTCTGCAAGGGCATCGTCGACGCGGTTGCGCCGCATGCGATCGCTGTAAAGCCGCAGTCGGCGTTCTTCGAGGCACGCGGGTGGCGGGGCGTGCGCGCGTTCGAGAGCGTCTGCGACTACGCGCGCGACGCCGGGCTGCTCGTGATCGCCGACGTCAAGCGCGGCGACATCGGCTCGACTGCGCAGGCGTACGTCGAGGCCGTGCGCCCGCACGCGGATGCGGCGACGGTCAGCCCGTATCTCGGCGGTGAGTCGCTGCAGCCGTTCCTCGATGCGTGCCGGGACGGCTTCGGAATCTTCGTGCTCGTCAAGACGTCGAATCCGGGAAGCGGCGACGTCCAGGACGCGACGCTTGCCGACGGGCGGCGGGTGTGGGAGCTCGTCGCCGAGCACGTCGAGCGGTGGGGGCGCGAGTTCCCCTCGGTCGGCGCGGTCGTCGGCGCGACGTATCCGGAGGAGCTCGCCACGGCCCGGGCGCTCCTGCCCGCGACCATGTTCCTGCTGCCGGGCGTCGGCGCGCAGGGCGCGACCGCCGCCGACTGTGCGCCCGCGTTCGCGGGACCGGCGCTCGTCTCGGCGTCGCGGGCGGTCATCTTCGCGGACGATCCCGCGTCGGCGGCCGAACGGCTCGCGCGCGAGGTATGGGATGTCGCGCAGGCGGCGTAGGCCGAGGCCGACCATCGCCCACTACGCTGCGCCGGTCGCGTTCCTGGCGGGCGTGACGATCGCGGTGCTGCTCATCCACGCCGGGCTCAGCCACCGCGACAACGGCACGACGACGACGACGCACGCCACGACGACGACCCATGCGACGACCACACATGCGAAGCGGCCGGCGGCGAAGCGACGCTATTACGTCGTCCAGACCGGCGACACGTTCGGCACGATCGCGGTCAAGGCCGGGATCTCGATCGAACGGCTGCAATCACTCAACCCGGGGGTCAGCACGAATGCGCTGCGGGTGGGGCAGAAGGTTCGCATCAAGTAGCGCGGCGGCGCTGGCGCTCGCATTCGCCGCGAGCGCGCACGCCGCGCCGCAACTGGCCGACGCGCGCGCCTGGTACGTCGTCAACGGCACGAACGGCGACATTCTCGCCGCGCACAACGCAGCCGCTCGCGTGCCGATCGCGAGCATCACGAAGCTGATGACGGTGCTCGTCGCGCTGAAGCATCTGCGGCCGGACGACGTCGTCACCGTCACGAGCGGCGCGGCCCAGGTCGGCGAGTCGCGCATCCCGCTGCACTCCGGCCAGCGGATCAGTGTGCACGACCTGCTCGAGGGCGCGTTGATCCAGAGCGCGAACAACGCCGCGGACGCGCTCGCCGCTGCCGCGGCCGACGGCGACGTCGCGACGTTCGTCCGCTGGATGAACGAGCGTGCGAAGCAGATCGGCTTGCGCGACACACATTTCGTCCGTCCCGACGGGCTGGACGCGCCCGGGCACGTGTCGAGCGCGCGCGACGTCGCACTGCTCGCGCGCATCGCGATGCGTTTGCCGATCGTCCGCTCGATCGTCGCGAAGCGCGGCGACGTGATCGAGAACGGCACCGTGCCCGTCCACACGTGGAACGACCTGCTCGGCGTCGTGCCGGGGATGATCGGGGTCAAGACCGGCCACACCGACGACGCCGGGTGGTGCGAGGTCGGCGCCGTTCGGCGCCCCGGCTACACGATCTACGCCGTCGTGCTCGGCGTGCCGACGCGCTCCGCGCGCAACGCCGACCTGCAGCGGCTCCTGACCTGGGGCGTTTCGCAGTACCGGCCCGCGTGGCTCGTGCGCGCCCGGACGTACGCGTGGGCGAGCGTGCCGTACGGGCGGCGGCCGGTCGCGCTCGTCGCGACGAAGCCGGCGCTCAGGATCGTCCGTCGCCGGCTGCCGCTCGTCGAGCGGATCGTCGCGCCGACGGCCGTCTCGCTGCCGGTGCGGAAGGGCCAGCAGCTTGGCCGCGTCGAGATCTGGCGCGGTCACAAGCTCGTCGTCTCGCGGCCGCTACGCGCGGCGCGGGCTGTCACGAAGCCGGGACTCGCCGGCCGCGTCTCCTACTACGGCGGCCGGACCGTGCATCATCTCGTCGGACTCTTTACGTGACCGACCCGCACACGCATACCGGCCCCTGGCGCGTCCCATCGGCACGCGCCCTCCCTGCGTCCTTGCGCTGCGGGCCGGTCACCCGTTGATCGTCACCGTCACCCTCAATGCGGCAATCGACCGCACGCTCACGGTGCCGAACTTCCAGCCCGGCCACCGGCACCGCGCGAGCAGCAGCCTCACGTCGGCCGGCGGCAAGGGCGTCAACGTCGCGCGCGCGCTCAAGCGGCTCGACGCGCCCGTCGTCTCGACCGGACTCGCCGGCGGTCGCACGGGCGACCGGATCATCGAGGCGCTCGCAGCCGAAGCGCTGCTCAACGACTTCGTCCGCATCGGCGACGAGTCGCGCACGTCGACCGCGGTCGTCGATCCGACGAACGGGACGCTGACCGAGATCTACGAGTGGGGGCCGGCCGTCCGCCCCGACGAGCTCGACACGCTGATGGACAAGCTGCACTACCTGTCGCGCGTCGCGACGTACGTCGTCTTCTCCGGCTCGCTGCCGCGCGACGTGCCCGCCGACTTCTACGCGGAGGCGATCCGCGACCTGAACAGGCGCGGCGTGCAGTGCGTCCTCGACACCGAAGGCGAGCCGCTGCGCCGCGGCGTCGACGCCGAGCCCTTCCTCGTCTCGCCGAACCAGCGCGAGGCCGAGTCGCTCGTCGGCCAGGAGTTCCAGGACGACGAGGACTTCCGGATGGCGCTCGACGCGATCGTCGAGCTGGGTGCGCGCAACGTCCTGATCACGCAGGAGGCCGCGTGCTTCGCGTCGTTCCGCGAGGACCGCGTCACGCGCCGCTACCGCGCCGCAACCGACCGGATCGAGCCGGTCGCCGCCGTCGGCGCCGGCGACGTCCTGCTCGCGGGCTTCCTCGCCGCCCGCTTCAACGGGCGCAGCGTCGACGACGCACTGCGGCAGGGCGTCGGCTGTGCCGCCGCCTCCGTCCTCGAGCTCGGCCCGGGCCGCTTCGACCCGCGCGAGGCCTCACGGCTCGCGTCGGCCGTCGCGCTCGAGGAGCTTCAGCCCCTGCCCCTGACGTAGAGGGCACGGATCCGCGAGAGCCCGCCGAGGTTCTCCGCCCACGCCAGCCTGCTGCCTTCGAGCGAGAGGCCGACCGGTCTGACCGCCGCGCGGGCGAGCGTCCGTACCCGGTGCGTCCGCACGTCGACGCTGCGGAGCGACCGGCCGACGTGGAACACGACCAGCCGGTCGGTCGACGTCAGGGCCGACGCCGTCGCCCTCGGTACCGGGATCGCGCCGCGCACGCGGCCGGTCTGCGCGTCGTACCAGGCGAGGCGCAGGCCGAGCGCGGTCCGCTCGAGCGTCGCGAGGACGTGCGGCGACAGCGAGATCGCCACGGGTACGCCCTGGGGCAGGACGCTCGCGATCTCGACGCCCGTGGCGGCGTCGACGATCTCGATCGGCAGGTCTGCGCCGGCGAGCGGCTTGCCGCTCTTCGCGAGTCCGCCCGCGGGCACATACGCGATCTCGCCCTGCGAGACGGTGAGCGCAACCGCCGGCCCGGTGTTCGGCACGAGGACGGGCGAGCGGTCGCGCACGGCATAGACGCCGCCGCCGGTCTTGACGAGCGCGCACGAGCCGGTGCCGGCGAGGCAGCCGGCCTCGTCGGCCCAGTCGACCGTCGTCACCGCGTACGCGAGCGTGTCGCCGTCGCCGGCGATCCCGCCGAGCCACTGGCCGACGCCGCGCGAGGAGTGCGCCACCTCCACGAACCGCCGCTCCGCCCGGTTGCCCGGCTTGATGCCGGCGCCGAGCAGGTAGTCGAACGCGAGCGGCGAGGTCTGGGGCAGCGACCAGAGGACGTTGTCGACCGCGCCGGCGACGGCGATCTCGACGGGGTCGCGCTTGCTGCGCACGAACCGGCACGTGACGTTCGGTGCCGACTGCGCGGGCAGGTCGATCCCGATCGGGTCGGTGACGGAGCGGAGGTGGACGGTGTTGCAGCTCGTCGTCCCGGGTGCGAACCACGCCATCGTCGAGCCGTCCTGCGCGAACGCCGCGATCGTCCCGTGCGCGCGGATGAAAACGGTCGTCGGCCCGCTCGCCGTCGCCGTGGGCGAGAAGAGGCCGGCGAGCGCGGCGACCGCGGCGACCAGCGAGCCCATCGCGCGCACGGTAGCCCGGCGCTGTTAGGAGGGTGTCAGGACCGGCTGTTACCCTCTGTCGACCTTGGAGATGGAACTTCGTCAGGACGAGCTCCAGCGGCTGCTCGCCCTGGACCGCAAGTTCGCCAAGGAGGGGCTTACCTTCGACGACGTCCTCCTCGTGCCGGCCGAGTCGCAGGTCCTGCCGAACGACGTCGCGACGCGCACCCGGCTGACGCGCTCGATCGAGCTGGCGATTCCCGTCGTCTCGGCGGCGATGGACACGGTCACCGAGGCACGCCTCGCGATCGCGCTCGCCCGCGAGGGCGGGATCGGCATCGTCCACCGGAACCTGTCGATCGACGACCAGGTCGCCGAGGTCGACAAGGTGAAGCGCTCGGAGTCCGGGATGATCGTCGAGCCCGTGACGCTGCCGCCGCACGCGCTCGTGCGCGACGCGCTGGCGCTGATGGCCAACTACAAGGTGTCGGGCGTGCCGATCACCGACGAGCGGGGCGTCCTCGTCGGGATCTTGACGAACCGCGACCTGCGCTTCGAGGACGACGTCGAGCAGCCGGTGTCGGCGCTGATGACGTCGCGCAACCTCGTCACGGCGCCGGTCGGGACGACGCTCGCCGAGGCGGAGGAGATCCTCCACCGCAACAAGATCGAGAAGCTGCCCGTCGTCGATGCGGACGGCGTCCTGCGCGGGCTGATCACGGTCAAGGACATCCAGAAGAAGATCCAGTACCCCCAGGCGACGAAGGACGACCGCGGCCGCCTGCGGGTCGGCGCGGCGGTCGGTGTCGGCCCGGACGCGGTCGAGCGCGCGGAGGCGCTCGTCGGCGCGGGGGTCGACGTGCTCGTCGTCGACACGGCGCACGGCCACTCGCGCGGCGTCATCGACATGGTGGCGGCGATCAAGTCGCGCGTCCCGGTCGAGGTGATCGCCGGCAACATCGCCACCGCGTCCGCAGCGGACATGCTTGTCGCGGCCGGGGCCGATGCGGTCAAGGTCGGAATCGGACCTGGCTCTATCTGCACCACCCGCGTCGTCGCCGGCGTCGGCGTCCCGCAGGTGACGGCGGTGTACGACGTCGCGTCGTCGGTCGACGTGCCGGTGATCGCCGACGGCGGCATGACGACGTCGGGCGACATCGCAAAGGCGGTCGCCGCCGGGGCCGGCAGCGTGATGCTCGGCTCGCTGCTCGCGGGGACCGACGAGTCGCCGGGCGAGGTGATCCTCGTCCAGGGCGAGCGCTTCAAGGAGTACCGCGGCATGGGCTCGCTCGGCGCGATGCGCGCGCGGTCGTTCTCGAAGGACCGCTACTTCCAGGGCGACGTCGAGGACGTCGAGAAGCTCGTCCCCGAGGGGATCGAGGGACGCGTCGCCTACAAGGGACCGCTCGCGCCGATCGTCTACCAGCTCGTCGGCGGCCTCCGCCAGGCGATGGGCTACTGCGGCGCCGCGACGATCGCCGAGATGAAGGACGCGCAGTTCATCCGCATCACCGGCGCCGGCCTGCGCGAGTCGCACCCGCACGACGTGACGATCACGAAAGAGGCGCCGAACTATCGCCGCTGAGCCGTCGAACGTCCTGCCGTTCCCCGTCGTGGAGGAGCGGCCGGTGCTCGTGCTCGACTTCGGCGGCCAGTACGCACAGCTGATCGCCCGGCGTGTTCGCGAGTGCCGCGTGTACTCGGAGCTCGTGGGCCACAGGATCTCGCCCGAGGCGATCCGCGCGCGCAACCCGCACGCGATCATCCTCAGCGGCGGGCCCGCCTCCGTTTATGCCGACGGGGCGCCTCGCGTCGATCCGCGCATCTTCGAGCTCGGCATCCCGACGCTCGGCATCTGCTACGGCGCGCAGCTGATGGCGCTCGACCTCGGTGGCCGCGTCGACCGCACCGACGCGTCGGAGTTCGGCAAGACCGATCTCCGCGCGGAGGAGTCGGCGCTCCTGCAGGACACGCCGTCGGAGCAGACGGTCTGGATGTCGCACCGCGACTCGGTTGTTGCAGCGCCTGCAGGCGCCCGGGTCGTTGCAGCGTCCCCGAACACCCCGGTCGCGGCGTTCGAGTCGCGTGAGCGCGGGCTCTACGGCGTGCAGTTCCACCCGGAGGTGGTGCACACCCCGCACGGGATGAGCGTCCTCAAGAACTTCCTCTACGAGATCGCCGGCGCGCCGCCCGCGTGGACGCCCGCGGCCGTGATCGAGGAGCAGGTCGAGCGGATCCGCGCCCAGGTCGGCCGCGAGCGCGTGCTTTGCGCGCTCTCGGGCGGCGTCGACTCCGCCGTCGCCGCGCTGCTCGTCCACAAGGCGGTCGGCGACCAGCTGACGTGCGTCTTCGTCGACCACGGCCTGCTGCGCCAGAACGAGGCCGAGCAGGTCGTCGAGACGTTCGGCGACCACTTCCACGTGCCCCTCGTGCACGTGCAGGCGCAGGACCGGTTCCTCGAGCTGCTCGCCGGCGTCGAGGATCCCGAGCAGAAGCGGAAGATCATCGGTCGCGAGTTCATCCGCGTCTTCGAGGACGAGGCGCGGAAGCTCGGAGACGTCCGCTGGCTCGTGCAGGGGACGCTCTACTCCGACGTGATCGAGTCGGGCGGCACCGAGGGCGTCGCCGCGACGATCAAGTCGCACCACAACGTCGGCGGCCTGCCCGACGACATGAAGATGCAGCTCGTCGAGCCGCTGCGGCTGCTCTTCAAGGACGAGGTGCGCCGGGTCGGCGAGGAGCTCGGCATGCCGGAGCGGATGGTCTGGCGGCAGCCGTTTCCGGGGCCGGGGCTCGCGATCAGGATCATCGGCGACGTCACGCGCGAGCGGCTCGAGATTCTGCGCGCTGCCGACGCCGTCCTGCAGGAGGAGGTCCGCCGCGCCGGGCTCTACCGCGACCTGTGGCAGTCGTTCGCGGTGCTGCCGGCGATCCGCTCGGTCGGCGTGCAGGGTGACGAGCGGACGTACGGGTACCCGGTCGTCATCCGCGCCGTCACGAGCGACGACGCGATGACCGCCGACTGGGCGCGGCTCCCCTACGACCTGCTCGAGGTCATCTCCGCACGCATCGTCAACGAGATCCCCGGAGTGAACAGAGTTGTGCTCGACATCACCTCCAAACCGCCCGCCACCATCGAATGGGAATAGGCTTGTCCCCAGCGCGAGCTAAGCCGAAGGCTTAGCGAGCGCCAATCAGGGCGGGCCTGCGCAGCACGCCCGTCCGCACGACGAGCCCTGACTGCGCGGAGCGCGCCGAAGACCGCGCTCTTCGGCGCGCGCAGCTCGTTCAACTAGAGGTGTGCGCGCTTGCGCGCACACACCTCTGTTCGTTAGAACACCTGCCACCACGAGCCTGAGGGGGTTGGGTGGCCGGAGTTTCGTTCGACGGCGTGACGAAGACGTACGCCGACGGCACCACCGCAGTCCACGATCTCGATCTCGAGATCGCCGACGGGGAGTTCATGGTGCTCGTCGGGCCGTCCGGGTGCGGCAAGACGACGGCGCTCCGCATGGTGGCGGGGCTCGAGGAGATCTCCGGCGGCGTGGTGAAGATCGGCGAGCGCGTCGTCAACCACGTGCCGTCGCGCGACCGCGACATCGCGATGGTCTTCCAGAGCTATGCGCTCTACCCGCACCTGTCGGTGTACGACAACATCGCCTTCGGGCTGAAGATCAAGAAGATGGCGAAGGACGAGATCGAGCGCCGGGTACAGAACGCGGCGCGCGTGCTCGACCTGGAGCCGTACCTCAAGCGCAAGCCGCGCGCGCTCTCCGGCGGCCAGCGCCAGCGCGTCGCGATGGGCCGTGCGATCGTGCGTGAGCCGTCCGCATTCCTGATGGACGAGCCGCTCTCGAACCTCGACGCGAAGCTCCGCGTGCAGATGCGCGCCGAGATCGCCGGGCTGCAGCGCGACCTCGGCGTGACGACGATCTACGTCACGCACGACCAGATCGAGGCGATGACGATGGGCGACCGCGTCGCGGTGATGCGCAAGGGCGAGCTGCAGCAGGTCGCCGAGCCGCAGACGCTGTACGACCACCCCGTCAACCTGTTCGTCGCCGGGTTCATCGGCTCGCCGGCGATGAACATGATCGAGGCGACGCTCCAGCGCACGAACGGCGGCGTCGCCGCGCAGGTCGGGGACCAGGTGGTCTCGCTCCCGTCCGAGACGGTCTCCACGCGCTCGCAGCTCGCCGAGTACGACGGGAAGACCGTCGTCCTGGGGATTCGCCCCGAGGATCTGGAGGACGTCGCGCTCGCCTCCGACACCCCCGGCGACCGGCGGCTGCACGGGCAGGTGACGCTCACGGAGGCGCTCGGCTCGGAGATCATGGTCCACTTCACGATCGACGCGAAGCAGGCGATGACCGAGGACGTTCGCGAGCTGGCGGAGGACGCAGGAGACGACCGCGTCGCCGCACGCGACGAACAGCCCCACGCGATGCTCGTCGGCCGCTTCGGCGCGCGCTCCCGTGTGCGCCCCGGTTCGCCGATCGAGGTCGCGGTCGACGCCCGCGCACTGCACTTCTTCGACCCGGAAACGGGCATGGGCATCTACGACGGAACGGAGACGAAAGGAGCCGCATCGTGAAGAACCGGGTCGTGCGCGGCGTCGCAGTCACAGCGCTCGCAATCCCGCTTGCCTTCTTCGCCGCCGGCTGCGGCGGCAAGAAGAGCAGCAGCAATGGAAGCTCGAACACGTCGACCGGCGGGTCGACCAGCAACAGCGACGTCAAGGGCACCGTCACGTTCGACGGGATCTGGACCGGTGCGGAAGCGAAGTCGTTCGCAGCGGTGATCGCCGCGTTCAACGAGCAGTACCCGAACGTCAAGATCAGGTACAAGCCCGTCGGCAACAACGTGCCGACCGTCGTCGGCACGGCGGTCGCGGGCGGCCATCCGCCCGACATGGCCGACATCGCGCAGCCCGGCCTCGTCAAGCAGTTCGCGCAGCAGGGCAAGCTGAAGCCGATCACCTACGCGAAGTCGGTGATCGCCGACAACTTCGCGCCGGTGTGGCAGCAGCTCGGGACGGTCGACGGCAAGTTGTACGCGCTCGTTTTCAAGGCGGCCAACAAGTCGCTCGTCTGGTACAACGTGCCGGCCTTCAAGACGGCCGGCGTGACCGCGCCGAAGACCTGGACGGCGCTCCTCTCGACGGCGAAGACGCTCAAGCAGTCGGGAACGCCCGCGTACTCGATCGGCGGCGCCGACGGCTGGACGCTCACCGACCTGTTCGAGAACCTCTACCTCCGCTCGTACGGCCAGCAGAAGTACCAGCAGCTGAGCGACCACAAGATCAAGTGGACGGATCCGTCCGTGGTCGCGACGCTCAAGTCGATGGCGCAGGTGATCGGCGACACCGCGAACCTCGCGGGCGGCCAGGCCGGAGCGATCCAGAACGGGTTCAACGCGTCCGTGACCAACGCGTTCTCGGATCCGCCGAAGGGCGCGATGGTGTTCGAGGGCGACTTCGTCGGCGGCGTCATCACCTCGTCGACGAAGGCGAAGCCGAACACGGGCTTCAACGTGACGCCGTTCCCGTCGGTCAAGCCCGGCCCGAACGCGAGCGCGGTCGAGATCGGCGGCGACCTCCTCGTCACGTTCCGCGACACGCCGGCGATCGAGGCGTTCGTGAAGTTCCTCGCCACCGCCGATGCCGCGAATGCGTGGGCGAAGCTCGGCGGCTTCGGCACCGGCAACAAGAACGTCTCCGCCGACATCTACCCCGACGCGATCACGAAGGCGACCGAGACGCCGCTCGGCAGCGCGACGTCGGTCGTGTTCGACATGTCGGATCTGCAGCCGTCGTCGTTCGGCGCCACGACGGGCCAGGGCGAGTGGGGGATCTTCCAGGACTTCCTGAAGAACCCGAGCGACGTCAACGGGATCGCGCAGAAGCTCGAGTCCGCGGCAGCCGCCGCGTACAAGAGCGGGAAGTAACGGTTGGCGAAAGGCTCGATCACGGCGGAGCCGCCCGTGGTGGTGGCTCCGCCGGCCGCCGACCCGGCGGGCCGCGGCCAGTACCTGACCGGCGCGCTCTTCCTCGCGCCGGCGTTGTTCCTGCTGCTCCTGTGGATGGTCTATCCGGCCGTCTACACGATCATCCGGAGCTTCTTCGGCGCCACCGGCTATCTCGGGACGTTCGTCGGCTTCGACAACTACCACCGCCTGTTCGCGACGCCGAACCTGCGGCACGCGATTCGCAACAACGTCATCTGGATCCTCGTCGTGCCGGCGCTGGTGACGGCGATCGGCCTGATCTTCGCCGTGCTGACCGAGCGGATCCGCTGGTCGGTCGCGTTCAAGACCGTCGTCTTCCTGCCGATGGCGATCTCGGCGTTCGCTACCGGCGTCACGTGGCGCATCCTCTACGAGCAGGATCCGAACCTGGGCGCGATCAACGCCCTCGGCCGAAGCATCTCCAGCTGGGTGTCGTCGCCCGGCGTCCTCTCGAACGCGCTGCCGTCGACGCCGACGTTGCAGACGTCCCACGGCACCGTCGTCCTCAAGACGCCGCTGCAGCCGGGCAAGGTCGCGCTGCTCGGGCTGACCGGCATCGCGCCGCAGGACATGCCGGGCGGTGCGAAGCAGGCGCGCCGTGCGACACCGAAGCCCGGCGACGTCACCGGGACCGTCTGGCGCGACTTCAAGCCGGGCGGCGGCAAGCCCGGCGTCGTCGAGCCGGGGGAGCAGGGCCTTCCCGGCGTGACGGTCGATCTGCGCGACGCGAACGGGAAGAAGGTGCAGGCGACGAAGACGGACGACGACGGGACGTTCGAGTTCGCCGACGTCGCGGCGGGGACCTACACCGCGGCGATCGACGCCTCGACGTTCGCAAAGCCGTTCGGCGGCTACGGCTGGCTCGGGCCGAAGCTGATCACGCCGTCGCTCCTGATCGCCTACATCTGGATCTGGGCGGGCTTCGCCATGGTGGTGATCGGCGCCGGCCTTGCCGCGATGCCCCGCGACGTGCTCGAGGCGGCGCGGACCGACGGCGCCACCGAGTGGCAGACGTTCCGACGTGTGACCGTGCCGCTGCTCGCGCCTGTGCTGAGCGTCGTCTTCATCACGATGATCATCAACGTTCTCAAGGTGTTCGACCTGGTCATCGCGCTCGCGCCGGAGTCGACGCAGGCGAACGCGAATGTGATCGCGCTCGCGATGTGGCGCACCGCGTTCGGCGGCGCCAACGACTTCGGCACGGGCTCCGCGATCGCAGTCTTCCTCTTCCTGCTCGTCATCCCGGTGCTCGCGCTCAACATCCGCCGCTTCAAGAGGGACGTCTGATGGCCGCCGCGGCTCCTGCGATCGAGATGCCGGCCGCGCGCGATCCGCTCGCCGCGAAAATCCTGCGCGGCGTCGCCCGGGCGCCGATCCACCTGCTGCTGATCGTGCTCGGCGCGCTCTGGCTCGTGCCGACGTTCGGCCTGTTCATCACGTCGATCCTGCCCGCGTCGGCGCTCGCGGACAAAGGCTGGTGGCAGATCTTCTCGCACCCGAGCCGGGCGACCTGGTCGAACTACGACGCGCTCTTCCACAACCAGGGGCTGATCGACGCGCTGAAGACGACGGCGATCATCGCGGTCGGCAACACGCTGCTCGTCGTGATCATCGGCTCGCTGGCCGGCTACGCGTTCGCGTGGCTCGACTTCCCCGGCCGCGACTGGATCTTCATCGGCGTTATCGGGCTGCTCGTCGTGCCGCTGCAGATGGCTCTGATCCCGATGTTCAAGCTCTACGACACCTTCGGGATCTTCGACACGACGATCAGCATCATCCTCTTCCACGTCGCGTTCGGATTGCCGTTCGCCGTCTTCCTCTTGCGAAACTTCTTCGTCGGGTTGCCGAAGGACATCCTCGAGTCGGCGCGCATCGACGGTGCGAGCGAGCTGACCATCTTCCTGCGGCTGATCCTGCCGCTAGGCCTGCCGGCGATCGCGTCGCTCGCGATCTTCCAGTTCCTCTGGACGTGGAACGACCTGATCGTCGCGCTGACCTTCGGCCAGAGCGTGCAGCCGATCACCGTCTGGATCTTCGGGCAGCTGCGCGAGTTCGGGACGAGCATCGACGTGATCGCGCCGGCGTCGTTCATCTCGCTCGTCGTGCCGCTCTGCGTCTTCTTCGCGTTCCAGCGCTACTTCGTGCAGGGGTTGCTCGCCGGCTCGGTGAAGTGATGCGAGTCGCGATCGTCGGCGGCGGTCTGGCCGGCTTCGTCTCGTACGTCGCGCTCCGCCGTGCCGGCATCACCGATGTCACCGTCTTCTCGCCCGATCCCGATCCCGCCGCGACGTTCCGCACGCGCGCCGCGGCGATCCGGCAGACGCACATGCGCTCCGAGAGCGACGGCCACTGCCTGCCGACCTCGTTCCCCGGCCTCGCGGTGCGCGAGGCGCGCGACCGCCGCTCGCTCGCGCCGCTCGTCGCCAGCGCGTGCGACCGCTACCACCCGACGGTCGCCAGGTTCCTCGCGCACGTCGACGAGCTCGCGCTCGCGACGGAGTGGGCGCCGGTGCCGGCGCGCACCGAGCACATCCGCGCGGTCGAGGGCGGCTTCACGCTGGACACGCACGGCGCGTTCGAGCACGTGCTCGTCGCGACCGGCCATCCCGGCGTCGCAATCCCGGACGAGCTGCGCGACGATCCGCGCGCGGTTCATGCGTACGCGCCGCACGACTATGCCGAGACCGTCTGCGTCGTCGGCGCAGGCCTCGCCGCCGCGACCGAATGGCGGAACGCCCGCGCGGCCGGCGCGCGGGTCGTCTCGGTGCGGCGGCGCGAGCCGGTGCACCGCCCGCTCAACGTGCCGCGGCCGCTGCTCTCGAAGCGCGGCCTCGCCCGCTTCCACCGGCTCGACGACGACACCCGCGCGACGGCGCTGCGCGACCTGCTCGCGCCGTCGTATCCGCGCGCGGCGCACGTCGACGTCCCGGTCGAGCAGCACGTCAACGGCGCGGACCAGGTGATCTGCGCGACGGGATTCCTCCGCGGCTTCCGGCACGACCCGCTCCTCGCACGGCTCGTCGACGACCACGACCTCCCGGCCGTCGACGGGTGGATCGTCACCGCCGCCGATGCGACCGTCCCGTCGCTGACAGACCGTTCACGCTCACTCGCGCTCGGCGGCGTCGCGGCCCAGTGGGCGTATCCCGCGGCCGACACGCTGATGGGGATGCGGTACGTCGCGCACGGACTGGTGAGGCGATGTCGTACACGCTGAGGGGACGGCTCGAGTCGCGGCTCGTCGCGGCCGCCCTGCCGGTCCTCGTCGCCGCGGCCGTCCACGAGTGGTGGGCGGTCGAGCTCGCGGGCCTGATGGTCGCCGTCGGACTGGCGCTCGACGTCGTCTACCACCGGCCGATCGCGTACCAGCCGGGCTGGGCGGCGGTCCCGCTCGGCGTGCTCGAGCTCGCGGCGGTGATCCTGCTCGCGCGCGCCCTCGACGTCGGCGCGCCGCTCCGCTGGGCGCTGCTCTTCTATGCGGGCGCGTGGCTTTGGGCGCAGATCCTTGCGCACGCCGTGCTGCCGCTGCTGCGAGCGTCGTGGGGCGAGGACGGCGGCGAGCTCGGCGGCCGCGCGGCTGGGCTGGCCGCCCTGCTCGTCACGGCGCCCTTCGCCGGCGCGGGCGGCGTCTACTGGCACAACCTGCCGCCGACCGTCCGCCTGAGCGCCGGCGTCCACCAGGGCCCGATCTACGTCGACCGCCGCGAGCGGCTCGTCGGCGAGGACGGCGCGATCGTCCGGGGCGGCATCGTCGTCCGCCATCGCGACGTGACGATCAGCAACGTTCGCGTGATCGGCGGCGAGTACGGGATCGCCGTCCTCGGCGTGCGGAACGTGACGCTCGATCACGTGACGGTCGAGCGCGCGCGCCTCGATGCGATCCACATCCGCCACTCGTCCGTCGCCGTTCGCCATTGCCGCATCGACATGCGCGGCGTCGAGCAAGGTCAGGGCATCGACATCTCCTACGGGTTGATCCAGGGCGACAACATCGTCGACCGCTGCACCGTCGTCGGCGGGCGCGAGGGGATCGTCATGCACGGCTCGATGGGCATGCTCGTGCACAACGACGTCCGCGGCTCGGCGATCACCGGCATCGCGATGACCGAGATGTCGATGGGCAAGGTCGCGCACAACACCGTCACGAGCGCCCGCGGCATCGGCATCGTCTGCGGCGACCGCTCCGTGTGCGAGGTCGAGCGGAACACGGTCCGCGGAACGCTGCGCGACGACGCAGGCGGCGACAAGACGCGCGCCGGGTTCGGCTTCGAGGCGGAGTTCGGCGCCGAGGCCGAGCTCGCTCACAACGACTTCGCCGACAACCCGAGGTCGCTCGGCGTCTTCCTCAACTCGATCGTCCGCTGGCGCTGACGCCCGAGTTCCGGCTCGTTGCCCGCAGCGACCACGCGCCGCTCCTTTCTCTGCCCTGGGTGACGCCGCTCGAGGACTGGCCGGCCGAGACGCTCGTCGACGTCGAGCGCGGCATCGGCCGCCATGTCGTCCGGTTCGTGTCGCTCAACGGGCGTCTGTTCGCGCTGAAGGAGCTGCCGCCGCCGCTCGCGTGGCGCGAGTACCGGTTGCTGACCGCGCTCGAGGGACAGGAGGTGCCGTCGGTGGCGGTCGTCGGCGTCGTCGCCGACCGCGCTGAGCTGCCGGCCGTGCTGATCACGCGCTACCTCGAGTTCTCCCTGCCGTACCGCCTGATCCTCGCGCGCCGGACGCTCCCCGCGCCCGAGGAGTCGATTCGCGCGGCGCTCGTCGAGCTGCTCGTCCGCCTCCATCTCGCCGGCGTGTTCTGGGGCGACTGCTCGCTGTCGAACGCGCTTTTCCGACGCGATGCAGGCGGTCTCTCCGCGTACCTCGTCGACATCGAGACCGGCGAGCTGCACGACGCGCTCTCCGACGGTCAGCGCGGCCACGACGTGGCGATCGCCGAGGAGAACATCGTCGGCGAGCTGCACGACCTCGAAGGCGAGCTCGAGCGTCCCGTCGTCGACGACGTGTTCGCGTTCGCGGAGGCCGTGTGCCGTGGCTACGAGACGCTCTGGGGCGAGCTGACGCACGACGAGGTGTTCGCGACGGACGAGGGGCACCGGCTCGAGGAGCGCCTGCGCCGGCTGAACGAGCTCGGTTTCGACGTCGAGGAGGTCGAGGTCGTCGCGGCCGGCGGGGAGGCGAGGCTGCTGCTGCACCCCAAGGTCGTCGAGCCCGGGCACCACCGGCGGCGCCTCCTCCGGCTGACGGGCCTCGACGCGCAGGAGAATCAGGCGCGGCGTCTCCTCAACGACGTGACGCGGTACAAGACGTACCTGCAGCGGCAGGAGCCGGTATCGGACGCCGCTGCCGCGGGACGCTGGCTCTCCGAGGTGTTCGAGCCGACGATCGCCGCGGTGCCGGGGGAGCTGCGCGGCCGCCGCGCCGCCGCTGAGCTGTTCCACGAGCTGCTCGAGCACCGCTGGTTCCTGTCGGAGCGCGCCGGAAAGGACGTCGGCATCGACAAGGCGAGGGACGACTACGTCGAGCGGGTCCTCCGGCCGGCGCCGGATGAGAGACTGCCGTCGTGACGCTGTACGGCCTGTTGCGGCGGCGCCGGCTGGTTCGCAACTACACCGGGAGCGCGTGCCGCGCGAGACGCTCGAACGCCAGCTCGTCCAGAATTCGCAGCAGCTCGCTGGTGCACTGGAATCGGTGGCACGTTGACTAACGGTTCAACGCAGGAGTAGCGTCGGCGGCACCGCGAACTGCGGAGACAAGGAGGTTCAGGCCGCATGACCTCGTCCGTTCGCATCGCGCTGGCCGCGTTCGTGGCCGCGCTCGCGCTTCCGGGAAGCGCGTTCGCCGCGACATCCGTCGGCGAGCTGTTCCCGTCGAACCTGTACACCGTTCCCGACGCAACCCAGGCGACCGGGCTGCGCGTGAACCTTCCGCATCCGAACTGCACGACGAACCCGAGCGACTGCGACGACGTCGCGGTTCTCAACACCCTCGACGGCTTCAACATCCAGCCGCGCATCACGATTCCCTTCTCCGCTCCGATCGATCTGAACACCGTCAAGAACGAGACGATCTTCCTCGTCGGCCCTGGTGGTCACGTCATCGGCATCAATCAGGGGGTGTGGCAGCCCGCGACGAACACGCTCCACGTCGAGAGCGACCAGCAGCTCGCGGAGGACACGACGTACCTGCTCGTCGTCTCCCGCGGCGTGCACGACGCGAGCGGCAATCCGCTCGACGCGACGACGTTCAGGCACGATCTCAACTTCGGTCAGACGAAGGACCAGGCGGCGAAGGCGTACCGGAAGGCGCTGCTCGACGCACTGCCGACGGCGATGGCCGGCGGCGTCGACCGCGACGACATCGCGGCGGCCAGCCTGTTCACGACGCAGACGGTCGACCGCGAGTCGCGGACGATCCGCTCGCAGCTTCCCGGCAGCGCGGTGGACTTCGCCCTCGGCGCGAGCCACGAACGAACGGTGTTCCCGCGGGCGACGGTCACCGGCATCCAGCTCAACCGCGAGAACGTCGCCGGCACGACGAGCGCGTCGTCGCTGCCGCTGGCGGCGCTCTTCGGCGTTGGGACGATCGCCTTCGGCTCCTTCAGCTCGCCGAACTTCGAGGTGGACGGTGTCATCCCGAGCGTCGGGACGGCCGCGAGCACGATTCCACAGCGGGGAACGAACACGCTCGAGTTCACGCTCTTCCTGCCGGCGACGCCCGAGCCCGCGGGCGGCTACCCGACGGTCGTCTTCGGGCACGGCTTCACCGACTCGAAGGACGGCGCACCGTGGGAGGTCGCCGGCAGCTTCGCGTCGAACGGCCTCGCGACGATCGCGATCAACGTCGTCGGGCACGGCGGCGGGCCGCACGGCTTCTACAACGTCGAGCGGGCCGGCTCGCCGACCGTGACGCTGCCGAGCGGCGGCCGGTCCCTCGATCAGAACCACGACGGTGTCTACGGCGACCTCGGCACCGAGGGCGTCGGCGCGTTCGGCGCCAACACGCTGATCGGCAACCGCGACGGCCTTCGCCAGACGACGATCGACCTGATGCAGCTGGTCAAGGTGCTGCACGGCGGGGTCGACGTCGACGGTGACGGCCACGGCGACCTGAGCACCTCGCGCATCTACTACGCGGGGCAGTCCTTCGGCGGCATCTACGGCGTGCAGTTCCTCGGGCTCGAGCCGGACATCCTCGCGGGCGTACCGAACGTCCCGGGAGGGTCGATCGTCGAGGTCGCCCGGCTCGGCGGCTTCCGTCCGCTCGTCGGCGGCGCACTCCTCACCCGGAAGCCGCCGCTGTACAACGCTGTGCCGAACCCGCCGTTCTACACGAGCTTCATCGAGAACATGCCGCTGCGTAACCTGCCGATCCTCGTCGACAAGACGCCCGGCGCCGTCGCGATCCAGCAGCTGCTCGACAACACGGAATGGGCGCAGCAGTCGGGCAACCCGGCGGCGTACGCACCGTTCATCACGCGGCCCGTGATCATCCAGTTCGCGCGCGGCGACATGACCGTGCCGAACCCGACCACGTCGGCGATCCTGCGCGCCGGCCATCTCCAGTCGCGGGCGACGCTGTTCCGGAACGACCTCGCGTACGCGACCAACCCCGCAGTCGGGAAGAACCCGCACACCTTCCTGACGAACATCGCGGGTGCGGGTGCGTTGTACGCGTTCGAGGCGCAGGCGCAGATGGTCGCGTTCTTCCTCAGCAACGGCGCAGTGACGATCGACCCGGACGGCCCGGCGCCGTACTTCGAGACGCCGTCGTCGATGATCCCGGAGGATCTCGGATTCATCCCGTAGCGTCCGACCTCGTCGACCGGCTCGCGTGCACGCGAGTCGGCGGGACGTTCAACCAGTACAGCCGCTCGCGCCACC
>DASXWV010000130.1:0-49117 GCA_036503495.1 Gaiellaceae bacterium
CGGCTTCGGGACCGACGAGCAGCGGTCGCGGTTCGTGCCGCCGCTCGCCCGCGGCGAGCACCTGGGCGCGTTCGCGCTCACCGAGCCGGAGGCGGGCTCCGACGCCGGGTCGCTGCGCACGCGCGCCGAGCCGGACGGCGATGGCTGGCGCATCACGGGCAACAAGCAGTGGATCACGAACGCGCGCTACGCCGGCACATTCCTGCTCTTCGCGCGAACGGACCCGAGCCTGCCCGGCGCGCGCGGCGTCAGCGCGTTCATCCTCGACGCCGACCAGGTCGAGGTCACGCGGGACGAGGAGAAGCTCGGGATCCGGTCGTCGATTACGAACGACGTCTCCGTCGAGGACGCGCACGTCGGCCGCGACCGCCTGCTGCACGAGGAGGGCAAGGGGTTCCGGGTCGCCATGCAGACGCTCGACGGCGGGCGGATCGGGATCGCCGCACAGGCGCTGGGGATCGCGCAGGCCGCGTACGACGTCGCGCTGGCGTACGCGCGCGAGCGGCGGACGTTCGGCAAGCCGATCGGCGAGCACCAGGCGATCCAGCAGAAGCTCGCCGACATGTCGACCGAGATCGACGCGGCGCGGCTGCTCGTCTACCGCGCCGCCTGGTTGAAGGACCGCGGCGAGCCCG
The DNA here is from genome assembly GCA_036503495.1 of Gaiellaceae bacterium. GTDB lineage: Bacteria > Actinomycetota > Thermoleophilia > Gaiellales > Gaiellaceae > Palsa-739. Next base: position 636 of record DASXWV010000130.1, read on the forward strand.
TGACCGAGGCCGGTGCGAAGGCGAAGCTGTTCGCGTCGGAGATGGCGCGCCGCCAGACCGGCGAGGCGATCCAGATCCTCGGCGGGTACGGCTACACGACGGAGTTCCCCGTCGAGCGGTTCTACCGCGACGCGAAGATCACCGAGATCTACGAGGGAACGAGCGAGATCCAGCGGATCGTCATCGCGCGCGCGATCCTCAAGCTGCAGGCCGCGGCCGCGCGCAGCTGATGCCGCGCAAGCGCGACGAGCCCGTCCGGCTGACGAAGATCTACACGCGCGGCGGCGACCGCGGCGAGACGAGCCTCGGCGACGGCTCGCGCACGTCGAAGCTCGATCCGCGCATCCGGGCGTACGGCGTCGTCGACGAGCTCAACTCGCAGCTCGGCGTCGTGCTTACCGGCGACGTGCCGCAGGAGCTTCGCGCGCCGCTCGAGCGCGTCCAGAACCAGCTCTTCGACGTCGGCGCCGACCTGTCGGTGCCGTTCGCCGGCGCCGGCGACAGGCTCCGGACGACGCAGGCGATGATCGACGAGCTCGAGGCGCTCTGCGACGAGCACAACGCCGAGCTGCCGGAGCTGCGCAGCTTCGTCCTGCCCGGTGGCAGCGAGGCGGCGGCGCGTCTGCACGTCGCGCGCACGGTCGCCCGGCGCGCCGAGCTGGCGGCGCTCGAGGCAGACGTCAACCCGGTTGCGCGCGTCTACCTGAACCGCGTCTCCGACCTGCTGTTCATCCTCGCGCGGCGCGCGAACGCGCTCGCCGGCCGCGACGAGCCGCTCTGGCGCCCCGGTGCGTAGTAGTAGCTAGCGCCGCGGCAGCAGGGTCTTGACGACGCGCGTGACCGCGGGCGTCCGGTCGGGCCCGGCGAGCAGCGTGCGGATGCCGATCGCGCGGGCCGCCCGCGCGGTGGCCGGATCGCCGGCGACGCCGATGATCTGCAGCTCCGGCAGCAGCGCGTGGAGCGAGGCGAGGCTCGACAGCGGCACCGTGGCGAGGTCGACGACGACCGCCGTCGCCGCGTGCGGATCCTGCGGGTCGACGGCCGAGTAGAGGTCCGCGTCGTCGACGACGTCGACGTGGTACCCAGAGCCGAGGTTCGCGGCGTTCAGCTTCAGGCCGCGGACGACGGCGACCTTGACCGGCCCGGACGACTGCCAGATCGGCGACGCCGGCCGCTCCGCGAAGAAGCGGATCCGCGCCGTCCGGTCGACGACCTGCCCGATCCCGTCCGCGTGCACCTGCAGGCGATACACGCCCGGCTTCGTCACGTTGAGCGGGACGCGCAGGACGGTCGAGCCGGCATGACGCGTCGGCGTGCGGATCACCTGGCCGGGGATGACCGTGCCGTCGGGCGCGACGAACGAGCCGGTGACCCGTGCCGGCGCAGTGACGACGATCCGGACCGCCATGAACGTCCGGCCTGCGAGCCAGAGTCGCCGCGGCGTCGTCAGATTGAGCGCGAGCTTGGTTTGCGCCTGCGGGACGAGCATCGCGAAATAGGTGAGGTGCCGCGTCAGCACGTGCACGGTGCCGTCGGAGTCGCGGAACCATCCCTCGCGCTGGCCGGCGGGCAGCTGCAGCGTCGGCAGCTGCGCGACGTTCGCCCAGCTGCTCGCGTCCTGCGACTGCACCGGCTGCGTGCCGGCGGGGACGTGCAGGAAGGCCACGTCGAGGACATCGCCGAGTGCCGTCACCGGGCGGTGGCTGTCGCGCAGGAACGCCGTCACGTCGACGACCGTCGCGCTCGGCGGCAGCGCGACGCTCGTCGGCACCTTCGGCGCCAGCTCGACGACGACGGGCTCCCCGAAGGTCAGCGGCGTCCACGACGCGACGACCGAGCCGTCGCCGGAGGCGACCGAGCCTGCCGACCCGCCCGCGTTCTTCGCGACCGGCGGGGCCGACGTCGCGCCGCCCGGCTTCGACCAGATCGTGAAGTGCGTGAGCACGTCGACCGAAATCCCGTCGGCCGTGATCGTCCCGCGCACGACGTACAGGCCGTCGGCGCTCGTCCCGGGGGCGTACGTCGCCGTCGCGCCGGACGCATCCGGCAGCGCGGTGACCGTGCCGTCGGGGCGCGTCAGCGACATGTGCGTCCAGGCGACCGACTTGTCGGCGGTCAGCGAGAGCGAGGTCACGGCAGCGACGGTCGATCCGTCGGCCGGGCTCGCGGAGACGAAAAACGGCGCGGGCGTGACGGGGATCGGCGCCGTCGTCGGCGGCGTCACTGCGACGACTGCCGTGTTGTTCGTGACCGGCGACGTGAATGCCGCGACGCCGTTGCCCGCTGCATCGTGCAGGGCGTCGAGCGCAGGCACCGCATAGGAGACGACGACCGTGTCGTTGCCCGCGACGGCCGGGCTGACCGAAAGCGTGACGGTCGAGCCGCTGAGCGCGACGCCGCTCACAGTTCTCGCGACGCCGTGCACCGTGACGGTGAAGGCGGCGGCGCCCGGTGCATTCCCCGCCAGGTCGCCGTCGAAGTGGAGCGTGAGGGTCGAGCCCTCGACCGCCGCGGTCGAGAGCGACGGCGCGACGGTGTCGGGCGTTGCGTTCGTGACCGCCACGGGGCCGAAGTTGGCCGTCGGGTTCGGCGTCGGCGCGGCGTTGTCACGCAGCGAGCTGTCGCTCGAGTAGCGGAGGGTAACGGTCTGCGAGTTGTTCGGCGGCGCCGCCAGACCGAGCACGACCGTGTCGTTCACGACCTGGACGCTCGTCGGCTCCGGCTGTGCGACGCCGTTGTAGGAGACGGTGAAGCGCGACGCGGCGGGCACGGAGCCGGTGTCGAGCGGCTCGCTCATCGTGAGCGTCAACAGCGCCCCGTTCGCGTCGGTCGTCGCCGCGGAGAACGTCGGCGCCGTGATGTCGGGGATCTGGACGACGTTCGTCGACGTGTCGGTGTGGACGTTGCCGACGTTGTCCGTGATAACCGCGCGGTACTGGTAGCAGCGCTCGTCCTGGACGGTCGTATCCTTGCCGGCGACGAGCGTGACCGGCGCGAACGCGCTCCACGTCGTGCCGCAGGTCGAGCCGACGAGCCTCGTCTCGGCGCGGAAGATGTCGACGCTCGCGACGCCCGACTGCGTATCGGCGACGCCGGACGTCGTGACCGGCACGGCGTGCGACGGGTTGACGCCGTTCGGCTGCTGGACGGTGCCGCTCGGCGCGGTCGTGTCGGCGACGACGGAGAGCGAGTCGACCGATGCGGTCGGCCGGCGCGTGACGTCGATCGTCCCGCCCGGCGTCCCCGCCCACGTGTAGGCGGCGGAGGCGAACGGCGCCGCGTTCGCCGTCGTCGGCGTCCCGGCGAGCGTGCCGGTGCCGGCCGACCAGTCGGCGGAGGTGATGCCGTTCTGGCCGACGCCGGTCAGCTGCAGGCCGAAGGACGTCGCCGAGGGGCCGAGGTAGAGGGTCGTGCCGCTGAGATACGCGCCGGCCGGCGAGCCCGACAGCGTGATCGGCGAGGCGTTCGTCAGCTTCGTCGTCGCGGCCGACGTGAACGTCGCGCTGACGTTCGCGCGGTTCTCGACGACGATCCGGTACTGGTAGCAGTTGCCGGCCGAGACGCCCGAGTCGACGATCGGGCTCGTCGCGGCGTTGGTGACGATCGTGTTGAAGCTGCCGAACGCGCCGCAGGTCGAGCCGGTCAGCGTTGCATCGGCGCGCTGGACGTCGACGCTTGCGACGCCCGACTCCGCGTCGGTGCCGGCATCCCAGTCGACGCTGACCTTCGCGAGGCTCGTCAGGCCGTCGGGTGCGGTGACGCTGCCGCCCGCGGCGGGTGTCGTGTCGACGAGGACGATCGTCGTGTAGGTCGCGGCGTTGCCGACGCGATCCGTGCCGGTCAGCGTGTACAGGTAGCACGAGCCGTCGGTCGGAACCGTGTCGGTCGCGGCGCCGCCGGAGACCGGGACCGTCGTCGAGCCGGAGTAGCCGGCGACGGGGCACGTGCCGGCGGCCGACGGCGCGAGCGCGTTCGAGCGGGTCAGGACGTTCGAGGCGATGCCGGAGCCGGCGTCCGTGAAGTCCTGCTCGCCGAGCGAGACCGTGAGCGACGACGAGTACGGGGCGAGCGAGAGGAGCCCGGTCGCCGGATCGGTCGTGTCGGCCGCGACGGTGAACGGAGCCGGCAGCGAGTCGACGCCGGCGTTGTTCGTCGAGACGACGCTGTACGCGCCGCCGCCGTTGCTCGAGCCGTCGAACGTGACGGCGATCGCGTTGCCGCTCTGCGTCGTCGAGGCGAAGCCGGCGAGCGGCGAGAACGTGTAGCCGGCGTTGCCGCTCTTGACGTCGGTCTCGTCGTCGGTCGAGCCGGTCGCGGTGACGGTGAACGAGCCGCCGGCGCTCGGGCGGTACCAGAGCTTGCCGTTGGCGGTGTCGTTGTACGTGCTGCCGGCGCTGAGGCCGCTGAAGGCGGCGGTCGGCGTCGTCGGCGCGGTCGTGTCGACCTTGACGACGGTCGTGAGGGACGCGGTGTTGCCGACGCGATCGGTGCCGGTCAGCGTGAAGCGGTAGCAGTGGGCGCCGCTGACGCCGACGCTCGTCGTGCCGGTCGCGACCGTCGCGGGCGCGCCGTACGCCGTGCAGCCGTCGTGCGAGAGCGTGCCGGTCTCGACGGTGAGGATCGAGCTCGCGAGGCCGGAGCCGCCGTCGGTGTAGTCCGTGCGTGCATCGATCGATACCGATGAGCCCGCGGTCAGGTAACTGCCGGTTGCGGCGGCCGCTGCGTCCGTCCCGTTGACCTTCAGCGCGCCGTTGGCCGGGGCGGCCGAATCGGCGTCGACGGTGAAGCTCGTGGTTGCCGAGTCGAGGGCGGCGCGGTTGGTCGCCTTCGCCGTGTACGTGCCGCTGCCGACGCCGCCTGCGCCGAAGCCGACGTGCAGCCGGCCGCCGGTCTGCGTGCCGCCCAGCAGCGACGAGAACGTGTAGCCCTGGACGCCGGACTCGCCGTCGGTCGAGCTCGCGTCGACGTCGAAGGCGCCGCCGGCGCTCGGCCGGTACCAGAGGGTGCCGGTGCCCGTGTCGTAGGTGTTGCCGGCCGAAAGGCCGCTGAAGACGACGCTCGGAGCCGTCGGCGCGGTCGCGTCGACCTTCACGATCTGCGTCGTCGTCGCGACGTTGCCGACGTTGTCGGTGCCGGTGAGCGTGAAGCGGTAGCAGGTCCCGTTGGCGGCGCTGAACGCGCCGTCTGCGGCGGCCGCGTCGGAGCCGAACGGATCGCAGGCGCCGTTCGAGAGGGTGGAGGAGGCGACCGTCAGGACCGACGACGCGAGTCCCGAGCCCGTGACCGCGTCCGTGTAGTTCTGGTGCGCGACGGTCAGGTTCGTCGTCGTCGCGTAGCCGTTGCCGTCGACCGGGCCGGTGGAGATCGAGCCACCGGTCGGCGCCGCGTTGTCGACGAGGAAGGTGATCGTGTCGTTGCCGGAGTTGGCCGACGGGATCGCGGTGTCGACCGAGACGACGAGCGCCTGTGACGGCGGCGTCGTATTACCGCTGCCGAACGAGTACGCCGGCGATTCGACCGTCCACGGGTTGGCGTTGCCGCCGTTCGACGTGGTCTGCTGGCCGGTGCCGAAGACGGCGGGGAAGGTGATGTGGTCGATCCCGCTGAGGTCCGTCGAGACGGCGTGCAGCTTGAAGCCGCCGCTGCCCGCCGTGCTGTAGTAGAGGTCGTAGTCGTTGCCGGCGTTCGGCGAGACGTGCGAGCCGACGGATGCGAGGAACGCGTGCGTCGCGTTCGTCAGCGTCAGCTGCGTGTCCGGCGGCGAGAGGTCGTCGCCGTACTGGAAGTCGATCGTCTGGGTCGGCTCGACGTTGCCGACGTTGTCGGTCGCGAAGACCTTCAGCTCGTAGGTACCCGTCGAGAGCTTCGTGTGCGGCAGCGCGTAGCTCCAGTTCGTGCCGCTCGGGACGACGGAGAGCGTCGTGACGCCGTTCTGGAAGCTCGCACCGTCGAAGTACTTGCCGCCGCCGAGATCCTGCAGCGTCAGCTTCACCGTCGCGACGCCGGCGCCGGTGTCGCTGACCGTGCCGCAGAGGCCCTCGGGCTGCGAGCCCGAGCACGCCTGCGAGCCGGTCTGCCACGAGTTCGTGTCGTAGCCGCCGCCGTCGACGGGGAACTGGATCCCGGTCGTCGGCGTCGACGCGTCGGCCTTCAGCTGCAGCCCGTCGGAATCGGTCAGCGCGGCCGGCAGCTGGACGCCGTTGGCCGCCGCCGCGCCGAGCGTCGCGTCGCCGACCGGCGTGCCGGTGCCGTCGAAGGGATAGCTCGGCGAGTCATAGCTGCCGCCGCCCGCCGCGGCGCCGGGGTCGGAGCCGTTGAAGGTGACGGACGAGATGCCGCTCTGCGCGTCGGCCGCGCTCGCGTGCAGCGTGTACGAGCCCGTGCCCGCCGCCTTGACGAAGAGCTTCGTGCCGTCGAAGTAGGCGTTGCCGCTCGTCGTCGGCGCCTGCAAGGCGACCGTCGGCGGGCTGTTGTCGACCGTGACGGTGCTGATCGCGGAGGTGGTCTGGTTGCCGACGTTGTCCGTCGAGACGGCCGCGACGGCGTACTGGTGCCCGTCGGTGAGGCCGCTCATCGTCCACGTCACCGAGTACGCGCCGAGCGTCTGCGTCGACGTCGAGCCGATTGCCAGGCCCGGCGCGCACAACGCGCTCGCGGTGCGGTCGCAGTACACGAAGGAGACCTGGCTGACGCCGGCGCCCGCGTCGGCGCTCGTCGCGGCGACGAGCACGCCGCTCGCGACGGTCGAGCCGTCGAGCGAGGCGCTCATGGTCGCGCTCGGGCCGGTGCCGTCGACCTTGACGTCGAAGCTCGTCGAGGCGGTGTTCGCGCCGTCGCCGGCCGTGACGCCGTTCGTCGCCACGATCGAGTTGCCGGTGGCGTTCGACCCCTGGTTGTTGAACGTGTACGCGCTCGAGTACGGGCTCGTCGTGTCGTCCGCGGCGGCGGTGCCGAGGAGCGCCGGGAAGCGCACCCTGGCGATCCCGGTGTCGGCGTCGCTCGCCGACGCGTTGAGCGTGAACGAGCCGCTGCCGGTGCTGTTCAGCCAGAGCGTCGGCGTCGGCGCCGTGCCGTCGTAGTACGCCGGGCCGGAAAGCGACGACGGCGCCGCCCAGCTGATGCTCGGCGTCGTGTTGTCGACGAGGAACGTGCGCGTCGAGGTGGTCGTCGTGTTGCCCGCCTTGTCGGTCGCGGTCGCCGACCACGTGTAGGTGTGGCCGGTGATCAGGCCGGTCGTGTCGAGCGACGCGCTCCAGGCGCCCCCGCCCTGGTTCGCGCCCGAGACCGTGCTGCAGGCGCCGTCGCAGTACTGGAAGGTGACGCCCTGGACGCCCGTCTGGCCGTCGGCGACGCCGGCCGCGTTCAGCGTGACGTTCCCGGCGGCGTCGACGCCCGACGCCGGCGCGCCGATCGTGGCGGTCGGCGGCGTGTGGTCCTCGAAGGAGACGTCGACGGTGCTCGCGATCGTCACGGAGTCGTCGACGTCGGTCGCCGTGAACGTCACGACCTCCGCGGTCTGGTCGCGGACGGAGAAGGCGACCTGGCCGTTCGCGTCGCTGACGGCCGAGGCGGGCGCGATCGCCGCGTGCTTGCCGCTGTCCTGCGCGAGCGAGACGGTCTTGCCGGCGACGCGGTTGCCGCCGTCGTCGATCAGCGTCACGGTCACGGTGCCGGCGGTCGTGCCGTCGGCGACGACCGTCGCCGGGCCGGAGACCGTGGAGCTCGTCGCGTTGACCCCGCCGACGACGACGTCGAAGGGCGCCGACGTGTCGTCGCTGAGACCGCCGTCGTTCGTCGTCGTCAGCGTGTAGCCCGTCGCCTGCGTGTCGATCTTGCAGCCCGCGAACGCGGCGACGCCGTTGACGACCTGCACGGTGCGCGTGCTCGTCGGGCACGTCAGCGCGCCGCCCGACGGGTTCGTGCCGAGCGCGAGCGTCACGTTGGTCGAGTTGTCGCCGGTGATGACGTTGCCGAAGGCGTCCTCGACCGAGACGGTGGGCTGCGTCGAGAAGGCGATGCCGCCCGTTCCGGCGGCCGGCGCCTGCGTGAACACGAGCTTCGAGGCCGTGGCGGGCGTGATCGTGCCGGTGCCGTCGACAAAGGTGACGGCGTAGTCGTTGCCGCCGTTGCCGTCGGCGACGGAGCCCGACGCGACGATCGTCTTGTTCGCGCCGACCGCCGCCGTCTGGAACGCCTGGGTGAAGTTGGCGGTGTCGCCGGCGGCGGTCGAGCCGCTCGTGACCAGCGGGCTGACGCTCGAGCTCGTGGTCGCGTCGTAGGCCTTGCTGTCGGTCTGCGCGGTGACGGTGATCGCGCGCGCGGTGACGTTCGCGGTCAGTCCGGCCGGCTGCGTCAGCGAATAGTTGGCCGCGTCGGCGCCGGCGATCGTGAACCCGGTGACGGTGACCGCCTTGCCGGTGCCGACGTGCTTCGTGGCGAACGTCCCGGCCGGCGAGCCGCCGAGCGTGACGTCGTCGCCGCCGACCGCTCCGACGAGGGCGGCGCCGCCCGTCGCGAGCGGGGCGGAGGCCGTCCCGTCGTAGGCGCGGTTCGTCGCGGTGACGCCGCTGATCGTCAGCGGCTTCGCAGTGATCGAGGCCGTTGCGGTCGGCTGGGTCAGGACGTAGTTGCCCGCGTCGGTGCCGTTGAGCGCGAAGCCGGCGACCGTGACCGTCTTGTTCGCGCCGACCGTCTTCGTCGCAAAGGCACCGCTCACCGTTCCGGTCAGGCCGACGGTGTCGCCGCCGACGACGCCCTGCAGCGCCGCGCTGCCGGTATTCAGCGACGCGCCCGTGCCGCCGTCGTAGACCTTGTCGTCGGCGGTGACGCCGCCGACGGTCAGGCTGCGGGCGAGGATCGATGCCGTTGCCGCCGGCTGGGTCAGCGTGTAGTTCGACGCGTCGGCACCGCCGAGCGTGAAGCCGGTGACCGTCACGGCCTTGCCGGAGCCGACGGTCTTCGTCGCGAAGGCGCCGCTCGCCGTCCCGCCGAGGGTGACGTCGTCGGCGCCGGCGATACCGACGAGCGAGGCGCCGCCCGCCTGCAGCGTCGCCGCCGTCGTGCCGTCGTAGAAGCGGTCGTCGGCGGTGACGCCGGAGATCGTCAGCGCCCTGGCGGTGATCGAGGCGGTCGCCGCCGGCTGCGTGACGGTGTAGTTCGAGGCGTCGGCGCCGGTCAGCGCGAAGCCGGAGATCGTGACCGCCTTGTTCGCGCCGGCGGCCTTGTCGGCGAACGCGCCGCTCGGCGAGCCGCCGAGGCCGACCGTGTCGCCGGCGATGACGCCGTTGAGCGATTCGCCCGACGTGTCGAGGGTCGCGGCCGTCGTCGCGTCGTAGACCTTGTCGTTCGCGGCGACGCCGCTGATCGTCAGGCCCTTCTTCGTGATCGAGGCGGTCGTCGTCGGCTGCGTCAGCGAGTAGTTCGCTGCGTCGGTGCCGGTGAGGGCGAAGCCGGCGACGGTCACCGTCTTGCTCGGCGCAGCCGTGGCGGTCGCGAAGCTCCCGCTCGGAGTGCCGCCGAGGCCGACAGTGTCGCCCGCGACGACGCCGTTGAGCGACGCGCCCGACGTGTCGAGCGTCGCCGCCGTCGTCCGGTCGTACGTCTTGTCGGCCGCGGTGACGCCGGTGACGGTCAGCGGCTTGACCGTGATGTCGGCCGTCGGGCTCGGCTGGACGAGCAGGTAGTTGCCGGCGTCGGCGCCGCCGATCGAGACGCCGCTGACGGTCACCGTCTTCGCGGTGCCGACCGTCTTGTCGCCGAAGACGCCGCTCGCGGCGGCGGTCGAGAGGGTGACCGTGTCGCCGGCGACGACCCCGGTGAGCGCGGGCGAGCCGATGCTCAGCGTCGCCGCCGCCGTCGCGTCGTAGACCTTGTCGGCTGCGGTGATGCCGCTGACCGAGAGCGTCTTCGCATCGATGTTCGCGGTCGGCGCGGGCTGCGCGAGCGTGTAGTCCCCGGCGTCGGCGCCGCCGATCGTCAGGCCGGTGACGGTCACCGTCTTGCCGGTGCCTGCGCTCTTGGTCGCGAACGTGCCGGAGGCCGTGCCGCCGAGCGTGACGGCGTCGGCGCCGACGACGCCGACGAGCGTCGCGCCTCCGGCGTTCACCGTCGCGGCGGTCGTGCCGTCGTACGTCCTGTTCTGGGCGGTCACGCCGGCGACCGTCAGCGTCTTCGCCGTGATCGTCGCGCTCGGCGTCGGCTGGGTCAGCGTGTAATTGCCGGCGTCGCTCCCGCTGAGTGTCAGCCCCGAGACCGGGATCGACTTCGTGCCGACGTGCTTGTCGGGGAACGAGCCGCTCGGCGTGCCCGAGAGCGAGACGGTATCTCCGCCGGCGACCCCGACGAGCGACGCGCCGCTCGCGTCGAGGGTCGCGCTCGTGCTCCCGTCGTAGGTCTTGTCCGCTGCGGTGAGGCCGCTGATCGTCAGCGAGCGGGCGGTGATGCTCGCGGTGAGACCGCTCGGCTGCGAGAGCTGGTACTTCGGCGCGTCCGTCCCGCTCAGCGTGAAGCCGACCGCCGTGACGGCCTTGTTCGTCCCGACCGTCTTCGTCGCGAACGTCGCGGTCGCGCCGGCCGTGACGAGGTGCACGTCGTCGGTGCCGACCACGCCGGAGAGCGTCGCGCTCGTCACGTCGAGTGCCGCCGTCGTGCTGGCGTTGTAGACCTTGTCGGTCGCGACCACGCCGGTGATCGAGAGCGGGGCACCGGTGATGTCGGCGGTGAGGCCGGACGGCTGGCTGACCGTGTAGTTGCCGGCGCCGCTGCCGCCGAGGGCGACGCCGCTGACCGTCACCGCGATCCCCGTGCCGGCGGAGGCGGTCGCGAAGGACGCCGAGTAGAGCGAGCTGTCGAGGGTGACCGTGTCGCCGCCGAGGACCCCGTTGAGCGTCGCGCCGGAGAAGTCGACCGTCGCCGTCGTCGAGCCGTCGTAGGACTTGTCGGCCGCGGTCGCGCCGGCGATCGTCAGGTTCTTCAGCGTGATCGAGGCGAACGCGCCCGGCTGCGTCAGCGTGTAGTTCGAAGCGTCGCCGCCGCCGAGCGTGAAGCCGGCGACGGTGACCGCCTTGCTCGCGCCGACGTTCTTGTCGGCGAAGCTGCCCGACGGCGAGCCGCCGAGGGTGACGGTGTCGCCGGCGGCCACGCCGACGAGCGCCGCGCTCGTCGTGTTCAGCGTCGCAGCGGTGGTCGCGTCATAGGTCTTGTCGGCGGCGGTGACGTTCGCGACGGTGAGGCTCTTGGCCGTGATGTCCGCGGTCGCCGTCGGCGCCGTCAGCGAGTAGTTGCCGGCGTCGGCGCCGCCGAGCGAGAGCCCCGCGATCGAGACCGCCTTGCCCGTGCCGACGACCTTCGTCGCGAAGGAGCCGGCGGCGGTGCCCGTGAGCGTGACCGTGTCGCCGGCGACGACCCCGTTCAGCGAGGCGGTGCCGCCGAGGGTCGCCGCCGTCGTCCCGTCGTATGTCTTGTTCGAGGCGGTCAGCCCGCCGACCGTGAGGGTCTTTGCGGTGATGTTGGCCGTCAGGCCGGTCGGCTGGCCGAGCGTGTAGTTGCCGGAGTCGGCGCCGCTGATCGTGTAGCCGGCGACGGTGACGGCCTTGCCGGTGGCGACGGTCTTGTCGGCGAAGGCCGCGGTCGCGGCGCCGCCGAGCGTGACGACGTCGGCGCCGATCACGCCCGAGAGGCTCGCGGTGCCGGTGAGCGTCGCCGCGGTGGTGCGGTCGTAGACCTTGTTCTGTGCCGAGAGGCCGGTGATCGTCAGCGGTGCGGCGGTGATGTCGGCGGCGAGGGTCGGCTGGGTGAGCGTGTAGTTGCCGGCGTCGGCGCCGGCGATCGTGTACCCGCTGACGGTGACCGTCTTGCCGGTGCCGACGGTCTTGTCGGCGAAGGACGCGCTCGGTGCGCCGCCGATCGTGACGGTGTCGCCGCCGACGACGCCCGACGGCAGCGGCGCGCCGCTCAGCGTCGCCGACGTCGTGCGGTCGTAGACCTTGTTCTGAGCGCTGAGGCCGGTGATCGTCAATGCGGCGGCGGTGATGTTGGCGGTCAGCCCCGTCGGCTGGGCGAGGGTGTAGTTGGCGGCGTCGGCGCCGCTGATCGTGTACCCGGCGACGGTGACCGTCTTGCCGGTGGCGACGGTCTTGTCGGCGAAGGTGGCGGTCGGGCTGCCGCCGAGCGTGACGGTGTCGGCGCCGATCACGCCGGACAGGGTCGCGCTGCCGGTGAGCGTCGCCGTGGTCGTGCGGTCGTAGACCTTGTTCTGCGCCGAGACGCCGGCGATCGTCAGCGCCTTCGCGGTGATGTTCGCGGTCAGGCCGCTCGGCTGGCTGAGGGTGTAGTTGGCGGCGTCGGCGCCGCTGATCGTGTAGCCGGCGACGGTGACGGCCTTGCCGGTGGCGACGGTCTTGTCGGCGAAGCCGGCGGTCGGGCTGCCGCCGAGGGTGACGGTGTCGCCGGCGGCCTTGCCGGAGAGCGAGGCGGTCCCCGTGAGCGTCGCCGTGGTCGTCCGGTCGTAGACCTTGTTCTGCGCCGAGACGCCGGTGATCGTCAGCGCGGCGGCGGTGATGTTGGCGGTCAGTCCTGCCGGCTGCGAGACGGTGTAGTCGCCGGCGTTCGTGCCCGTCAGCGCGACGCCGCTCGCGGTAATCGCGACGCCGGTCCCGACGTTCTTGCTCGCGAACGTGAAGGTGGCGGAGCTCGCGTCGATCGAGACGGAGTCTGCGCCGACGATGCCGGTGAGGGTCGCGCTCGTGAAGTTGACGGTCGCGGCCGTCGTGCCGTCGTACGTCTTGTTGTTGCCCGCGGCGCCGCTGATCGTCAGGTTCTTCGCGGTGATGTTCGCGCTCGTGGAGGGCTGGGTCACCGTGTAGTTGCCCGCGTCGGCGCCGGCGGCGGTGATCCCCGTCACGGTGACGGCGATCCCCGCGCCGATGTCCTTCGACGCGAACGTGCCGGCGGCGGCCGAGGTGTCGATGCTGACGGCGTCGCCGCCGAGCACGCCGCCGAAGCTCGCGGTGCCGGTGACGAGCGTCGCCGTCGTCGTGCCGTCGTACTGCTTGTCGCCCGCCGTGACGTTGTTGACGGTCAGCGCCTTCGCGGTGATGTTCGCCGTCGTTGCCGGCTGCGTGAGCGTGTAGTTGCCGGCGTCGGCGCCGCCGAGCGAGAGGCCGGCGACGGTCACCGTCTTGCCGGTGGCGACGGTCTTGTCCGCGAACGAGCCGCTCGCACCCGCGGTGACGAGCGAGACGGTGTCGCCGCCGACGACGCCGGCGCCGAGCGCCGCCCCGCCCGTGTTGAGCGTCGCGCTCGTCGTCGCGTCGTACTGCTTGTTCGACGCGGTGACGCCGGTGACCGTGAGCGCCTTCGCCGTGATGTTCGCCGTCGTCGTCGGCTGCGCCAGGGTGTAGTTCCCGGCGTCGGCGCCGCTGATCGTGAAGCCCGCGAAGGTGACGGTCTTGCCGGTGCCGGCCGTCTTGTCGGCGAAGGTCGCGGACGCGCTGCCGACGTTCAGGTTGACGACGTCGAGGTTGACGACCCCGCTGAGCGTCGCGGAGCCGACGTTGATCGTCGCGGCCGTGCTGCCGTCGTAGACCTTGTTCGACGCGCCGGCGCCGGTGACGGTCAGCCCCTTCGCGGTGATGTTCGCGGTGAGCCCGCTCGGCTGGCTGAGGGTGTAGTTGCCGGAGTCGGCGCCGCTGATCGTGTAGCCGGCGACGGTCACCGCTTTGCCCGTGGCGACGGTCTTGTCGGCGAACGTGGCGCTCGGGCTGCCGCCGAGGCTGACAACGTCGGCGCCGATCACGCCGGAGAGCGCCGCGGTCCCGGTGAGCGTCGCCGCGGTCGTCCGGTCGTAGACCTTGTTCTGCGCGCTGACGCCGGTGATCGTCAGTGCCGCCGCCGTGATGTTCGCGGTGAGCCCGCTCGGCTGGCTGAGGGTGTAGTTGCCGGAGTCGGCGCCGCTGATCGTGTAGCCGGCGACGGTCACCGCCTTGCCGGCGGCGACGGTCTTGTCGGCGAAGCTTGCGGTCGGGCTGCCGCCGAGGCTGACGACGTCGGCGCCGATCACACCGGAGAGGCTCGCGGTCCCGGTGAGCGTCGCCGCGGTCGTCCGGTCGTAGACCTTGTTCTGCGCGCTGAGGCCGGTGATCGTCAGCGCGGCGGCGGTGATGTTGGCGGTCAGCCCCGCCGGCTGGGCGAGGGTGTAGTTGGCGGCGTCGGCGCCGCTGATCGTGTAGCCGGCGACGGTGACCGCCTTGCCGGTCGCGACGTTCTTGTCGGCGAACGTGGCGGTCGGGCTGCCGCCGAGCGTGACGGTGTCGCCGGCGACGACGCCCGAGAGGGAGGCCGTCCCGGTCAGTGTCGCCGCGGTCGTCCGGTCGTAGACCTTGTTCTGCGCCGAGACGCCCGTGATCGTCAGCGCGGCGGCGGTGATGTTGGCGGTCAGGCCGCTCGGCTGGCTGAGGCTGTAGTTGGCGGAGTCGGCGCCGCTGATCGTGTAGCCGACGACCGTCACCGCCTTGCCGGTCGCGACCGTCTTGTCGGCGAAGCTTGCGGTCGGGCTGCCGCCGAGCGTGACGGTGTCGCCGGCGATCACGCCGGAGAGGGAGGCGGTGCCGGTGAGCGTCGCGGCCGTCGTGCGGTCGTAGACCTTGTTCTGCGCGCTGACGCCGGTGATCGAGAGCGCGGCCGCGGTGATGTTCGCCGTCGGGCTCGGCTGCGTCAGGCTGTAGTTGCCCGAGTCCGCGCCGCTGATCGTGTAGCCGGTGACGGTCACCGTCTTGCCGGTGCCGACGTTCTTGTCGGCAAAGGTGCCGCTGCCCGTGCCGCCGAGCGTGACCGTGTCGCCCGCGACGACGCCGGAGAGCGAGGCGGTGCCGGTGAGCGTCGCCGCGGTCGTCCGGTCGTAGACCTTGTTCTGTGCCGAGATCCCGGTAACGGTCAGCGCCTTCGCGGTGATGTTGGCGGTCAGCCCGCTCGGCTGGTTGAGCGTGTAGTTGCCGGCGTCGGCGCCGCTGATCGTGTAGCCGGAGACCGTCACCGCCTTGCCCGTCCCGATGTTCTTGTCGGCGAAGGTCGCGGACGGCGCGCCGCCGAGCGTGACCGCGTCGCCGCCGAGGACGCCGGAGAGCGAGGCGGTGCCGGTGAGCGTCGCGGCCGTCGTCCGGTCGTAGACCTTGTTCTGCGCCGAGACGCCGGTGACGCTCAGCGCCGCCGCCGTGATGTTCGCGGTCAGCCCGGTCGGCTGGGAGACGGTGTAGTAGCCCGCGTTCGCGCCCGTGAGCGTGACGCCGACGACCGTGACCGCCTTGGCGGCGCCGATCGCCTTCGTCGCGAAGGACGCCGAGTAGACCGAGCTGTCGATCGACACGACGTCGGTGCCGACGATCCCCGACAGCGTTGCGCTGCCGAAGTTGACGGTCGCCGTCGTGCCGGCGTCGTACGTCTTGTCGGTCGCGGTCGCGCCGCTGATCGTCAGGTTCTTCTTCGCGATGACGACACCTGCGGCCGGGCTCGCGTCGGTCGCGTCGCTCGCCGTGTGCACCTTGAAGTTCGTGTTCGTGTACGTCGCCGGCGCGGGGTTGGTGACGCCGGCGATCGCGACGGTTCCGGCGGCGCTGTTGGCGAGCGTGCAGCCGGCCGGCAGCGTGACGGTGACGACGTTGCTCGCGGTCGAGCCGGTTGCGCCCGCGGCGCAGCCGGCGAAGGAGCCGCCGAAGGTGACCGCCGGCGACGCCGGCAGGCCGGACGAGAACGCGTTGTCGAACGTGACCGTGATCGTGTCGCCGGCCCCCAGTGACCCCGTCGCGTTCGCCGTCAGCCCGACCGTCCACGTCGTCGAGGCGGCGTAGGTCGTCGAGGCTCCGGCGAAGGACACCGCCGAGACAGCCGTCGCAGCGCTGATCACGACGCCGCCGGCGGGGCTCGCGTCGGTCGTGTCGCTCGTCGAGTGAACGTTGAAGCCCGTGTTCGTGTACGTCGCGGCGGCGGGGTTCGTGATGCCCGCGATCGCGATCGTGCCGGCGGCGCTGTTGGCGAGCGTGCAGCCCGCGGGGAGCGTCACCGTCACGGCCGTGCCGGCCGTCGAGCCGGTCGCGCCGGCGGCGCAGCCGGCGAACGCGCCGCCGAAGGTGACGGCGGGCGACGTGGGGATGCCCGTCCACGCGGCCGGGAACGTGACGACGACCTGGTCGCCGGCGGCGAGCGAGCCCGTCGCCGTCGCGGTGAAGCCGGCCGTCCACTTCGAGACGGCGCCGGCCTTCGTCCGCGTGCCCGCGAAGGAGACGGCGGTCAGCGTGGTCGGCGCCGAGATGACGACGTTCGCGGCCGGGCTCGAGTCGGCGACGTCCGTGCTCGTATGGAGGAGGAACGTCGACGCGGTGTAGGTCGCCGCCGGCGGGTTCGTGATCCCGGCAATCGCGATCGTCGCGGCCGCGCTGTTCGCGAGCGTGCACCCCGCCGGGAGCGTCACCGTGACGACCGAGCCCGCCGTCGAACCGGTCGCGCCCGCGGCGCAGCCGGCGAAGCTGCCGCCGAAGGTGACGGCGGGCGACGCGGGAATGCCCGTCCAGGTCGCGGGGAAGGTGGCCGTCACCGTGTCGCCGGCGGCGAGCGCGCCCGTGGACGTCGCGGTGAAGCCGACCGTCCACGTCGAGCGGGCGTTCGCCTTCGTCCGCGAGCCGGCGAACGTCACCGAAGTCGGGCCGGTCGTCTTCAGGGCGACGGTCTGCGCGATCCAGGGCTGGGAGGCCCCGAGCGCCGCCGTCGACGTGCCCGTCGTGCCGACGCTCGCCTGCAGGGACGGTGCGGCGACCGCGGCAGTGTCCGACTCGTTCGAGACAGGGTTCGCCTTCGAGGCGGTGGTGAAGAGCTTCGTCGTCGCCGTGCCGCCGAAGGTCGCGCCGGCCATCGAGACGCCCGCCTCGCTCGAGTAGAAGGCGAGCACCTGGTCGTTGGCGACGGTCGTCGTCACGGCGGGCGCCGTCGCCGTCGTGCCGGTTCCGGTCGTGCCCGTCGTCGAGACCGCATCGATCGGCGACGCAGTCGAGACGCCCGAGTAGGCGAGGATGCCGCCGCTCATGTCGGCCTTGGAGGCGACCGACCACTGATAGGTCGTCGTGCCGCCCGTGTCCGTGCCCGCAACCGCGACGCGGTAGTAGAGGTACTGCGCGAGGCCGGTGCCGTTCGTCTGCGTCGTGCCGATCTGCGTCCACGCCGTCGGAGCGGTCGGCGCCGTGATCGCGCCGTTCGTGCGGACGTTGACGACCGCGATCATCACGTCGCCGGCAGAGAGTGTCTGCGGGGCGGTCATGACGAGGGCCGTCGAGCCGTTCGTCCCGGACTGGATACTGGCCGAGCAGCCGTTCGCGATCGCCGTCGCCGAGTTCGAGCCGCTGACGTCCGTCTGGCCGACGGAGTTCGGGCAGGTGCCGGTCAGGCCGATGCTCGGGTCGATCACGTACGGCACCGGGAGCTTCGCGTCGGCCAGGCGCAGCTGCAGCCAGGTGGCGCCGTGCCGCTCGGCGACCGACCAGCGCAGGCCGGGCGGCGTGATCTCGCGGCCGCGGGCGTCGAAGATCTTCACCGGCAGGATCGTCAGCCGCGACGTGAGCGTGACCGAGCCGTCGTGCTGGACGTGCGGTGCGCGCGTCGACTCGAGCCGCCACCGCCAGGTGCGGGTGCCGAGGTGCCGGGCGACGGTGACGAGCTCCTCCGTGTAGAGCGGATCGAGGACGACCGACTCGCGGCCGTACGGCAGCGTGCGCTCCGCGCCGTTCGCGTGCGGCGTCCACGCGCCGTGCGCGCCGTCGAGCGCGAGGCCGGCGACCTGTCCGTGCGTCGACATGCGGATCCCGCGCGGCGTCACGTGCTGCAGTGCCTGCGCGGCCATCGGCCGCTGGAGCGGCGCCGACGGCTCGACCTTGCCGAGCGCGTGCGTGACGAACGGCGACGCCGTCGAGTGTCCGTGCAGGCGGTCGGCGCCCGCGATCATGCCGGCGCACGCAGTGACCGCCGCGATGCAGGCGACGAGCATGCGCAGCCGCCGGGGCGCGTCGAGCGGCTGCCGCAGGTCCGGGATGCTTGCCATCAGGCGGCTTCCATCCCGGACCAGGGCAGCGGTGCCGTGACCTCGAAGCTGCGGCGAGTGGCGAGCTCAGATGCCCCAACGCGAGGACGGCGGGCGGCGTTGGAGACCGCCGCACAGGTGCTGGCGAGGCGCTCGATCGCAAACAGGCAGCTGCGCACGGCCGAGGCCGAGCAAGGGTCCAGCTGCCGCAGATCGATCGAGCTCGCCATGTCGTTCCTTCCGAACCACCGCACGCCCGTCGGCGCGCGTCTCCGAGTGGTGTGTCGGCCGAAACAGTCGTTCCGGTTGAGCGAAATCCCGTAGGAAATCGGTAGGAATGCGAAAAGATCCCCCGTTCTGGGGAGCCCTTCTCACCCGGCGTTCGACGCGGCGGAGCGGGCACCTCGGAAACACTCGACCTCGGGCTGAGGGTGAATCACTCGAACCAGCGCTACCCAGAAGGGGCAGACGCGCCTACCGTCCACGCAGGCCCGGGGGCGGGCCGGGTCCAAGTCTGCGGGAGGTCTGCGGTGGTGGTGTTCACGTCTCACATGCGCGTGCGGGCGGCGCTCTGCGCCTGCGCACTCGCCGTCGCGGCGGCGGTCGCCGGGAGCGCGCAGGCGGCAACGGCGCCGGCGCTCACGTTCACGGGCTGCGGCAGCGCGAACGGGCTCTTCCAGGTGACGGTCAACGGCTCGGGCTTCAGCGGCTATCCCGGTCTCGACGTCGAGATCACGACGTCCGAGGCGGGTGCGATCCCGAACCCGAACTACGTCCTGCCGCTCGGCGCTCCGAACATCGGCTTCGGCGCCGCCGCGCCGCTTGCGGCGGACGGCTCGTTCTCGTTCCAGTTCGCGACCGGGTCCGGACAGCAGCTGCCGGCGGCGCTCGCGGTCTACTCGTTCGACGCCGGCACGGGTGCGCAGGGAGCGCTGCTGTACAGCACCACGATCAGCGCGTCGACGGTCTGCGCCGACGCGTCGATCGCCGGCGCGAAGTGGTCGGTGCCGACCAAGCCGAGCGACTGCAGCGTCGGCGCCTGGCGCGGCTGGGGGCTGTTCCGCAACCAGGGCGACTGCATCAGCTTCCTCTCGACAGGCGGCTCCAACCCTCCGTAAGCAACAATCACCCCGTGGCGACGACCGAGGGGACGGGAACCGACCGCTGGCGCGTCGAGCTGTACGACGCGAAGCCGGAGCGTGAGGGCGAGCTGTTCTCGACGATCTCGGGGGTCGAGAACGAGCCGCTCTATACGGAGGACAACGTCGAGGTCGGGGAGCTCGGCTTCCCGGGGGTCTATCCGTTCACGCGCGGTGTCTATCCGTCGATGTATCGCGGCCGGTTGTGGACGATGCGGCAGTTCGCGGGGTTCGGCACGGCCGAGGAGACGAATGCGCGGTTCCGCTATCTGCTCGAGCACGGGCAGACGGGTTTGTCGACGGCGTTCGACATGCCGACGCTGATGGGCTACGACAGCGACCACGCGCGGTCGCTGGGGGAGGTCGGGCGCGAGGGTGTGGCGATCGACTCGCTCGACGACATGCTGACGCTGTTCGAGGGGATCCCGCTCGACTCGGTGTCGACGTCGATGACGATCAACTCGCCGGCGGCGATGCTGCTCGCGTTCTATGCGTGCGTCGGCGAGCGGCAGGGTGTGCCGCTGGCTGCGCTGCGCGGGACGGTGCAGACGGACATCCTCAAGGAGTACATCGCGCAGAAGGAGTGGATCTTCCCGCCCGAGCCGTCGATGCGGCTGGTCGTCGACATGATCGAGTGGTGCGCGCGCGAGATGCCGCTGATGCATCCGGTCTCGATCAGCGGCTACCACATCCGAGAAGCCGGCTCGACGGCCGCGCAGGAGCTCGCGTTCACGCTCGCCGACGGCTTCGCGTATGTCGACGCGTGCATCGAGCGCGGGCTCGACGTCGACGACTTCGCGCCGCGGCTCTCCTTCTTCTTCAACGCACATCTCGACTTCTTCGAGGAGATCGCGAAGTACCGGGCGGCGCGGCGCATCTGGGCGACGCAGCTGCGCGAGAAGTATGGGGCAAAGAGCCCGCGGTCATGGCTGATGCGCTTCCACACCCAGACGGCCGGGGTGTCGCTGACCGCGCAGCAGCCGGAGGTGAATCTGATCCGGACGGCGATCGAGGCGCTGGCGGCGGTGCTCGGTGGGACGCAGTCGCTGCACACGAACTCGTTCGACGAGGCGCTGGCGCTGCCGACCGAGCACGCGGTGCGGCTGGCGCTGCGCACGCAGCAGGTGATCGCGCACGAGACGGGCGTCGTCAACACGATCGACCCGCTCGGCGGCTCCTTCTACGTCGAGCACCTGACGAACGAGCTGGAGCGGCAGGCGTACGAGTACTTCGAGCGGATCGAGAAGCTCGGCGGCGTCATCCCCGCGATCAAGGACAACTTCTTCCAGCGTGAGATCGCGGAGGCGTCGTTCCGCTACCAGTCGGAGGTCGAGCAGAACCAGCGCATCGTCGTCGGCGTCAACCGCTACGAGCTCGACGAGGAGCAGCAGCTCGACATCCTCAGGATCGATCCCGCGCTCGAGCAGAAGCAGATCGACCGGGTGCAGGCGCTGCGTGCACGGCGCGACTCGGCGGCGGTCGAGCAGGCGCTTGCGCGCTTGCGCGAAGATGCGGCGCGTGAGGACCGGAACCTGATGGAGCCGATCATGGACGCCTCGCGGGCGAACGTGACGATGGGCGAGATGTGCGACACGCTGCGCGAGGTCTGGGGCGTGTGGCGGGAGACGCCGGTCTTCTGATGGCGGGCGGCACGATCAGGGTCGTCGTCGCGAAGCCGGGCCTCGACGGGCACGACCGCGGCGCGAAGATCATCGCGCGGGCGCTGCGCGACGCCGGCATGGAGGTCATCTACACCGGCTTGCACCAGACGCCGGAGCAGATCGTCGAGACGGCGATCCAGGAGGACGCCGACGCCGTCGGCATCTCGATCCTCTCGGGTGCGCACATGACCCTCGTGCCGCGCATCGTCGAGCTGCTGCGCGAGAACGAGGCCGAGGACGTGCTCGTCGTCGTCGGCGGCACCGTCCCGGCGGACGACGCGGAGGAGCTGAAGTCGAAGCACGGCGTCGCCGCGGTGTTCGGCCCCGGTGCCGCGACCGGCGAGATCGTCGACTTCCTCCGCGGAGCAGTCGCTGCATGATTCAGGTCGAGCGGCAGGACGCCGTTGCGACCGTCACGATCGATCGTCAGGACGCGCTCAACGCGCTCGACGTCGCGACGCTGACCGAGCTTCGCGACCGGCTGCGCGAGGTCGCCGACGACCGCGAGGTTCGCGCCGTCGTGCTGACCGGGGCCGGCGAGAAGGCGTTCGTCGCCGGCGCCGACATCAAGTACATGAGCGGCCTCGACCCGGAGCAGGCGAAGGGGTGGGGCGCGCTCGGCCACGAGGCCGGCCGGCTGCTCGAGACGATGCCGAAGCCGACGATCGCGGCGGTCAACGGCTTCGCGCTCGGCGGCGGGTGCGAGCTGGCGCTCGCGTGCGACATCCGCTACGCGTCGACGCGCGCGAAGCTCGGCCAGCCGGAGATCAACCTCGGCATCGTCCCGGGCTGGGGCGGCACGCAGCGGCTCGCGCGGATCTGCGGCCTCGGCGTCGCGAAGGAGCTCGTGTTCAGCGGCCGGACGGTCGACGCGGAGGAGGCGCTGCGGATCGGGCTGGTCAACGCGCTCGCCGATCCGGTGCTCGAGCGTGCGCTCCAGACGGCACGGGAGCTGGCGGCGAAGTCGCCGGTCGCGCTCTCGCTCGCGAAGCGGCTCTGCAACCTGACGCTCGGCGTCGACCATGCCGGCGGGCTCGAGACGGAGGCGAACGAGTTCGGCGAGCTCTTCGCGTCGGCGGACGCGAAAGAAGGCCTGACCGCGTTCGTCGAGAAGCGCGCGCCGAGCTTTACCGGTCTCTAAGAGATCGAACCAGAATGACGCTCGTCGAGCGGTTGCGATAGGCGAGTGCAGCGCAAGGACGCAGGGAGCGCCGATAGTTCAACTATCGGCGCGACCGAGGACGCGGCGATGCGCCGCGTAGCGCGGCCGCGCGACACAGTCGCTCATTCTGGTTCGATCTCTAGGGACCGAGCTGGACGAGCGCGGCGCTCAGCGCGCCGTCCGCCCCGAGCATCGCCTTCAGCGACGTCAGCGCGGGCTGCGTCCAGATCGTCACGGCTTCGCCGTCGTAGGCGGCGAGTAGCCGCGACTGCGGCTGCACGATCGCGGTCGCCGGCACGTTCAGCGTCAGCGTCTGCGTCAGCTTCTTCAGCGTCAACCGCATCGGGAACGCCTGCAGTGTCGAGAGCTGCAGGGTCAGCGTCGTATCGGTCGCGGTGACGACAGTGCCCGTAAGCGCGAGCGTGAACGGCGTGCCGAGCTTCGCGAAGAAGAGGAGATGCTGGGCACTCTGCAGGTACGGGTACGGGTCGACCGCCGCGCCGCCCTTCGGGTGCACTTCGAAGTGGAGGTGCGACGCGATGCCGTTCGCGTCACCCGAGTCGCCGACGTACCCGATCTGCTGGCCGGCCGTGACCTTCTGCCCGTCCTTCAGTCCCTTCGCGTACGACGTGCCCGCGACGCACTTGCCGCGGTTGTCGTTCTTCATCGTCACGTCGTTGTTCAGGTGGATGTACTCGTACATCGTCCCGCTGTCGCCGTTGAGGTACAGCATGCAGCCGGCGCTCGCGGACGTCGTCCAGAACTCGACCTTGCCGCCCTCGACGGCGATCACCGGCGTTTTCTTCGCGGCCATCAGGTCGTTGCCCTGATGCGTGCCGCCCGCGCGCGGCTGGCCGAAGTCGTCCTGGTACGTCGTCGCGCCCGCGACTGGAAAGAGGAGCGTCGGCACGGCGCCGCTCTGCTTCGGCGGCGCCGCCGCGGTCGGGGCGGCGAGGACGAAGGCGAGAAAGATGAGGAGAGCAACCCGGCGACCCATGCTCGGGAAGGGATTCTAGCCCGGAAATCGTATTCCCTTGGGCATGCGCTTCCGTCTCGCACTCGCGGGGGCGCTCGCAGCAGCTTCGGCGGCAGCTGCAACTGCGGGCGCTGCCCTCAATCCACAGCACGCCGGCCTGCAGGTCGCACTGCGTGCGCAGGGCCTGTATCTCGGCCCGATCGACAGCATCGTCGGCCCGAAAACGGTGGCCGCGGTGCGCAGGTTCCAGCGCGCCCACGGCCTCCGCGTCACGGGCATCGCCGACCTCGCGACGCGTCGCGAGCTCGGCCCGCTCGGCACACCGCTCTTCGGCTCGCGTGCGCTGTCGCGCGGCAGCTTCGGCTGGGATGTCGCAGTCCTGCAGTTCCTGCTGAACAAGCACGGCTATCGCGTTCCGGTCAATGCGTACATGGACAGACCGACGATCGCCGGCCTGCGCCGCTACCAGCGGCAGCTGCATCTCGCGGCCGACGGCGTCGCCGGCCCGCGCACGTTCGCCGCGCTCGGCCTGCAGTCGCGCGTTCCCGTGCGCGCGGTCCACGTGCTGAAGCTCGGGCGCTACGTCGTGAGGCCCGGCGACTCGCTGACCGCGATCGCGCAGCGGCACGGCACGACGTTGCAGCGGCTCGCGCATCTGAACCGGATCAACCCCGCAAGGCCCTTGCAGATCGGGACGAAGCTGCGGCTCCCCGCCGCGGTGCGGGTCATCCCGACGGCGAACGCCGCGACGAATGCGGGCACCGTCCGCGAGTCGCTCGACCGGTGGGCCGCGTACTACGGCGTCGACCCGCACCTCGCGCACGCGCTCGCGTGGATGGAGTCGGGCTACAACAACGCGATGGTCTCGTCGGTCGGCGCGCAGGGCGTGATGCAGCTGCTGCCGACGACGTGGACGTACGTCGAGGACGTGCTGATCGGCCACAAGGTCTCGGATCACGGCCCCGACGGGAACATCCACGTCGGCATGGCGTACATCCATCACCTGCTGCAGGTGTTCAACGGCGACGAGCGGCTCGCGCTCGCCGGGTGGTACCAGGGCGAGCGGTCGGTGAAGGCGAACGGCCCGCTGGACGTGAGCAAGACGTTCTCCGCGAACGTGCTTGCGCTGAAGCAGCGCATGTAGTGCCGGTAGGATCGCCGCGGTGAAAATCGCGGTCTGCGTCAAGCATGTTCCGGAGGGCACCTCGCGGATCGATCCGTCGTCGAAGCGGCTCGACCGCTCGGGCGAGGGCGCGCTCAACCATTTCGACGCGAACGCGGTCGAGGAGGCGCTGCGCCTCAAGGGCGACTCCGACACCGAGGTCGTCGTCGTCTCGCTCGGCCCGGCGAGGGCCGCGGACTCGCTCCGCAAGGCGCTCGCGATGGGCGCGGACCGCGCGCTGCTCGTCAGCGACGACGCCGCGGCCGGCTCCGATCTCGTCGCGACGTCGAAGATCCTCGCCGCCGCGCTCGAGAAGGAGGGCTCCGACCTCGTGCTCTTCGGGCAGCAGGCGAGCGATGCCGACGGCGCCGTGCTCTGGGCCGCGGTGGCCGAGCGATTGAAGCGCCCCGTGATCAGCCAGGCGGCCGAGCTCTCGCTGACCGACGGCACGCTGCGCGTGAAGCGGCAGACCGAGTTCGGCTACGACGTGATCGAAGCGCCGCTCCCGGCCGTCGTCGCGGTCAGCGACGCGATCAACGAGCCGCGCTATCCGTCGCTCAAGGGGATCATGGGCGCGAAGAAGAAGCCGTTCGACACGCTCGCGCTCGGCGACGTCGGCGTCGACGCGGGCGATGCCGGCGAAGCCGGTTCGAAGACCGAGGTGCTCGCGCTCGCCGAGCCGCCGGCGCGCGGCGACGCACGCAAGATCGAGGGCGACGGTGACGCCGCGCAGGCGATCCTCGATTTTCTCGCGGAGAAGCGGCTCGTATGAGCGTAGGCTCGACGGAGCTCATCAAGGAGCGGAGTCGCCGGCTTTGCCGGCGAACGGAGCGGGAAGCATGAGCGTTCTCGTCTTTCTCGAGCACCACGGGAGCGAGCTGCAGAAGGGCTCGCTCGGCGTCCTCACGAAGGCGGCGAGCCTCGGCGACGGCGACGTCGCTGCGGTGCTCGTCGGCGGCGGGGTGAAGGCGCTCGCGTCGGAGGCGGGCAAGTTCGGCGCGACGAAGGTGTTCGTCGCTGACGACGACGCGCTCGAGCCGCCGCTGCCGCAGCCGCGCGTCGACGTGCTCGCGAGGGTGATCGAGGAGCACGGCTACGACACCCTGCTGATCGCGAACTCGGTCCTCGCCGCCGACGTCGCGGCCGGGCTCGCGGCACGGCTCGACGCCGGCCTCAACTGGGACCTCGTCGACATCACCTCCGACTTCACCGGCAAGCGTCCCGCACTGCAGGACTCGGTGTACGTCGACGTCGGCTGGAAGTCGACACCGCGCATCGCGCTCTTCCGCGCCGGCTCGTTCGACGCTGCGGCGACGTCCGGCGGCGAGCCCGAGGTCGTCGATGTCCCGGTCGAGCTGGAGTCCCATTCGGCGCTGGCGAAGGTCGTCGGGCAGGAGCTCGAGGAGTCGACCGGCCCGTCGATCGAGGACGCCGACATCGTCGTGGCCGGCGGCCGCGGGCTCGGCGCGCCCGAGAACTTCTCGCTTGCCGAGGAGCTCGCGCGCGCTCTCGGCGGCGCGGTCGGCGCGACCCGCGCGGTCGTCGATGCCGGCTGGTACCCGTACTCCGCGCAGATCGGACAGACGGGCAAGGTCGTCTCGCCGAAGCTCTACGTGGCACTCGGCATCTCGGGTGCGATCCAGCACAAGGTCGGCATGCAGAGCTCGAACGTGATCGTCGCGATCAACAAGGACGCAAACGCGCCGATCTTCGAGTTCAGCGACCTCGGCGTCGTCGGCGACGTGCACGAGATCGTCCCGAAGCTGACCGAGCTGATCAAGAACCGCAAGGGAACGTAGTGAGCGTCCGCGCGAGCGACTATCCGCCGCCGTTCAAGCCGCGGGACTTCGTGGCGGAGCCGACCGATCCGGCCGACGAGCGGATCGAGGTCGGCGTCCTCATCGTCGGCGCAGGCCCGGCCGGCCTCGCGTGCGCGATCCGGCTCGGCCAGCTCCTCGAGGAGCATCCCGCCGTCGCGGAGCGGCTCGGCGAGGTGCCGGTCGCGATCGTCGAGAAAGGGAAGCAGCCCGGCTCGCACCTCCTGTCGGGCGCGGTCGTCAACCCGCGCGCGCTGCGCCGGCTCGGCTTCCGGCTCGAGGACATGCCGTCGTACGGCCCGGTCCATGACGAGTCGGTGTACGTCCTGACGCGGCGCAACGCGCTGCGCATCCCGCCGCCGCCGACGATGCGCAACCACGGCAACTGGATCTTCTCCCTCTCGCAGCTCGGCCGCTTCCTCGCGGAGCAGGCGGAAGAGCGCGGCGCGATGCTCCTGCCGGAGACGTCGGCGCAGAAGCTGCTCGTGTCGCACGGCCGCGTCGTCGGGATCCGCACCGGCGACAAGGGGCTGAACCGCGAGGGCGAGCCGATGGCGAACGCCGAGCCCGGCTCCGACCTCGTCGCCAAGGTGACGGTGCTCGCCGAGGGCACGCAGGGGCACCTGACCGGCGTCGCGCTCGAGGCATTCGGCCTGCGCGCCGAGGAGCCGCAGGTCTGGGAGCTCGGCGTCAAGGAGATCTGGAAGGTCCCGCGTGCGCCGCGCGGCGTCATCCACACCATGGGCTGGCCGCTGCGCACCCGCGCGCGCTACCGCGAGTTCGGCGGCTCGTTCATCTACCCGATGGGCGACGACATGCTGACGATCGGGATGGTGGTCGGGCTCGACTACCGCGACGTCGAGCTCTCGGCGCACGACGTCCTGCAGGAGCTGAAGACGCATCCGAAGATCGCGAAGCTGCTGCGCGGCGGCGAGCGCATCGGCTGGGGCGCGAAGACGATCCCGAGCGGCGGCTGGTACTCGCTGCCCGCACGGTTGCACGCACCAGGGCTGCTGCTCTGCGGCGACGGCGTCGGCATGGTCAACATCCCGCGGCTGAAGGGCGTGCACTACGCGATCGAGTCGGGACGGCTCGCCGCCGAGTCGGCGTTCGCTGCGCTGCGGCGTGGATCGACTCCCTCGACGGCACTGCAGTCGTACGACGACGCAGTCCGCGCGAGCTTCATCAACGACGATCTGTACGAGGTCCGCGACATGCGCCAGGTCTTCGGCCGCGGCTTCTTCGTCGGCGGTGCGCTCGCGAGCGCGATGACGGTGTCGAAGGGGAAGCTCGATCTCGGCAAGATGCGCGCCGAGCCCGACGCCGAGCAGCCGCTCCTCAACAGCGGCCGCGCCGCGAGCTATCCGACGCCGGATGGGAAGCTCACGTTCGACAAGCTCTCGTCCGTCTTCGCGTCCGGGAACAAGACGCGCGACGACCAGCCCAACCACATCCGCATCGAGCGGCGCGTCCCGAAGGAGGTTGCGCAGATGTGGGTCAACCTCTGCCCCGCGCAGGTCTACGAGATCGGCACCGAGGGCGGCGACGGCACCGTCACCGTGAACGTCGCGCCCTCGAACTGCGTGCAGTGCGGCGCGATCACCGCGAAGGGCGGACGGCTGACGCCGCCCGAGGGCGGCTCCGGGCCCGAGTACACGCTGACGTAACTCTTGCGGACACTTCTTCGTTGACCTCTCGGCAACCGACGCGGGCGCGAAGGAGGCGGGGAGATGTCGACACGCATGATCGAGCGTCCGCTCGTTCAAGGGGCGGAACAGAAAGCGCAGCAGGGCAGCGGCTGGTACGCCGTGCTCGCACGGACCGGTCTCGTTGCAAAGGGCGTGTCGTTCGCGATCGTCGGCGCCCTCGCGCTGAAGCTCGCGCTCGGTGACGGCGGCAGCGCGACGAGCCGCCAGGGCGCGCTGCAGCAGCTCGCCGGCACGACGCTCGGCAAGGCACTGTTGATCCCGCTCGCGCTCGGCTTCGCCGCGTATGCGATCTGGCGCTTCGTGCAGGCGATCGCCGAGAAGCCGGGCCGGGAGGACGGTGCAGCGAAGGCATGGGCGAAGCGGGCGGCCTATGTCGGCCGCGGGCTGATCTATGCCGGGCTCACGTACTCGACGGTGAAGATCCTCCTCGGCTCGGGCGGCGGTCAGTCGCAGAGCGGCAAGGCGCACAAGACGACGGCGGTCGTCCTCTCGTGGCCGGCAGGCACGTGGCTCGTGGGCATCGCCGGCGTGGTGATCATCGGCGTCGCGCTCTGGAATCTCTACCGCGGCATCTCGCGGAAGTTCGAGGACAAGTGGCGCGGCCCGAGCACGTGGGGATCGCGCGCCGGGGTCGTCGGCCACTGCGCGCGCTTCGTCGTCTTCGGCCTGATCGGCTGGTTCGTGATCAAGGCCGCCGTCGAGTACGACCCGAAGCAGTCGATCGGCCTCGACGGCGCTCTGCAGAAGCTCGCGCACGCGACGTACGGCTCCGTCCTGCTCGGCGTCACCGCCGCCGGGCTCGTCGCGTATGCGGTGTACTGCTTCGTGGACGCGCGGCTACGCGACGTCAGCGTCTGACGACTTACCTCTGATTTACGCGCGCCGTACGCGCGCGTGACCGCAGCTGGAAATGCTCGGAGCATCGGCTTTCATTCGACTGGAGGTTCCACCGATGCTCCGCAAGCTCCTCGTCATCGCAGCGCTCGCGGCGCTCTGCACCGCGGGTGCGGCGGCTGCGAACAACGGCAAAGGGAAGATCCGCTTCTCGTTCCTCGGGACGGTAACGGCGACCCCGTCGAACGGCGGCGTCTCGATCAATGTCGAGGGCGGCAACAAGCCGGCGCTCCGGGCCATGCTCGGCGCACCGATCACGCAGACGTTCGCGTACGGCGGCACCACCGAGTTCCTCAAGTGGGCGAAGGGCATCCCGACGATCGTTCAGCCGTCGGATATCGCGGCCGGCGACCACGTGTGGGTGCACGTTCGCGCGTCGCGCGGCAGCTCGCTCGCCGAGATCGAGCAGACGGCCGCGGGCATCGTCGGCGACCACGGCACGCAGCTCTTCAAGCCGGACAACCCGCTCTATCTGTTCCGCGGCAAGCTGACCGCCGTCGGCGGCGACGGCAAAGTGACCGTCGAGGTCACCGGCGGCAACCATCGCGCGATCCGGCTCCTGCTCGGTCAGAGCCGCACGCAGACGTTCACGACCGGTGACACGACGATCTTCCTGCTCTGGCAGGGCAAGGTGCCGAGCGTGATCGACGCCTCGAAGCTCGTCGTCGGCGACCGCATCGTCCTTCGGATCCGCGCCGCCGCCAAGTCGTCGCTCTCGCAGGTCGAGGCGACGGCCGCCAACCACGTCGGCGACCGGGAGCCCGCGTCGAAGTCGTGACGGTTCCGTAACGGTGCCCGGCCGGGGCCGGGCACCGTTCGTCCGTTTTTACATCCCGCTTACGCGTAGCAACCGATATCCGGGCAAGACTATGAGGATGAGATCCCGCAGGTTCATGCTCCTCGCCGCCACGCTCGTCGTGCTGAACACGGCGTTCTGGCTCGCGGCGACCGGGCTCGCGCTGCCGAGGGCGATCGTCAACCAGTTCTTCGGCAACCGGCTCGTCCGCGCCGAGGTGATCCTGCAGTCGCCGAGCGGCCCGCAGGACTGGCTGATCGACCGCGGGGTCATCACCTCTATCGCGTCCGGGACGATCTCGCTGCGCGAGGCCGACGGGCGCACCGTCGTCGTCCCGGTCGACCCGGCCGCCCGCATCCAGGGCCCGCCCCGCTTCTCGAGCGTCGCCCGGCTCCGGCCGCGCCTCCGCGTCGTCCTCTACCACCAGGCGAACGCGCCGGCGCAAATCGTGCAGGTCGAAGGCGCCAGCTAGTACAACACGGGCGTGAGCGCCGCGGCGACCGGGGGCGTCCTGCTGCTCGTCGAGGACGACGAGGCGATCGGTCGTCTCGTCAAGGCGTACCTCGAACAACAGGACGGCTGGCGCGTCGTCTGGCTGCGGTCGGGCGAGGAAGCGGTCGCCGAGCTGCGGCGCCATCCCGTTCGCCTCGTCGTGCTCGACATCGGCCTGCCCGGGATCGACGGCTTCGAGGTCTGCCGCCGCATGCGCGCGCACTCGAAGGTGCCGATCGTCATGCTGACCGCGCGTGACGAGGAGCCGGACCGTGTCGCCGGTCTCGAGCTCGGCGCCGACGACTACGTCGCCAAGCCGTTCTCGCCGCGGGAGCTGGCGGCGCGGATCAAGGCGATCCTCCGCCGCGTCGACCAGCGCAGCGAGGACGCGGTGCTCACGGCGAAGGACATCGTCCTGCGCCGCGACTCGATGGACGTGACCGTCGCCGGCGACCAGATCGAGCTGACGAGCAAGGAGTTCGACCTGCTCGCGTGCTTCCTCGAGCACCCGGGGATCGTCCTGTCGCGGGAGAAGCTCCTCGACCTCGTCTGGGGGATGACGTATCCGGGCGGCACGAGGACGGTCGACGTCCACGTTGCGCAGCTGCGCCGCAAGCTCGGCGACCCCGAGACGATCCGCACCGTCCGCGGCGCGGGCTACAAGCTGATCGCGACATGAGCGTAGGCTCGACGGAGCTCATCAAAGAGCGGACGCGCCGGCTTTGCCGGCGCCGCGAGCGGGGATGAACAGCCTACGGACGCGGCTGTTCGGTGCGATTGCCCTGACGGTCGCGATCTGCGTCGCGCTGACCGTCGTGGTCGGGATCGTGCTGACGCGCCGCGCTGTCGACCGCGGCGCGCTGCGCGATCTCTCGCACCAGGCTGACCTGATCGCCGGTGCCCAGAGCAAGGAGCTGTCGCCGTTGACGCATCTGCCCGACGTGCTCCCGTACCTGCGCAAGCAGGACGAGACCTATCAACTGTCGATGGCGGGACTCCCGGTATCGGCTGTAGCGACGCTGCGCAAGACCTCGAGCGTGGACGGCACCGCACACGGAAGCTTCTTTGCGGCCCGCCTCGTCAACGGCAGGCCGTTCGTGCTGTTCCGGCCGGTGAGCGTGACTGCCGATCGCTCGACGCCGTACGTCGTCTCGTTGCTGCTTGCGGCGCTCGTCGGGGGCGTCCTCGCCGCCGTCGCGGCATATCTCCTCGCGCGGCGCATCGCGCGCCCCGTCCGACGCGTCGCGGCTGCGAGCCGCGAGCTCGCGCGCGGCGAGCATCCGGATCCGGTCCCGGTCGAGGGCGGCACGGAGCTCGAGACGCTCGCGCACGCCTTCAACGACCTTGCGGTGCAGCTCGCGCGGGCGCGCGAGGCGGAGCAGTCGTTCCTGCTCAGCGTCAGCCACGAGCTGAAGACGCCGTTGACGGCGATCCGCGGCTACGCCGAAGCGGTTGAGGACGGAGCGATCGACGCGCGCGAAGCCGCGGCGACGGTCGTCGTCGAGGCCGCGCGGCTCGAGCGCCTCGTCAAGGATCTGCTCGACCTCGCGCGCATGAACAAAACCGACTTCAGCGTGCACAACAGCGAGGTCGACCTCGCCGAGATCGCGGACGATGCGGTCCGCCGCTATCAGCAGCAGGCGGATGCGTTCGGTGTGACGCTGTCCGCAATCGGCGACGGGCACGCGCCGGCGATCGCCGACGCCGACCGCGTCCTCCAGGTCGTGTCCAACCTCGTCGAGAACGCGCTGCGCGTGACGCCGGCCGGCGGCGAGGTTCGCGTTGTCGCGCACCCCGGCGAGCTTCGCGTCGAGGACACGGGGCCGGGCCTCGGCGACGAGGAGCGCGCGCATGCCTTCGAGCGGTTCTACCTGCACGAGCGGTACGGCCGCGAGCGTTCTGTCGGCACCGGCCTCGGGCTCGCGATCGTCAAGGAGCTCACCGAGACGATGGGCGGGACGGTCAGCGTCGACAGCACGCCGGGACGGCAGACGGTCTTCACCGTGCGGCTGCGGCCAGCTCGCGTACGCTCGAGCGTGTGATCACGGTCGACGACGTCGAGCGCGCCGCGCGGACGGTCGCGGGGCGCGTCCACCGCACCCCGCTCCTCTACTCGACGACGCTCGACGTCCACTTCAAGGCGGAGCTCTTCCAGAAGACGGGCGCGTTCAAGGTGCGAGGCGCGCTGCACAAGATCGCTTCGTTGACGGCAGAGGAGCGCGCGCGCGGCGTCGCGACCGTCTCCGCCGGCAACGCGGGGCAGGCGGTCGCATGGGCGGCGCGGGAGGAGGGCGTCGACGCGCTGATCGTCACGTGGAAGACCGCGGACGAGCTGAAGGTGGCCGCGATGCGCGGCTACGGCGCGACCGTCGACCTCGAGGCCGAGGGCCCGACCGACGCGTTCGACCGGCTGAACGCCGTCCTCGCCGAGAGCGGCCGGACGCTCGTGCACCCCTTCGACGACCCGCTCGTGATCGCGGGCCAGGGCACGGTCGGGCTGGAGGTGTTGGAGGACGGCCCGGTCCCGGACGTCGTGCTCGCCGGCGCCGGCGGCGGCGGGCTGATCAGCGGCATCGCCGTCGCGGTGAAGGCGCGGAACCCGGCTGCGCGCGTGATCGCGGTCGAGCCGGAGGGCTCGTGCGCACTCCGGCTCGCGCTCGCGGCGGGAAAGCCCGTGCCCGTGACGCCGCGGACGGCAGCGGACGCACTGACCGGGCCGTTCGCGGGCGTGCACTGCCTCGAGATCTGCAGCGCGCTCGGCGTCGAGTCGGTGCTCGTCAGCGAAGAGGAGCTCTTCGAGGCGTTCCGGTGGATCTATGCGCGGACGAAGCTCGCGTGCGAGCTCGGCGCGGCCGCGGCGACGGCGGCGATCCTCTCGGGGAAAGTGCCGGTCGAGCAGGGGCAAACGGTCGTCTCTGTCGTCTCGGGCGGCAACGTGGCACCCCAACAGGCCGCTGCTATCCTGGCTAGGCGATGAAGACCGACATCCATCCCGAGTACGTCCTCGCGACCGTGACCTGCAGCTGTGGGAACACGTTCCAGACGCGGTCGACGAAGCCTGAGCTGCACGTCGAGATCTGCTCGAACTGCCACCCGTTCTACACGGGCAAGCAGAAGCTCATGGATACCGGCGGCCGGGTGGAACGCTTCCAGCGGAAGCTCGAGCGCGCCGAGCGCGCAAAACGCGGCTCGACTCGCTAGGCGGCGCATGAGCAGCATCGGCGGACAGGCCGTCCTCGAGGGCGTGATGATGCGTGGCCCCGGGAACTGGGCCGTCGCCGTCCGCACCCCGACCGGCGAGATCGCGCACGTCGCGCGGCCCGTGGTGTCGCAGATGGCCAAGCACCGTTTCTTCCGGCTGCCCGTCGTCCGCGGTGTGATGGCGCTCGGCGAGTCGCTCGCGATCGGCTTCCGCGCGCTCGCGATCTCCGCGAACTACGCGGCGCAGGAGGAGGGGGAGGAAGGGGAAGAGCCGGCGACGGAGCTGTCGCGCGGCGCGCTCTTCTTCGCGTTCGCGGTCGCGATCGGGTTCGCCGTCATCCTGTTCAAGGTGACGCCGGGCCTGCTGACCGAGCTGCTGCCGATCAAGAGCGGCGGCTGGTTCGTGATCGTCGAGGGGCTGATCCGCGTCGCGATCTTCATCACGTATCTCGCGCTGATCTCGCTGCTGCCGGATCTGCGGCGCGTCTTCCAGTACCACGCCGCCGAGCACAAGGCGATCAACGCATACGAGGCGGGTGAGCCGCTGGAGCCGGAGATCGTGCAGCGCTACTCCCTCATCCACCCGCGGTGCGGCACGGCGTTCCTGCTGTGGGTGATGGTGCTCGCCGTCTTCGTGTTCGCGTTCTTCGGGCGGCCCGCGTGGTACTGGCTGATCGTCACGCGCATCGCGTTCCTGCCGCTGATCGCGGGCATCGCGTACGAGCTGATCCGCTTCGCGGGCAAGCATCAGAACAAGGTCGTGATGACGATCCTCGCGCCCGGCCTCTGGCTGCAGCGGCTGACGACGCGCGAGCCGACGCTCGACCAGCTCGAGGTGAGCATCCGCGCCCTGCGCGAGGTGCTGCAGCTCGAGGAGACGGCGACGCCCGAGGCGTCGCGCGTCGAAGTGATGGCGTAGGCGGCGCCGCGAGAGACAATGGGCTGGTGCGGCGCCGGTCATCGTGGGGTACCGCCGAGCGTCTGAGGCTGACAGCCGCCGAAGCGAGGCACCTCACCGACGTCGTCTGGAGCGACTACAAGGAGCGACGGCTCGTCTATTGGTCGCGCAGGTGTCGACCCGGTGGCACGTACGACCTCCATCTCCATGATCCGGCTTGGCCGTGAGGCGCGTGACCGGCGCGGCGTGCGCCGACATTGAGCTTGCGCGAGCCAGGGTCTACGCTCGCCGACAGTGACGACGCTCGAGGAGGCGGCTGCCCACTGGCGCGAGTGGCTCGACGCGGGCGAGCTCGAGGACGGGTTGGCGCGGGTTGAGGACGCGCTTGCCGCGCCAGGTGAGGATCCGCCGTCGGTTGCGCGAGCACGCGTGCTGTACGCCGCACATATTTTCGCGTTCCGGCTGGGCCGACCGTCGGGTGGCTACGCCCGGCAGACGCTCGATCTGGCGCGCCGGCTTGGTGATGTTCGCGGCGAATGCGACGGCCTGACGGGTCTCGCGCGCGCTGCGCTCCGCGACGGCGACTACGCCGCCGTCGCTGCGTATGCCGAACAGGGCGTTCGCAAGGCGCGCGAGGCCGCCGACCCGGCTGCCGAGGTCGGGCCTCTTCACCTCCACGCCGCCGGCGTCCGCCTGGGCGGCGACTACGACGCTGCGCGGGATCTCTACCTGGAAAGCCTTGCCCTGGCGGATCGGCTCGGCAACGAGCGGATCGAGCAGATGGAGTACCACAACCTCGGTTGGGTCGAGCTCCACCGCGGGGATCCCGACAGCGCCGCGCGGATGTTCGCCGAGCGGGACGCTCGCTCCGGCCTCGATGCCTATGGGGATGCGTGGAGCGAGTTGAACGCCGCGGCAATCGCGCTCGGCCGCGGCGACCGCGCACGAGCCGTGTCGCAATTCGAGGCCGGTACGAAGAAGCTCGAAGCGACCGGCGCGGCGCTCGATCCCGACGACCAGTCGGAACTGGGCTGGCTGCGGGGCCGGCTCGGCGTTTGACGCAGGCGCGGGCCGGCGCCCAGCGCCGGCCGCGCCTCCGCGATCGCCGCTAGCTGGACGGCTCGACGACGATCAGCGAGTTCCCGTCCGGGTCGCGGACCCAGAACATCGGCGGCACCGGCCCGCCCCAGCGCGTCACCGCCTCGTCGACGTCGGCGCCGGCCGCTTTGAGCGCAGCGTGATCGGCGTCGACGTCCGTCGTGTCGAGGCAGATGCCGGTCTGACCGCCGCCTGCCTCCTGCCCCTGCGGTGGGGGCGCGAGCGCGATCGTCGTCGGCGCATCGGGGAGTGCGACCTCGACCCACCGGCCGGCGTCGCCCATCGGCACGTCGACGACCTTTTCGAAGCCGAGCGTCCCGACGTAGAAATCGAGCGCGCGGTCGGTGTCGGCGACGGTGACGCAGACGCGGCCGACCTGCGTGAGGTTGAGCCTGGACTTGATACTGGACATGCGAGCCTCCTCGCTCGTCGAAGTGGTTGTCGGGTAGACCGAAGCCGCGGGCAGAACTCATCGTTCCACTACCCTCGCCGAGGGAACTCGACCGCAGAAAGGGGACTCGATGGCGACGGATCGTCGTGCAGAGGTGACGTGGCAGGGAAGCCTGATGGAGGGGAGCGGAACGATCCGCTCGACGACGAGCGGTGCGCTCGGCGAGCAGCAGGTCAGCTGGCCGAACCGCGCCGAGGACAACCCGGACAAGACGAGCCCGGAGGAGCTGATCGCGGCCGCGCACGCCGCCTGCTTCTCGATGGCGCTCTCGCACGCGCTCGCCCAGGCCGGCAACGAACCGGAAGAGCTGCGCACGTCGGCGACGGTGACGTTCCAGCCGGGCGAGGGGATCACGAAGATCGCGCTGACGGTCGACGGCCGCGTCCCCGGCATCGGCGCGCAGCAGTTCGAGGAGGCAGCGAACACCGCGAAGGAGAACTGCCCCGTGTCGAAGGCGCTCGCGAGCGTCCCGGAGATCACGCTGGAGGCACGGCTAACGTAACTGCGGCATGGCCGCGGACTTCGACAGCCTGATCGACGAGCTCGAGCGCTCCTACAAGGAGGTGCAGGAGCGGATGTCGGACCCGTCGGTCTACAACGACCACCGCGAGGCGGCGGAGGTCGGGCGAAAGCTGAAGGAGCTCGAAGGCCCGTACAAGCTCGCGCAGGAGTGGCGCGGCGCGCGCGACGACCTGGCGGCCGCGCGCGACGACGCCGACCTGAAGGAGCTGGTCCCGGAGCTCGAGGACCGGACCGCGCGCCTCGAGGAGGAGCTGCGCCTCGCGATGGTCCCGAGCGACCCGGCCGACAGCAAGGACGTGATCCTCGAGGTGCGCCAGGGCGTCGGCGGCGACGAGGCGGCGCTCTGGGCCGGCGATGTCTACCGGATGCTCGCGCGCTACGCCGAGCGGCGCGGCTACAAGATCGAGGAGCTCGGGGCGAGCCCGAACGACGGCGGCGGCTACAAGGAAGTGACGTTCGCGATCAAGGGCGACGGCGCATACTCCGTGTTCAAGTGGGAGGGCGGCACGCACCGCGTCCAGCGCGTACCCGAGACCGAGGCACAGGGCCGCATCCACACCTCCACCGCCACGGTCGCAGTCATGCCGGAGGCGGAGGAGGTCGAGGTGAACATCGACCCGAACGACCTGAAGATCGACGTCTACCGCTCGACCGGCCCCGGCGGCCAGTCGGTCAACACCACGGACTCCGCGGTCCGCATCACGCACCTCCCGACCGGAGTCGTCGTCTCGATGCAGGACGAGAAGTCGCAGCTGCAGAACAAGGACAAGGCGATGCGCGTCCTGCGCGCCCGGCTGTACGAGCGCGAGCTCGAACGCCGCCGTGCCGAGCTCGACGCAACGCGCCGCTCGCAGATCGGCACCGGCGAGCGCGCCGAGAAGATCCGCACCTACAACTTCCCCGAGAACCGCCTCACCGACCACCGGATCAAGCTGACGGTGCACCAGCTCGACCGCATCCTGCAGGGCGAGCTCGACGAGTTCACCGAGGCGCTGACGACCGAGGACCGCCACCGCGCGCTGGGCGAGTGAAGGCGAGAGACGCGCTCCGCGACGCCGAGCGGCGCCTCGCTGCGGCGGGTGTCGACACGCCGCGCGTCGACGCGGAGTGGCTCGTCGCGCACGCGCTCGGCACGACGCGCAGCGGCGTCCAGGCACGGCTCGACGACGAGGTCGAGCTCGACGGCCTCCTGACGCGCCGGGAGCAGCGCGAGCCGCTCGCGTACGTGCTCGGCGAGTGGGGCTTCCGGCGGCTGACGCTGAAGACGGATCGCCGCGCGCTCGTGCCGCGCCCCGAGACGGAGATCGTCGTCGAACGCTCGCTCGCGCTCCTCGAGCACATGACGACGCCGCGCGTGCTCGACATCGGCGTCGGCTCCGGCGCGATCGCCCTCGCGATCAAGGACGAGCGGCCGGACGCGATCGTCGTCGGCGTCGATGTCGCGGACGACGCGCTCGCGCTGGCGCGCGAGAACGCGGTGCGCCTGCGCCTCGACGTCGAGCTGCGGCAGGACGACGAGACGGCGGCCGCCGACGGCTGGGATCTCGTCGTCTCGAATCCGCCGTACGTCGACTCGCTCGCCGGCTTGCAGCCGGAGCTGCAATACGAGCCAAAGGTCGCGCTGCTCGGCGAGGGCTTCCACGAACGGATCGCGCGCACCGCGCAGACGCGGGCGCTCGTCTTCGAGGTCGGCGACGGCCAGGCGGGTGAGATCGCCGAGACGCTGCGCGCTGCCGGTTACCGCGACGTTCGAATCACCGCCGACCTCGCGGGCCTCGACCGCGTCGTCGAAGGCGTGCGGTGACCGACGCGGTCGACGCGCTGCGGCGCGGCGAGCCCGTCGTGCTCCCGACCGACACCGTCTACGGCCTCTGCTGCGAGGCGACCGCGCGCGAGTCGACGGAGCGCCTGTACGCGCTGAAGCGCCGCGACCTCTCGCAGCCGTCGGCGCTGCTCGCGGCGAGCGTCGACGATCTCGTCGCCGCCGTTCCCGAGCTCGACCGCAAGCAGATCCGGACCGGCCCGTACACGCTCATCCTCCAGAATCCGCGCCGGCGCTTCGCCTGGATCTGCGGCACGACGGCGGAGAAGATCGGCGTGCGCGTCCCCGACCTGCCGCCGCAGGCGGCCGAGGTCGTCCGTGCGCTCGGCGTCGTCGTCGCGACGAGCGCGAACCTGCACGGCGAACCCGCTCCGCGTCGCGTCGAGCAGCTTGCGCCCGAGCTGAGCGCGCTCGTCGTCGTCGACGCGGGTGAGCTGCCCGGGACGCCGTCGACGGTGATCGATCTCACCGGGACCGAGGCGCGGGTGGTGCGTCCCGGCGCGGGGGAGCTCAGCTCCGCCAGCTGAGCGGCAGCGCCGGCACCGAGAGCCGGTAGACCATGCCGCGCCTGGCCGCGAAGCGGACGCGTGCGCCGGCCAGATGGCGGGCGCCCGCGTAGACGTGCAGCGCCCGCGGCGCCTTGAACGTGACGTGCGCCGTCTTCGGCGCGCGCCAGGCGAACGTGCCGCCGGCGCCGCGCAGGATCCTGCCGCGCGCGCCGCTGAGCGTCCGCATGCCGACGACGCCCGCAGCGACGCCGACGTTTCCTGCCGCATCGAGCGCGCGCACCTCGAGGACGTAGCCGCCGCGCTTCGGCCGCGGCCAGGCGAACGAATACGGCGCCGTGTAGTCGACGTCGACGACAGAGCCGTTGACGACCAGCTCGACCTCGCCGACGCCGACGTCGTCGACGGCCGCCGCCGTCACCTCGTCGCCGCCGATCCGGATCGAGACGGTCGGCGGCGTCGCATCCGGGCACCGCGCGAGCGTGCCTGCGTGCGCGGCGGCGATCGCGTCGCGGATCGCGCCGAGCGACGACTTCGGCGTCCCGTCGACATAGAACGGGCCGGACTGCCACCCGGTGAGCGCCGCTTCGTCGACGACGTGGAACGTGTAGAAGCCGACGACGGTCGGCTGGCAGAGGG
This sequence comes from Gaiellaceae bacterium, assembly GCA_036503495.1. Classification (GTDB taxonomy): domain Bacteria; phylum Actinomycetota; class Thermoleophilia; order Gaiellales; family Gaiellaceae; genus Palsa-739. Next base: position 39,639 of record DASXWV010000130.1, read on the forward strand.
CGAGCTTGAGCGCCTCGACGTAGTACCGCGCCTGCGTCGCCTCGTCGACGACCTTCGCCGTCTCGGCGCCCGTATACAGCGACGCCTTTGCCGGCGGAATCGCTCCGTCGATCCCGAACTCGCCGTAGAGGATCGGCAGCGTCGATCCGTGCTGCGCGGTGCCGTCGAACGCCTTGCCGAGGAGCGCGACGAGCTTGCGGTAGTCGCCGGCGCCGATCGATGGGCCTGCATGCGGCATGCTCGGCGGCAGCGTCGAGTTGTCGGGATACACGTGCTGGTCGAAGACGTCCATGATCGGCGCGTTCCGGCCGCTCGCGCGATACGCCGCGCCGAGCTCCTGGATGAACGCCGACGGCGGCGTGCTCCCGCGCGAGTCGAGCGCGCCGCCGACGACGGTGACGCCCGGCCTCGCGGCCTTGATCGCGTCGTACGCCGCCGCGAGCAACTGCTCGTACGCCGACGCTGCGCCCGACTGCGGCTGCCAGTAGAGGCTCGAGTTCGGCTCGTTCCCGACGATGAACGTCGTCACCCACGGCAGCTCGCGGACGACCGATGCCGCGTACTGCGCGAACTGCCGTCGCCCGGCGTCATCCGCGGGCGTCCACGCGCCGCCCTGGTTGTAGATCGAGACGACGGGCTGGATCCCGCGCGCCGTCGCGGCCGTCGCCGCGCGCTGCAGCCGGCCCATCAGATGCGGGTCGACGGCGGTCCGGCCCGTCGTCCACTGCGCGGTCATCCGGATCGTGTCGAAGCCCGCGAGCCGGGCGAGGTCCATCTGCGCCGAGGGATCGGCCCAGATCGCGGCATCCTCGACCGCGCCGACGCGGAGCGCGGGGCCTGCGGTTGCGCCGCCCGCGAGCGCGAGGGCTCCGAGCACCGCCGCCGCAAGCGTTTTCAGCAAATCAGGACCCCTTCACCTTCCGAAAGCTGCCCGCAACGGTAGCCCGCCGGGACGCCGAGTACGATCCCCCCAACAGGGGAGAGAGGAGACGCGATGTCCGCCGTCCAGGAGACGTTCCAGCAGCTGACCACCGCCGGCCTGGCGGAGATCGACCCGGAGATCGCGCGGCTCCTCGGCCAGGAGCTCGAGCGCCAGCGCGGGCAGATCGAGCTGATCGCATCCGAGAACTTCACGTGGCCGTCCGTGCTCGAGGCGGTCGGGTCGGTGCCGACGAACAAGTACGCCGAGGGCTATCCCGGCAAGCGCTACTACGGCGGCTGCGAGGTCGTCGACAAGATCGAGCAGCTCGCGATCGACCGCGTGAAGGAGCTGTTCGGCGCCGAGCACGCGAACGTGCAGCCGCACGCGGGTGCGCAGACGAACATGGCGGTCTACATGGCGATGCTGCAGCCGGGCGACACGATCCTCGGCCTACGGCTCGACCACGGCGGCCATCTCACGCACGGGCTGAAGGTCAACTTCAGCGGCCGCCTCTACACGATCGCGTCGTACGGCGTGTCGCGCGAGACGATGACGGTCGACTACGACGAGGTGCTGCAGGTTGCGAAGGAGGCGAAGCCGAGGCTGATCGTCTGCGGCGGCTCCGCGTACCCGCGCACCGTCGAGACGTGGAAGTTCCGTGAGATCGCCGACGAGGTCGGCGCGTATCTCCTGTGCGACATGGCGCACTTCGCGGGCCTCGTCGCCGCCGGGCTGCATCCGAACCCGGTCGAGCACTGCGACTTCGTCACGTCGACGACGCACAAGACGCTCGCCGGCCCGCGCGCCGGCTTCATCCTCTGCCGCGAGGAGCACAGGGCGGCGATCGACCGGGCCGTGTTCCCGGGGATGCAGGGCGGACCGCTCGAGCACACGATCGCCGCCAAGGCGACGTGCTTCAAGATCGCGATGAGCGACGCGTTCCGCACGTACCAGCAGCAGATCCGCGACAACGCAGACGAGCTGGCGTCGACGTTGATCGACGGCGGGCTCGAGCTCGTGACCGGCGGGACCGACACGCACCTGATGCAGCTCGATCTGCGCAACTCCGAGTGGACGGGCAAGGACGCAGAGGACCGGCTGCACGAGGTGGACATCACCGTCAACCGCAACACCGTTCCGTTCGACGAACGGCCGCCGACGGTCGCGTCGGGGGTCCGCATCGGCACGCCGGCGATGACGATGCGCGGCTTCGACGAGGACGATTTCCGCGAGACCGGCCGGATCATCGTCGAGGCGCTGACCGAGTCGCCCGATCTCGACGGGCTGCGCGGCCGCGTCGCCGCGCTCTGCGAGAAGCGGCCGCTCTACCCGGGGTTCCGCGGGTTCACGACCTACGAGGCGTGACGCAAGCGCGCCTGACGGTCGTCGAGCATCCGCTCGTCCAGCACAAGCTCTCGTACCTGCGGGAGAAGGAGACGCCGACCGTCCACTTCCGCAAGCTCGCGAACGAGATCACGCTGCTCCTCACCTACGAGGCGACGAAGGACCTGCCGACGGAGGACTACGAGATCGAGACGCCGCTCGAGCGGATGACGTCGAAACGGATCTCGGGGAAGAAGGTCGCCGTGTGCCCGGTGCTGCGCGCCGGCGTCGGGATGCTCGACGGCGTGCTGTCGCTCGTCTCGAGCGCGCGCGTCGGGTTCATCGGCATGTACCGCGACGAGGAGACGCTGCAGCCCGTTCAGTACTACTCGAAGCTGCCGACCGACCTGAGGTCCCGCGACGCGATCGTGCTCGACCCGATGCTTGCGACCGGCCACTCGAGCGCCGCCGCAGTCGAAGCGGTGAAGGAGGCCGGCGCGCAGTCGGTGACGCTCGTCTGCATCGTCGCCGCGCCGCCCGGCATCGAGTTCATCCATGGGCGCCATCCCGATGTGCACATCGTCTGCGCCGCCGTCGACCGCGGCCTCGACGAGCGCGGCTTCATCGTGCCCGGCCTCGGCGACGCGGGCGACCGGCTTTACGGGACGAAATGACGCTACGCGTCACTGCGTCCCGTTTGTGCGGGCGGGCGGGCGCTCCGCGCAGGCCCTTCCTGGATGGCGCTCGCTAAGAGATCGAACCAGAATGACGCTCGTCGAGCGGTCGCGATAGGCGAGTGCAGCGCAAGGACGCACGGAGCGCCGATAGTTCAACTATCGGCGCGACCGAGGACGCGGCGATGCGCCGCATCGCGCGGCCGCGCGATCGATCTGTAAGGCCTTTCGGCCTTAGCCCGCTTGGAAAATTGCAAGGCGCTACGGTGACGGCATGAACGTCGTCGCGATTGCGCGAGACGTCGGCTCGTCGCATCACAGCGTCCTGCACGTGCTCGGCGAGCACCTCCAGGTCGTCTGGGGCGCGCTCGTCGCGGTCGCGATCGTCGTGCTCCTCACTCCGGCGGTCGGTGGGATGGCGCGGCTGCTCGGTGTCGTCGACACCCCCGGCGGCCGCAGGCTCAACCGCAGCCCGGTGCCGCGGCTCGGCGGCGTCGCGCTGTTCCTCGGCATCTTCGTGCCCGCGCTCGCGTTCCTGCCGTTCGACCGCGAGACGCGCGGCGTGCTGCTCGGCGCCGCGGTCGCGGTCACCGTCGGCGCCGTCGACGACTTCCGGGGGCTGCGCTGGTTCGAGAAGCTCGGCGGCCAGCTGCTCGCGGCCGCGATCCCGACCTGGTTCGGGATCTGGGTCGACCGCTTCACGTTCCCGCTGCTCGGGATCCACCACCTGCCGGCGTCGGCCGGCGTGCCGCTGACCATCCTCTGGATCGTCGCGATCATGAACATGGTCAATTTCCTCGACGGCCTCGACGGGCTCGCTGCCGGCGTGACGGGAATCGCCGGACTGACCTTCGCCGTGATCGCGCTCTCGCTCGCGAAGCCGGACGCGGCGATCCTCTCGGCGATCGTCTTTGGCGCGTGCGTCGGCTTCCTCCGGCACAACTTCTATCCGGCGCGGATCTTCATGGGCGATTCCGGCGCGCTGCTCCTCGGCTTCGTCCTCGCGACGATCTCCGTCCAGGGACTGCTGAAGACGGCCGCGACCGTCGCGCTGTTCTTCCCGCTGCTCGTGCTCGCCGTGCCGATCGTCGACACGACGTTCGTCGTCGTGCGCCGCCTCAAGCACGGCGAGCGCGTCTTCGAGGGCGACCAGGCGCATCTGCACCATCGCTTCCTCCGCCGCGGCTTCTCGCAGCCGCGCGCCGCATTCACGATCTGGGGCTGGTGCATCGCGCTCGCGGCGGCGGCGCTCGCGACGCGCTTCGTGCCGTTCCGCGAGCACGGCGTGTGGCATCTGTGGCCGACCGTCCTTGCCGCGGCGATCGGCCTCGCCGCGCTCGCGGTGTCGATCTACGTGATCTACCTGCTCGAGATCGTCAAGGTCGCGAACCCGTACCAGCGCCGCCGGCCGGTCGACGATCCACTCCGAAAATCCGCATAGCGAACAGCACGGCGAGCAGCCCGACGCAGCCGCCGACCACCGCACCGCCGATGACGTCGCCGACGTAGTGGTCGCCGACGTACACGCGTGAGAATCCAATCGCGGTCGCGAGCGCGACGAAGGCGGGCGTCCAGCGGCGCGCGAGCCAGCTCAGCAGTGTCGCGCCCGCGAACGCGGTCGCCGCGTGGCCGGCCGGGAACGAGGACGAGTGCACGACGTAGAGCGGATGGATCTGCGGGTGTGCGACGAACGGGCGCGACCTCGAGACGAGATCCTTGATCCCGAAGGTGACGGAGTCGGCGACGAAGGTGGCGACGCCGACGTACGCGCCGAAGAGGATCGACCGCTTCCACCCGAGGTTCGAGGCGAGGGAGACGACGATCGCTAGGGCGATCCAGACCGCGCCGAGCTTCTCGATCCACCCGAGCCCGATGAACAGCCAGTCGATCGGCGGCCACCGATGCGTCGCGATCCAGACGGTGATCGTGTCGTCGACGCTCGCCGTCACGCGACGGCTTCCGCCCGCTCCACGAACGCCGCCAACATGTCATTGAACGGCGCGCCGAGCCGCGGCACCGAGTGGCCGGCGCCCGGCAGAACGACGCGCGTTGCAGCCAGCGCACGCTCGAGCACATCGCACACCGCGTCGAACGCGGCGCTGTGCGCGCCCGACACGACGAGCTTCGGGAACGGCGTGCGTGCCAGCTCCGCGAGCGGCGGCTGCGCATCCCACGGATAGCGCTCGACCATCAGCGTCCGCGCGCCCTGCAGCAGCGCCGGCGAGAACGACCCGGGCGGCGTCGCCGACCCGACGGTCGCCAGAAAGCGCGTCAGAAACTCGGCGGGATCGCGCGGCCCGTGCTCCCAGAGCTCGCTGGCGCCGGCGATGAAATCGTCGACGGCCGGCTTGCCCCGGGCGATCCCGAACGCCGGCGGCTCGACGAGCGTGAGCGAGTGAAGCCGGTCGGCATATCGCGCCGCCGCAAAGAGGGTGATCACGCCGCCGTACGAATGGCCGACGAGATGCGTGCCGGGCTCGACGAGATCGTCGAGCCAGTCGGCCTCGTCCTCGAAGTCGACGCGCTCGACGTCCGGCCCCGGCGGAAAGCCGCGCCGGTTCGGGATGACGAGCTCGAAGCGATCGGCGAGCGGCGCTTGCGCGCCCCACGTCGCCTCGCCGTTGACGACGCTCCCGTGGACGAAGAGGATCCTCGGCCGGGTCACGTTCTGGATCGTACAAACTCGACCGAAAACGCGCCAACTACCGGGAAGGCGCTGTTACAATCGCCGCGCTGATGCAGGCTGCGTCCCCGTCCTCATTCGATCCCGCCGGGGCGGGCGGCGTTCTCCTTGCAGCACTCCTCCTCTGCATCGGCCTGGGCCTCCTGATCGGCTGGGCGGCCGGCTCGGCGGGCATCGGCGCCCTCGTCGGGGCGATCATCGGCATCCTCGCGGGAATCGCCGCCGTCTACCGCCGCTACCGGAACGCCTTCTAGCCGTGCGGACAGCGCTCTTCAGCACGCCTCGGCCCGAGCCGAGCCATTTCCTTCCTGCCCTCGGGAGCGGGCTCGTCATCCTGCTGGCGCTCCCCGTTTTCCTCGTCGCCGGCTGGCCGATCGGCGGCTGGGCGCTCGCCGCGGTGCTCTGGGTCGCCGTGCACGCGGTCGACGCGTTGCTGCGCCGGGCCAGGGGGGATGCCGCTAATGTCGCCGCCTCTGGTGTGCAGGCATTCGGCCTCTTCTTCAAGGCGGTGGGACTGCTCGTCGTCCTCGTGGCGGCGGCGGTCGCCAGCCCGCAGCTCGCGGTCGCTGCCGCGGTGACCTATGCGCTCGCCTACACCTTCGAGCTCGGCCTGTCGCTGGCGACGTACTTCGGAGCCGTGAAGTGAGATACCGCGTCCTCACCGTCCTGCTCGTCGCGCTCGCGCTGCCGGCGAGCGCCCTCGCCCGCGGCGAGTTCGACCCGTCGAAGGAGTTCGAGCAGCACGAATGGCTCGGCATCCACCTCGGCCCGCTCGACCTCTCGATCACGAAGGCCGTCGTCTACCTGCTGATCGGCTCCGGCCTGACGATCGTGCTCGGGCTGACGCTGATGCGGGTCCGCATCCCCGGCCGCCGCCAGGCCGTGGGCGAGCTGATCTACGAGGTCGCGCAGACCCAGGTGGCCGAGCAGGGCCTGCCGTCGAAGGCGATCAGCCGCTGGTTCCCGTACGTCGCGACGCTGATGCTCTTCATCTGGACGGTGAACATGCTCGGCTTCATCCCGCTGCCGCTCTCCGGCGAGACGTGGCACCACGTCCCGGTGTGGGGGATCTATGCGGCGACGTCGTCGCTCTCCGTGACGCTCGCGCTCGCGCTGTTGACGTTCCTGTTCACGCACTACGAAGGCATCCGCTGGAACGGCCCCGTGCGCTACTTCAAGAGCTGGATCCCCGACGTGCCGAAGGCGATCCTGCCGCTGATCGTCCCGCTCGAGATCCTCGGCCAGTTCATGCGCCTGATCTCGCTGAGCGTCCGGCTCTTCGCGAACATGCTCGCGGGCCACATGCTGATCCTCACGTTCATCGGGCTGATGTTCGTGCTCGAGAACGTCTTCCTCGCGATTCTCGTCGTCCCCGCGGCGACACTCTTCTATCTCTTCGAGGTCGTGATCGTCGTCTCGATCCAGGCCTTCATCTTCGCTGCACTGTCCGCCATCTACATCGGCTCGGCGATCGAGCCGGAACACTAGGAAGGGGAACCCCGAATGCTCCACACCGTCATCGCCGCCGCGTCCGGCGACGTGACCAAGGCCGGTAAGGCGATCGCGCTCGCGCTCGGTATCGGCCTCGGCTCGCTCGGCGCCGGCATCGGCATCGGCAACATCTTCGGCTCGATGATCCAGAGCGTCGCCCGCCAGCCCGAGCTGCGCGGCGAGCTCCAGGGCATCCAGTGGCTCGGCTTCGCCCTCACCGAGGCGGTCGTGTTCTACGGCCTCATCGGCGGCCTGCTCGCCTACGTGCTCGTCTGATGCTCGCGTCGAACGCCCTCATCCAGGTCACTCCCGGGCTGATGATCTGGACGATCGTCGCGTTCTTCATCACGTTCTTCGTGCTGAAGCGCTACGCGTTCGGTCCGATCCAGTCGATGATCGACGAGCGGCGCGAGCGGATCGCGGCCTCGATCGCCGAGGCCGACCACGCCCGCGACGAAGCGCGCAACCTGCTCGAGGAGCACAAGAAGCTGATGCAGGAGGCGCGCGGCGAGGCGGAGACGATCATCGCCGAGGCGCGCAAGACGCGCGACGCGATGGAGACGCGCATGCGCGAGGAGACCGAGACCGAGCGGCAGCGCCGGCTCGAGGAGACGCGGCGCGAGATCGCGGCGGAGACGTCGCGCGCGCTCGAGCAGATCCGCGCCGAGGTCGCCGACCTGACGCTGGCTGCGACGTCGATCGTCGTCGGGCGCAAGCTCGACGCCGACCGCGACCGGGAGCTGATCAGCGAGGCGATCGGCTCGCTCGACTTCTCGCGGCTGGAGGATGCGACATGAGCGTAGGCTCGACGGAGCTCACAAAGAGCGGAGCCGCCGGCTCCGCCGGCGGCGGGAGCGGGCAATAGCCGTTGCCCACCGCATCTATGCCGAGGCGCTGTTCGGGGCGGCGAAGGACGCGGGGCGTCTGGCGCCGGTGCACGAGGCGCTGACGGACTTCGCCGCGGCGGTCGAGCAGACGCCGGAGCTGCGCACGGTCCTGCGCAATCCGCAGCTCGACCCGGCGGCGAAGGCCGGCATCCTCGCCGACCTCGCCGGCGACGAGGACGTGCTGTTCCGGAACTTCCTGCTGGTCGTCGCGGAAAAGGGACGTGCCGGGGAGATCGAGGAGATCGCGCGCGAGTTCGAGCGGCTGATGGCGCGCGAGGAGCGCCGCCTGAACGTCGAGCTCGTGACCGCGCGCGAGCTGACCGACGCGGAGGCCGGCGAGATCATCGGCCAGATCGAGCAGGCGGCCGGACGCAAGGTGGAAGCGACGCGCAGCGTCGATCAGAGCCTGATCGGCGGCTTCGTGCTGCGGGCCGGCTCGTATCGCGCGGACGCGAGCGTGCGGGGACGACTTGAGCGACTGAGACATGAACTGGTGAGGAGCTGAGGACACGGTGAAGCTGCGCCCTGAAGAGATCACGTCGATCCTGCGTTCGCGGATCGAGCAGTACGACGTCGAGACCGACCTCGCGGAGGTCGGCACCATCCTGCAGGTCGGCGACGGGATCGCCCGCATCTACGGGCTCGAGAACGCCGTCGCGATGGAGATGCTCGAGCTCGAGCACGGGGTCGTCGGCCTCGCGTTCAACCTCGAGGAGGACGACGTCGGCGCCGCGCTGTTCGGCGACTGGGAGCTGATCAAGGAGGGCCAGCCGGTGCGGCGCACCGGCAAGGTCGCGAGCGTCCCCGTCGGCGAGGCGCTCCTCGGGCGCGTCGTCGATCCGCTCGGCAACCCGCTCGACGGCCGCGGCCCGATCGAGGCGAGCGACACGCGGCCGCTCGAGTTCAAGGCGCCGGGCGTGATCGCCCGCCAGCCGGTCAAGGAGCCGCTCTCGACCGGCATCAAGGCGATCGACTCGATGATCCCGATCGGCCGCGGCCAGCGCGAGCTGATCATCGGCGACCGGTCGACGGGCAAGACGGCGATCCTGATCGACACGATCCTCAACCAGAAGAACACGGACGTGCACTGCGTCTACGTCGCGATCGGCCAGAAGGCGTCGACGGTGGCGGCGATCTACGAGCGGCTGCGCGAGGCCGGCGCGATGGAGTACACGACGATCGTCACGGCGGCGGCGCACGAAGCGGCGCCGATCAAGTGGATGGCGCCCTTCGCCGGCGCGGCGATGGGCGAGTACTTCCTGTTCAACGGCAAGCACGCGCTCGTCATGTACGACGACCTGACGAAGCAGGCCGACGCGTACCGCCAGCTGTCGCTGCTGCTGCGCCGCCCGCCGGGACGCGAGGCGTTCCCCGGCGACGTCTTCTACCTGCACTCGCGGCTGCTCGAGCGCGCGTGCAAGCTGAACGACGAGAACGGCGGCGGCTCGCTGACCGCGCTCCCCGTGATCGAGACGCAGGCGGGCGACGTGTCCGCGTAC
>DASXWV010000131.1:0-7807 GCA_036503495.1 Gaiellaceae bacterium
CGGACGTCGATCATCATCGCGCACCGGCTCTCGACCGTCCGGCGCGCCGACCAGATCCTCGTCGTCGAGCACGGCCGCGTCGTCCAGAGCGGCTCGTACGATCAGCTGCTCGCGCAGCCGGGCACGTTCCGCCGCCTCGCCCACGATCTCGAGACGGCGGCGTGAGCGAGCTCGACGCAGTCCACCGTCAGCACTACAACGTCACGTTCGCGCTGCTCGCGGTCGCGGCGGTCGCGTACGCACTGCTGCAGTCCCTCGTCGCGCCGGCGCTCCTGACGATCCAGCACGACCTGAACACGACGGCGACGGGGGCGGCCTGGATCCTCACGGCCTATCTGCTGAGCGCGTCGGTGCTGACGCCGGTCGCGGGACGCCTCGGCGACATGTTCGGCAAGAAGCGCGCACTCGTCGTCGTCCTCTGCGTGCTCGCGGTCGGCACGGCCCTCGCAGGCATCGCCAGCTCGATCGGGTTGATGATCGCGGCACGCGTCGTCCAGGGCGCGGGCGGCGCCGTCTTCCCGCTGGCGTTCGCGATCATCCGCGACGAGTTCCCGCGCGAGCGCATCCCGCACGGGATCGCGCTCATCTCGGCGATCCTCGGCATCGGCGGCGGCCTCGGGATCGTCCTCGCCGGGCCGATCGTCCAGCACATGTCGTACCACTGGCTCTTCTGGTTTCCGCTGTTCGCGATCGCCGTCGCGACGGCCGGCATCGTCCTCTTCGTGCCGGAGTCGCCGATCCGCACGCCCGGCCGCATCGACCCGATCGGCGGCGTGCTCCTCGCGGGCTGGCTCGTCGCGCTGCTCGTCGCCGTCAGCGAGGGGCCGGCGTGGGGCTGGCGCTCGGGGCGGGTGTTCGGGCTGTTCGACGTCGCGCTCGCGCTGCTGATCGGTTGGGTGTGGTGGGAGTCGCGCAGCGCGGCACCGGTTGTCGACATGCGGATGATGCGGATCCGCGCCGTCTGGATGACGAACGCGGCCTCGCTCGTGCTCGGTTTCGGGATGTTCGCGTCGTTCGTGCTCGTGCCGGAATTCGTCGAGCTGCCGACCCGCACGGGCTTCGGCTTCGGCGCGTCGGTCACCCAGGCCGGCATCTACATGCTGCCGTCGACGATCGGAATGCTCCTGGCGGGCCCCGTCGCCGGCCGGCTCTCGGGATCGGTCGGGTCGAGGCTCCCGTTGCAGATCGGCGCGCTCGTCTCGTGCCTCGCGTTCGCGATGCTCACGTTCGCGCACAGCAGCGGCGGCGAGATCTACGCGGCGATGCTCGTGATGGGCATCGGGATCGGCTTTGCCTTCGCGTCGATGGCGAACCTGATCGTCGAATCGGTGCCGCGCGAGCAAACGGGGGTCGCCACCGGCATGAACACGATCGTGCGCAGCATCGGCGGCGCCATCGGCAGCGAGGTGGCGGCGAGCATCGTCGCTGCGACGCTCTCGTCGTCGGGCGATCCGACGGAGCGAGGCTTCACGCTCGCGTTCGCGACTGCCGCGGTCGCGCTGGCGGTCGGAGCTGTCGTCGCCCTGTTGATTCCGGCGCGGGTGACGCTCAGTTCGCCGCGCGCAGCTCGTTCAGAACCGTGAGCGCGACGTTGACGACGTGCGGGTCGAATTGCGTCCCCGCCGCGTCGAGGAGCCGGCGGCTCGCCTCGGGATGCGACAGCCGCTTGCGGTACGGCCGGTCCGTGGTCATCGCGTGGTACGCGTCGCAGACGAAGATGATCCGCGATTCGAGCGGGACGTCTTCCGCTCCCAGCCCGTCCGGGTAGCCGCGGCCGTCCCAGCGCTCGTGGCAGTGGCGGACGATCGAGCGCACCTGCTGGAGCCGGTCGATCGGCGCGATGATCCGCTCGCCGAGCTCGGGATGCGTCTCCATGATCGCGCGCTCCTCGGCGGTGAGCCGGCCCGGCTTCGAGAGGATCTCGCTCGGGATGCCGATCTTGCCGATGTCGTGCAGGAGCGCGCCGAGCTCGAGACGCTTCAGACAGGCGTCCTCGAGCCCCAGCTCGCGGCCGACGCGAAGCGCGAGGTCGGTGATCCAGCGCGCGTGCGTCGACGTGTATTCGTCGTTCGCCTCGAGCGCGTTCGCGAGCGCCTCGACGGTCGAGACGAACGTGCGCTCGAGGCCCTCGAAGTTGCTCGCGTTCTCGATCGCGAGATTCGCCTGGCGCGCGAGGCCGCCGAGAAGCCGCAGCTCGCGCTCGCCGAAGTCCGCGTCCGGCGGCAGCGCCGCGACGATGCAGCCCCAGCGACCGTCGACGTTGAGCGGCGCGATCGCGTACGACACGTTCGGGTCGAGCGGAGCCTCGTCGATCTTCGTCCACTCGTCGGGCCCGACCACGAACGGCTCATGGGCGTCGCGACGCGCTCCCTCGAACCGGCGCTCCATCACGCTCGCCCGCTCGGCGTCTGTGTGCCCGTGCAGGCGACGCGGGACGATCCAGCCGTCCTCGCCTTCGAGCCAGATCGAGGTTCGCGGCGACGACAGCAGTGCGGCGGTCAACTCGACGACGCGCCGGAAGATCTCCTCGAGGCTCGGCGTCTCTGCGAGCTCGCGGCCGAACTCGAGCAGCGCGGTCGCGCTGTCGGCCTCGCGCCGCGCCGCGTCGTAGAGGCGCGCGTTCTCGACGGCGACCGCGGCGTGGCCGGCAAGCACGTCGAGCAACCGCTCGTCGTCCTCGTCGAACTGGTTGAGGCCGAGCTTCGAGACGACGATGACGCCGACGACGTTCGAGCCGTAGCGCAGCGGCACGGCGAGGAGCGACTCCTCGATGATCGGCGTGCCGGGGATGCGCGCGCCGAACTCGCAATTCGCCGCGTCGCCGACACGCAGCGCCTCGCCGGTCTGCGCGCAGCGGCCGGTGATGCCGACGCCGATGCGGCCGCGGAGCAGCTCGAGCGGCAGCGCCGCCGTCTCGGCGGAGAACTCGCCGCGGAAAGCGATCGGCACGAGCTCCTCGCCGTCGACGACGAAGACGCGGCAGTTGTGGTAGTCGATCAGCGAGCGCAGCTCGTTCGCGATCTCGTCGCCGATGCGGCGGACGTCGTTGAGGCGGTTCAGCTTCCCGCTCAGCGACTGCAGCATCTTCATGTGCGCGAGCGAGCGCACGTCGCGGGCGCGTGCCGGCGTGTCGGGGCGTTCGGACTCGCCCTCGGCGTAGAGGACGATGCGGTTCTTGCCGTGCGCCTTCGCGGTCATCATCGCCGCTTCGGCGCATGCCGCGAGCTCGCGCGGGTTCATCGCATGCTCCGGGCCGAGCGCAACGCCGAGCGAGATCGTCAGCGTGCCGACGCCGGCGAAGTCCATGGTGGCGAGCCGTGCGACGAGTCGATGCGCGACGCGGTTGGCGTCGGCGTCCTCACAGGAGTGCATGATCACGCCGAACTCCTCGCCGCCGAGGCGGCAGACCACGTCGTTCGGGCGCACGCACGAGCGCAGCGTGTCGGCGAGCAGGCGCAGCACCTCGTCGCCGACGCCGTGCCCGTGCACGTCGTTGATCCGCTTGAAGTCGTCGATGTCGAGCATCAGCACAGCGACCGGGCGATGCGTGCGGCTCGCCTCCTGCAGCGCCTGCAGGAGCTGCTCGTGGAAGCTGCGGTGGTTGAACAGGCCGGTCAGCGAGTCGGTGCGCGCCTGGTGCTCGAGGCGGGCGCGGATCTGCGCGTTGTCCAGCGCGAGCGCCGCCGCGTCGCCGAAGCGCTTCGCGAGCTCGAACTCCTGGTCGGTGAAGACGCCGTCCTCGCCCTGACGATAGATATTGAGAACGCCCTTGATCTGCGAGCGCGCGATCAGCGGGATCGAGATCAGCGCCTCAGGGTCGATCGGCGTCCCTGGGACGAACCGGACGCGCGGATCGAGGTGCGCCTGGTTGACGAGCGTCGCCTCGCGGCGGCGCGCGGCCCAGCCGGTGATGCCCTCGCTGAAGCGAAGCGGCGTGCGCATGATCTCGTCGGCGTAGTCGTCGCGGGCGAGCACGGGCGTGAGGCTCTCCTGCGCCTCGTCGGCCTCGTAGATCGTCAGCGTGTCGTGCGGGATCAGGTCGGCGAGCGTGTCGGCGATCAGGACGAGCAGTGCGTCGAGGCTCTGCTCGGCGAGCACCTCGTGGAAGACGTCTGCCAGCCGGCGGTACGACTCGACGATCTCGGCTGCCGCCGGCACGACGGGAGGCTCCGGCAGGACCCGGAGATGCGATTCTGACCGCACTGCCACAGTCTCCGAAGCATCGCGACGGGTCGGAGGTGAGGCGTCCCCCGAGTGAGGGAATATCCGGCCCGTGACGAAGCTCGACGACCTGCGGGGAGAGGCGGCGGATTGCCGCGCCTGCCCGCTCTGGCAGACCGGGACGCAGACCGTGTTCGGCGAGGGGAACGCCAGCGCGAAGGTGGTGCTCGTCGGCGAGCAGCCGGGCGACCAGGAGGACCGGCAGGGGCGGCCGTTCGTCGGCCCGGCGGGGCGGCTGCTCGACGACGCGCTCGACGCGGCCGGGATCGACCGCTCGGCCGCCTACGTGACGAATGCCGTCAAGCACTTCAAGTGGACGGCCCGCGGCAAGCGCCGCATCCACCAGAAGCCGACCTGGTCGGAGATCGCCGCGTGCCACCCGTGGCTCGAAGCCGAGCTCGACGTCATCCGCCCCGAGGTCCTCGTCTGCCTGGGAGCAACCGCCGCGCAAGCCCTCCTCGGCAAGCAGTTCCGAGTCACCAAGCAACGAGGCCAGTGGGTGGAGTCGGACCTAGCCAAGCACGTGACCGCCACGATCCACCCGTCGTCAGTGCTCCGCCAGAGAACGGACGAAGACAGGCACCGAGAGCTGGACAGCCTGATCCAAGACCTGAAGCTCGTCAGCAGTGTGCTCACCAAAGCGAGCGAACGCCAAAGGCGTTAGCGAGCGCCAACGAGCCTTACAGCACCGAGCGCGGGGAGTTCCGAATTAACCGGCCGGGAGCGCGCAGCGCTCCCGGCCGAAGCCTTAGTCGCCCCAGTCGAAGTCGCGAGCGCGATCGACGGCCCAGAAGCCTGAGTCCTCGATCGATGCAGTCGACGACGCGGCGTTCTCCGCCGTCACATCTTCGCCGGGCCACGGGAGCGCCGACTCCGTGGAGTGCGCGACGAAGTCCGGCTCGACGCCGTCCATCGTCTCCTCCAGGCGGGCCTGCTCCTCGGTCTTGAACAGCGGGTGGTTCTCGAAGGGATCGTCACTGCGGTAGCGGGCGATCGGCATCTTCGGGTCGAGCGTTGAGTTGCGTTGCTTCAGATCGAGGTGATCCTTGATCACCTGCGCGAACAGACTCGGTGTCTCTACCGGCATACCTTCCTCCGGGTTGGGGACGGGGCGTGCTCCTCGGGCGGGAGTGTACCCGGGATTACGGCTGATTTCAGAACTTGAAGTTACTAAAAGCTGCGGATGTGCTCGTTCAATTCGACACAATTCTTGCCTCTCCGCTTTGCGCGGTAGAGCGCACGGTCGGCATTCGCCAGCAATTCACGTTCGTCTCCACCCTCGGAATGCTGTGCGACACCGAAGCTGCAGGTGACCGTGAACGGCGTCCCGGCCTTGCCGAGGAACGTCCGCTCGGCGAGCGCGCTGCGCACACGGTCGGCGAAGTGCGCGCCGCCGTCGACGTCGGCGCCGGGCAGGAGAAGGAGGAACTCCTCGCCTCCCCAGCGGCCCGGAAGATCGGACTCGCGCACGGTCGCGCGCAGCACGGCGGCGAACTCGCGGAGCACGTCGTCGCCGACGGCGTGGCCGTGCACGTCGTTGATCGTCTTGAAGTCGTCGAGATCGGCGAGGACGAGGGTGAGCGGCGTCGACAGCCGGTCGGCGCGCGCGATCTCGGCGGTGAGCGCGTCCTCGCAGGCGCGGCGGTTCGCGACGCCGGTCAGCCCGTCGACGAGCGCCTGACGCTCGACGACCTGGTGGAGCCGCGCGTTCTCGAGCGCGATCGCCGCGTGCGACGCGAGCGACGACGCGTTCATCCGCTGCTCGATGTCGAAGGACCGGCCGACGAGGACCAGCCTGCCGAAGTCGTTCCGGCCGGCGGCGAGCGGCAGCTCCAGCCGGGTGCCGTCGACCTCCGGCGTCCCGCAGGAGATGGTCGTCCCGTCGTCCGCGATCAGCTGGGCGCCGAGCGCGCCGGTCGCCTCGACTGCCGCCTCGACGATCACCCGGAGCAGCTGCTCGACGTCGTGCGTCGCCGCGAGCGCCTCGCCGAAGCGGGTGATCGCGTCGCGCAGGCGCTCGCGTTCCTCGTCGAGCTCGACGATGCGCGCCTCGAGCTGAGCGGCCATCTCGTTGAAGGCCGTGCCGAGGACGGCGAACTCGTCGCGGCCCTTGACGTCGACGCGGTCGCCGAAGCTGCCGCGCGCGATCCCGTGCGCGGCCTCGGCGAGGCTGCGCAGCGTGCGGACGATCGAGCGTCCCTCGAAGTAGGCGACGAGCGAGACGAGCAGGAGGGAGGCGAGCAGCCCGAGCAGCAGCCGGTTGCGCGACGCGGAGTTCGCGGCGTCGATCAGCGACTGCGGGCTGAGCGCGACGAGCCGGAAGCGGCTGTCGTCGGCGAGCGCCGGCGCGACGAGCACCCGGTAGCGCGTCCCGGAGACGGCGACGGTCTTCGTCCGCCCGACGGGTGCGCGCACGCGGCCGACGACCGTCGGCGACGCCGCGATGATCCGGCCGTTCAGGAGGACGGCCAGCGTGTCGGCGGAGTCGAGGCCGGAGCGCCGGCGGAGCACGCCGATGAGGCTCGAGTCGAACGGAACGCCGACGGTGACCCGGCCGATCAGTCCGTGCGTCGTGATCACGTCGACGCTGCGCGTGACCGAGAGCGGCTGGATGCTCCCGAACCGGAGCCCGTGGACGCCGGTCACCTTGACGTTCGTCTGGCCGCGGAGCGCATAGACGATCTCGGGCAGGGCGTTGCGCTCGAGCTCGAGGTCGAAGTCGCGCGAGCGCGCGAGCGAGTTCGCCGACGTCTGGGCGGCGTTCAGGCGCTCCTGATAGGTGGCGAGGACGGCACGCAGGCCGGCCTGGAGGCGCGCGTCGACGCGGCGGGTCTCGCTCTGGCCGGCCACGGCGGTGAATCCCCAGAAGGCAGCGGCGATCGGCAGCAGCGAGAGCAGCAGGAAATACAGGACGAGCTTGACCTTGAAACTGCCCACGAGTGCCCGATTCATCTCCCTGAAGACTCAAGGTGCCGGCGCTTCGTGCCGATACCTCGTTCGAGTGATGTTGTCGGCATGAGGGGGCCGGAACATGAGAGGTATCGAACGGGTTCTCGCAGCGATCGTTCTCGCCGGAGGAGTGGCCGGGGCGGCTGCATTCGCACATCGTGCCGGAGAGGCGCATGTGCAGGCATTTTCCGCGACACCGCTGACCGAGCCGGTCAGCCACGCGGCTGATTCGGCGACGACGATCCGGGTGGCGAAGCTACCGGCCGCGGCCGTCGCGGCGGCGCCGGCCCGGCCTGCCCGGCCCGCGCCCGTCGCGGTGCACCGGCTCGCCCTGCCGGTGGTGCACGTAATCCAGATCGCGCCCCGGCACCCGGCGGGCCGCCCGGCCGCGCCGGCGAAAGCGCCGGCCCAGAGCCACCCGCCGGCCGTCGTCCACGCTCCGGCTCCGGCTCCCGCGCCTGCGGCACCACCGCCCGCCCCCGCGGCACCGGCACCCGCGGCCGCGCCCCCGGCGATCGCGGCGGAGCGGCCGGTGACGCCGCCGGCGCGCGCTTCCGTGACGCCGACGCCGCTGACGCCGACCGCGCCGGCGGAGACGGTCCCGGCTGCGCCGGTGAAGGGCCGGGGCAAGGGACAT
>DASXWV010000132.1:0-5567 GCA_036503495.1 Gaiellaceae bacterium
GGCGAGTGGGACGAGGATCTCTGCCGGGTCATCTGCCCGAGGCACGGCTCCGCGTTCGATCTCGCGACAGGGCGGGCGCTCGGCCCGCCGGCGTACGAGCCGGTCGAGACGTATCCGGTGTCGATCGTCGACGGGGTCGTCCGTGTCGACGTCGGTTGACACCGTCGTCCGCTGCTGGACGTCTGCGGACGCGTCATACAACGCCTACCACGACGAGGAGTGGGGCCGCCCGGTCACCGACGAGCGCGGGCTCTACGAGCGGCTCTGCCTCGAAGGCTTCCAGTCGGGGCTGTCCTGGCTGACGATTCTCCGCAAGCGCGACAACTTCCGCCGCGCGTTCCAGGAGTTCGATCCCGAGCGTGTCGCCGATTTCACGGCTCGTGACATTTCGTCACTTTTGCAGGACTCGGGCATCGTCCGTCACCGCGGCAAGATCGAGGCCACGATCGCGAACGCCCGCGGCGTGCTTGCGCTTCGCGAGGCCGGCACGCCGCTGCCCGAGCTGATGTGGTCGTACCGCCGCGACACGCCGGCGCCCGTGCCGTTGGTCGCGGAGACGGCCGCGTCGCGGGAGCTCTCGAAGCGGCTGAAGGCCGCAGGATTTCGCTTCGTCGGCCCGACGACGGTGTACTCGGCGATGCAGGCGTGCGGCATCGTCAACGACCACCTCGCCGAGTGCCATGTCCGCAACGCGGTGGAGCGGGATCGAACACTCGTGACGACTCGTCACTAGCGCTCGCACACACATCCGCGCGGAAGCTGTGCGTCTCTCGTGACGATATGTCGGCGACGCTTTCGCGACTGTGAGGTTCTCGCCGGCAATCGATCCGTTCCTGATCGGACTCATCGACGAGCTCGACGACGGCAGCGAGGTGATCGCCGTTATCTGGCGCGCGGTCGGCCGGCGCGCACGACGACGACAACTCCTGCAGCCGAGCTACGAGAGCGTGCGCCGGCTCGTGCACGCACAGCGCGCCGTGCGGCGCTCGGTGTATGCCGGCCGGAGGCGTGTTGCGATCCTGACGGCCGAGCTCCTCTGGCACACGCGAAGCCGGAAAGGAATCATCCTCGACCTGATCGACGGCGCCGACATCGAACGCCGCCGCCACCTCTACCAGCGGCGGCCGCGCGACAGCCTGTCCCGCGCTACGAAGCCTCGAGGAGCCGCTTGAGCCGCTCGAAGTCCTTGCGGAACTGCTTCTCGGCGCGGCGCGCCATGATCCCGGCCGCGAAGCCGGGCAGCATGCCCGCATCGCCGTCGCCGACGACCGTCATCCGCGTGCCGCCGTCCGCGGCGGGCGTGAGCTCGTGCCGCACGCTGAACGGGACGGGCGAGTCGAGCGCCCGGATCACGAAGAGCCGCGGCCGTTCCTCCTCGTCGATGGCGAGCGTCGTCGAGAGCTCGCGCCCCAGCAGGTGGCGGGACTCGTGGATCCGGTCGCCGTCGCGTCGGGCCGAATGGACGCCGGACTGCCAGGCCGGCAGGTTCGACACGTCGGTGAGGTAGTCGAACACCTGCTCGGGCGTGCGGGCGATCTCGACTGTCAGTTCGGCGCGCACGCTGGCACGATACGCAGGTGAGACGGCGATCGCTCGTCCTCGTGGCGCTGGCCATGCTCGCCCTCTGCGGAGCCGCCGTCCACCGCTCGAGCGCCCGTCCGGCCGCCGCGCCGGCCGCGCCGAGCGCGGCGAAGGCCGTGACCTGGAACCAGGTGGCGCCGCTCTTCGCCGCGAAGTGCGCCAGCTGCCACCGCACGGGCGGGATCGCGCCGTTCTCGCTGACGAACGAGGCGAGCGCGCATGCTCATGCCCAGGCGATCCGGCTCGTCACGCAGCTGCGCGTGATGCCGCCCTGGATGCCCGGCAAGGACTCACCCGGGTTCCAGGGCGAGGACCGGCGGATCCTGACGAGCAGCGAGCTGAAGCTGATCGCCGACTGGGTGCGCGGCGGCGCCAAGCCGGGCAACCGCCGCACCGTCAAGCCGGTGACGCTGCCGCAGACCGCGCCGGGAACGACGGTCGTGCTCCAGCCGGCACGCGCGTACAGGCCGCATGCGACCGGCGGCGGCACCGACGACTACCACTGCTTCCTGCTCGACCCGAAGCTGACGCAGAACGCCTTCGTCACTTCGGCGACGATCGCGCCGCAGAACGCCGGCATCGTCCACCACGTCATCCTCTTCGACGCGACCGGCGCGAACGTCGCCGACGCGCGCCGCCTCGACGCCGCCTCGGGCGGCACGGGGTGGACGTGCTTCGGCGGGCCGGGTCTCAGCGACACGCGTGCCGCGACCGACGCCGCCGCGAGCGACGCGCTCGGCGCGCCGCAGTGGATCAGCGCCTGGGTGCCCGGCCATGTCACGAACGACCTCCCGCAGGGCACGGGCGTGCTCGTGCACGCCGGCGACCTCGTCGTCATGCAGGTGCACTACAACCTGCTCCACGACCGGAGCCAGACCGCGCTCGACCGCTCGCGCGCCGTGCTGCGGCTGACGCCGGCCGCAGGAGCGAGCCTGACGCCGCTCACGACGTACCTCCTGCCGGCGCCCGTCGAGCTCCCCTGCCCGGCCGGGACGCGCAACCGGCTCTGCGACCGCACCGCCGAGTTCAACGATGAGGTGAAGAAGTACGGCCCGGACGCCGCCTACCTCTCGTTCGGACTGCTGCTCCTCTGCCACCAGACGCTGCAGCAGGCGCAGGGCCCGACGAGCACGTGCACGCGCACGGTCAACCGGCCGCTGCGGATTTACGGCGTCGCCGGGCACATGCACCTGCGCGGCGTCGACATCCGGATCTCGCTGAACGGCCGCACGCTGCTCCACATCCCGCACTGGTCGTTCCACTGGCAGGACGCGTACTACCTCGAGCAGCCCGTCGATGCGAGCGCCGGCGACGCGCTCACGGTCACGTGCCGCTTCGACAACTCGCGGACGCATCAGCCCGTTGTCGACGGCCAACCGATGACACCGCGCTACGTGTTGTGGGGCGAAGGCACGACCGACGAGATGTGTCTCGGGCTGCTCCAGGTCGCCGCCCGCTAGCTTCGCTATTCTGGGGCTACCGCGGAAAGGAGGTGGTCCGGTAGTGATTTCATCAAGTACGGGCAGTGGAGGTACCAGCGGGTAGAGGCGTTGTCCCCGGGACCTACGGGGAACCGCCTAGCCAGCGTGGGGGACGACGCTTTCAGCGCCGCTCTTCGGAGCCGGAAAGCGCCTCTACCCAGACCAAGCTGGTCACCGGATCAGGGGCCGCGCAAGCGGCCCCTTTTCTATGCCGCGATCTCGTCGAGCGAGGTCGCTTCGACGAGCAGCTGCAGCACCTCGCGCAGCTGGTCGTGCACGGCCTCGCCGAAGCCGTCCTGCGCGCGCGGGACGGGCAGGCCCTCGCCGACGACGCGCGCGCCTGCGATGCCGAGGATCTTCTTCAGGTCCTGCTGCGCCCAGAGCGCCCCGAACTGGCCGGTCGACGTCCCGATCACGGCGGCGGTCTTGTTCGTGAGCGCCGCCTCGAGGCGCGGGCGCGACGCCCAGTCGACCGCGTTCTTCAGGCCGCCCGGTACCGAGCCGTTGTACTCGGGGGTGGCGAAGAGGAGGGCGTCCGCCTCGGCCCAGTCCTCGCGGAGGCGCTGGACCGAGACGGGCACGTCACCCTCGAGATCGAGGTCCTGGTCGTAGAGGGGCAGCGCGGCGGCGAGCGCGGGGTCGAACAGCTCGACCTCGACGCCCACCGGCGCGGCGGCGGCCGCTGCCTCGAGCAGGCCCGTGTTGTAGGAGTCGGCCCGCAGTGAGCCGGACACGCCCAGGACCTTCACGACTAGCCCTCCTGCCGGACGAGCGCGAGCTCGGCGATGAGCTTGACGTCGTCGGCGAGGTAGTTGCCGCCGCTCTGGTTCGGCGCGTTCCAGCTGACGCCGTACTCGTTCCGGTCAACCGTCGACTCGAGGCGGAGGCCGAGGCGCTCGCGGCCGAACGGGTCGGTCGCCGGGCTGTCGGCGATCGTCCCGACGACCTCGATCGGCTTCGTCACGCCCTTGATCGTCAGCTCGCCGGTGCCGCGGACGGTCGCGCCGTCGCGGTGCAGCTCGCTCGCGGTGAAGGTGATCTCCGGGAAGCGCTGCGCGTCGAAGAAGTCCGGCGTCTGCAAGTGGCCATTCAGCTGCTCGTCCTTGACGTCGACGGACGCGACGGTGGCCGAGCCCTCGAGCGTGTCGCCGGAGAGCGTCGCGGTGAACTCGTTGAAGCTGCCGCGGAAGGTGTTGACGCCGGCGTAGCCGACCTCGAACGAGACGTTGGAGTGCACGGGATCGGCGCTCCAGGTGCCTGCCGGTGCGAAGGTCTCGATGGTGGACATGTCTTCCTCTCTGTCGTATACTTACTTGAGTCGTCAACGATCATAGCGAGAGAAGCTTGCCAAGTCAAGTATTGAGAGCACAAGCAGTCGAGGCCGCCTGGGTCCGGTTTCTCCGGGCGCACGCGGCCGTCACCCGGGAGCTGTCGGCGCGGCTCGAGACGACGCACGGGCTGACGCTCAGCGACTACGACGTCCTCGTCCAGCTCTACTACGCGCCGGAGCGGTCGCTTCGGCGGGTCGACATCGCCCGTGCCGTGCTCCTCACCGCCTCCGGCATCACCCGGCTGCTCGACGGCCTGGAGCGCTCCGGCTGGGTCGAGAAGCGGGCGTGCGCCTCGGACGCGCGGGTCAGCTATGCCGCGCTCACCGAGGCCGGCATCGCCAAATTCGAGGCGGCGCAGGCCGCCCACCGCACCGATATCGAGGAGCTCTTTGCGTCGCGCTTCAGCGACGAGGAACGCGAGCAGCTCGCGGAGCTGCTCGGCCGCTTGCCGCTCGCCGAGACATCGAGCGCCTGCACCGCATGAGCGGGTACGCCTTCTCGTCGCTGGACGAGCTCGGCGAGGGCCATGGCTTCCGGAAGATCCGCAAGGCGCTCGGCGTCGAGGCGTTCGGCGTCAACGCAATCGTCTACCCGCCTCGCTACGAGGGGCCGGAGCACTACCACGACACGCAGGACGAGCTCTACTTCGTCCACAAGGGACGGATCCGTGTCGACGTCGGCGGCGAGAGCCGCGAGCTTGGCGAGGGCGGCCTCTTCCATGCCGCTGCATCGACGCACCGGCGCATCTCGAACGTCGGCGACGCCGAGGCGGTCGTCTTCGTCGTCGGCGGCAAGGGCGGCTACGTCGAGCGCGACGGCCACCTCGTGAACCCCGATGTCGACCTGCCCCGGCGGCAGGGCCTCGGTTAGAGCAGCGCGACCGTCCGCACGCCGGTGTGCCGGTGGAGCGCCTCGAGGGCGGCCGGCACCTCCTCGAGCGAGATCGTGCTTGTGACGAATTGTTGCAAGTCGAGCTTGCCGTCGAGCGCCGCCTGCGCGAGGAACGGAAAGTCCTCCTGCGGCACCGTGTCGCCGCCGTGCGTGACCGCGATCGCCACCTTCGGGCCGAACAGGTCCGCCTCGACGTCGACGTCGAGCGCCCGGTGCGGCGGCGGGACGCCGACGAGGGTCGCGACGCCGGCGTAGGCGCACATCCGCACGGCGTCGACGAGGC
>DASXWV010000133.1:0-10186 GCA_036503495.1 Gaiellaceae bacterium
CAACGACCTCGCGGAGGAAGAGGTCGCGCGCGCGCACCACGCCTCGCTCGCGCGCGAGCAGCGGACGGTGATCGAGGAAGACCTGAAGGCGGGCCGCAACCCGTGCCTCGTCGCGACCTCGAGCCTCGAGCTCGGCATCGACATGGGGGCGGTCGATCTCGTCGTCCAGGTCGAGAGCCCGAAGTCCGTCGCGCGCGGCTTGCAGCGCATCGGCCGCGCCGGTCACTCGCTCGACTAGATCTCCAAGGGCCGCATCTTCCCGAAGTTCCGCGCCGACCTGCTCGAGTCGGCGGTCGTCGTGCAGCGGATGCAGGAGGGCGCGATCGAGGAGACGCAGATCCCGCGCAACCCGCTCGACGTGCTCGCGCAGCAGATCGTCGCGATCTGCGCCGACGACGAGATCGAAGTCGCCGAGCTGCACGCGCTCGTGCGCGGCGCGTATCCGTTCGCCGACCTGAGCCGGCCGCAGCTCGAGAACGTCCTCGACATGCTCGCGGGCCGCTATCCGTCGGACGAATTCGCCGAGCTGCGGCCGCGCATCGTCTGGGACCGCACCGCCGGCGTGATTCGCGGCCGGCCGGGCGCGCGCAGGCTCGCGGTGACGAACGCCGGCACGATTCCCGACCGCGGCCTGTTCGGCGTCTTCATCGCGGGAGGGGGCGGCCGCGTCGGCGAGCTCGACGAGGAGATGGTGTACGAGGCGCGTGCCGGCCAGGTGATCATGCTCGGCGCGTCGTCGTGGCGGATCGAGGAGATCACGCGCGACCGCGTGCTCGTCTCGCCGGCGCCCGGCGTCCCCGGCGCAGTGCCGTTCTGGAAAGGCGAGGGCGTCGGCCGGCCGTACGAGCTCGGCGCCGCGATCGGCAGGTTCACGCGCGAGCTGCTCGCGAAGCGCGATCCGAACGTGCCCGGCCTCGACGACCGCGCGAACGCGAACCTCCTCATGTTCCTCCGCGAGCAGGAGAAGGCGACCGGCGTCGTGCCGTCCGACCGCACGGTCGTGGTCGAGCGCTTCCGCGACGAGATCGGCGACTGGCGCATCTGCATCCTCACGCCGTTCGGCGCGCGCGTGCACGCACCGTGGGCGATGGCCGTCGGCGCGCGGCTGCGCGAGTCGCTCGGCGTCGAGGTGCAGTCGATCTGGTCGGACGACGGCATCGCGTTCCATCTGCCGGACGCCGATGCCGCGCCCGATACCGACCTGCTGCTCCCGACCGGTGAGGAGCTCGACGAGCTCGTGCTCGCCGAGGTGGGGCAGACGGCACTCTTCGGCGCGCGCTTCCGCGAGAACGCGGCGCGCGCGCTGCTCATCCCGCGCCGTCGCCCGGGCGAGCGCACGCCGCTCTGGCAGCAGCGGTTGAAGGCGCAGGGGCTGCTGCAGGTCGCGCGCAAGTACGCGAGCTTCCCGATCGTCCTCGAGACGTACCGGGAGTGCCTCCAGGACGTCTTCGACCTGCCGGCGCTGAAGCAACTGCTGCACGGCCTGCGCACGCGCGAGCTCGACCTCGTCGACGTCGAGACCTCGTCGGCGTCGCCCTTCGCCGCGTCGCTGCTCTTCGACTACATCGCCACCTACATGTACGAGGACGACACGCCGCCCGCGGAGCGCCGCGCGCAGGCGCTCTCGCTCGACCGCGAGCTGCTGAAGGAGCTG
Source organism: Gaiellaceae bacterium (assembly GCA_036503495.1). GTDB lineage: Bacteria > Actinomycetota > Thermoleophilia > Gaiellales > Gaiellaceae > Palsa-739. The sequence continues at coordinate 1,655 of DASXWV010000133.1, forward strand.
CTCGGCCAGGAGGAGCTGCGAGAGCTCATCGACGCCGACGCGCTCGCCGAAGTCGAGGCGCAGCTCAGGCCGATCCCGCAACGCGACGCCGAGCACCTGCACGACGTGCTGCGCCTGCGCGGCGACCTCCGCGTCGGCGAGTTCGACGAGGCGCACGCCGCGATCCTCGAAGCGGAGCGGCGCGCGGTCCGCGTGCGCATCGCCGGCGACGAGCGGCTGATCGCCGCCGAGGACGCGGGCCGCTACCGCGACGCGCTCGGCGTCATGCCGCCGTCGGGGCTCCCGGACGCGTTTCTCGACGGCGGGCCCGATTCGTTGCGCTCGCTCGTCGCGCGCTACGCGCGCGGCCGCGGCCCGTTCACGACCGCGCAGGCGAACGACTGGTTCGGCGTCGACGTCGAGCCGCACCTGCGCGCGCTCGAGCACGGCGAGAAGCTCGTCCGCGGCGAGCTCCGTCCCGGCGGCACCGAGCGCGAGTGGTGCGACCCGGACGTGCTGCGCCGGCTGCGCCGCGCGTCGCTCGCCGCGCTGCGCCGGGAGGTCGAGCCGGCGGAGCAGGCGGCGCTCGGCCGCTTCCTGCCGCACTGGCACGGGATCGACCGCAAGGCGTCGCTGCGCGAGGCGCTCGTCCCGCTGCAGGCGCTGCCGCTGCCCGTATCGCTCTGGGAGAGCGAGGTGCTGCCGCGCCGCGTTCCCGAGTACCGCCGCGAGCAGCTCGACCAGCTTTGCGCGTCCGGCGAGCTCGTCTGGGTCGGTGCGGGCCTCGACCGCGTCGCCGTGTACTTCCGCGAAGATGCGCCGCTGCTCGGCCGGCCCGGCGCCGCGACGGCGCCCGACGGCGACGTGTTCGACGCGATCCGCGCTGCGCTCACGGGCGGCGCGCTGTTCTGGCCGATCGTTCCCGAGCTCGAGGACGCAATCGCGCTGCCTGCTCTCTGGGATCTCGTCTGGGCCGGCGAGGTGACGAACGACCAGTGGGCGCCGCTCCGCGCCGCGCGCCGCTACCACGCACCGCGCCCGGATCGCCGAGTCCGCCGCTTTGCGCGCACGCGCAGCACCGTCGTCACGCCGACGCAAGGGCGGTGGTCGCTCGCCGAGCCGCTCTTCGCCGCGCAGCAGCCGGACCGGCGCGCGCTCGCCGAGCTCCTGCTCGAGCGCCAGGGCATCGTCACCCGCGACGGCGTCCGCGGCGAGGGCATCCCCGGCGGCTACGGCGCCGTCTACTCGGAGCTCCGCGCGCTCGAGACGCTCGGCACCTGCCGCCGCGGCTATTTCGTCGAGGGTCTCGGCGGCGCACAGTTCGCGCTCGGCGGCGCGGTCGAGCGGCTGCGCGAGCTGCGGCCGAAGGACGGCGAGGAGCCGGAGCCGCTCGTGCTCGCGGCCGCCGACCCGGCACAGCCGTACGGCGCCGCGCTGCCGTGGCCGAAGCGCAGCGGGGCGCGCGCCGCGCGCGTCGCCGGCGCGCACGTCGTGCTGCTCGGCGGCGAGGCGGCGCTCTTCGTCGAGCGCGGCGGCCGCTCGCTCGTCCCGCTCCGCGAGCCCGAGGAGGAGTGGCTGCGCGTTGCGCTCGCCGCGGTCGTCGCGCACGTGCGGCGCGGCGGCGCGAGAAGGCTCGCGGTCGAGCGCTTCGACGGTGAGCCGGTGACGGAGACGATGGCGATGCCCCTCCTCGTCGAGGCGGGCTTCCTCGCCGGGCCGCGGCGCGCCGTGCTCCGTGCGTAGCCGCGTCGTCCTCGTCCACGGCCTCGCCGGCTCGCCGCGCTGGTGGCGGCCGATCCTGCCGGCGCTGCGCGATTACGACGTCCGCTACGTGGACCCGCGGGACGTGCTGACGGCGGACGCCGACGACGTGCTGATCGGCCACTCGCTCGGCGGCCTCCGCGCCGTCCAGTACGCGGCGCAGCGGCAGGTGCGCAAGCTCGTCCTCGTCGACCCGGTCGGCGTCGCGAGCGGGCGCCTCCTCCCGTTCGAGCTGCTCGAGATGCTGCGCGCGACGACGCCCGCGTTCTTCCCGACGGTCGCGTTCGACGCGCTGCGCTGGGGGCCGCGTGCGCTCCTGCGGCACGGCTTCGAGGCGTCGCGCACACGGGCCGATCTGACGCGGATCACCGCGCCGACGCTGATCGTCTGGGGCGAGCGCGACTCGCTCGTCCCCGTGCGGCTTGCAACACATTGGCACAAGGCCATTCCGGGCTCGCGGCTCGAGGTGATCGCCGGCGCGAGACACGTCCCGATGGTCGAGAACCCGTCAGCGTTCACCGAGGTGCTGCTCGATTTCCTCGGCGACGAGCGCGGGATCGGTGTAGTGGACGGCGTGCGCGCCGCGCGCCAGCTGGACGAACCGCCCGCGCGGTAGAAGGCCCGCGACCTCCGTGCACCAGCGCCGCGAGACGATGCCGTCGTGCGCGCCGCGCAGCACGAGCGCCGGCGCCTGCACGAGCGGTAGCCGCCGTGCGAGCGGCTGCCGGAGCGCGAACTGCGCCGTGCGCACGAACCGGCGCACGCCCATCCGCGCGTAGTCGCGCGCGATCAGCCACCACAGCGACGGCGGCTCGTACGCCGAGTCGCGGACGAACCCGACCGGCAGCGACGTGTGCGGATCGACCGTCGGCCCGATCAGGACGAGCGACGGCACGAGCTCGGGCTGTGCGATCGCGAGCTCGACCGCGACCTGGCAGCCGAGCGAGTTCGCCACCACCGCGGCGGGGAGGAGCGGCACGAGCGACTCCGCGAGCTCCTGCAGGTCGAGCACGTGCCGCGGCTTCGGCCCGCTGCCCCACCCGGGCAGGTCCGGCGTGGCCACGTCGTGCCGCGCCTCGAGCTCCCGCGCGAGCGGCGCGAAGTACGCGCCCGTGACGCCGATCCCGTGGACGCAGACTAGGCGCACAGCTCGGCGACGAGCTCCGCCGCCGACTGCTCGCGGCAGCGCCGCGCCCCCGTGCCGCCCATGAAGACCGGGCCCTGCTCGGCCGAGACGCGCCGCTGCTGTGGGAAGGGCAGCGGCGGCGGCCCACTCATCAGACTTTGCAACACATCGTCACAAGCCGCGCGCATCGGCCGCCCGGTATACGCGTCCGTCACGACCGTGTCGTATCGGCGCAGCGCCTCGAGATGCTCGCGCGGCCGCCCACACTCGTGCGTGAAGAGGAACGCCGTCCCGACCTGGACGCCGGCCGCGCCGAGCTCGCGCGCCGCCCGCACGTCGTCGCGGTCGACGATCCCGCCCGCCGCGATCACCGGCACGCCGGCGATCGACGAGACGAGCTCCGCGAGCGGGACGAGCTCGAAGCCGGAGAGGAAGCTGCCGCGGTGCCCGCCCGCTTCCGCACCCTGCGCGACGACGGCATCGACGCCCGCCTCGCGCAGGTAGTCGGCCTCCTCGACCGTCGTCGCCGTGCCGAGCACCTCGATGCCCGCCCGCTGCAGCGGCTCGGGATCGACGAGCCCGAAGGTGAACGAGAACACGGCGGGCCGCTCCTCGAGCACGACGGCGAGCGCGTCGTCGTTCAGGTAGGGCGGCGCAAACAGGTTGACGCCGAACGGGCGGTCGGTGAGCGTGCGCACCTCGCGGATCGCCTCGCGCAACCCATCGGGCGGCAACCCCGCGCCCGGGATCGTCCCGAGCGCGCCCGCGTTCGAGACCGCCGCGGCGAGCGCCGCGGGCTGGTTGTTCGCCATCGGCGCCTGGACGATGCGCATCCGCTACGCGGCGACGAGCTTGTAGCCCATCCCGCGCACGGTCACGAGCCGCTCGGGCTGCGTCGGGTCCTTCTCGATCTTCCGCCGCAGGTTCGAGATGTGCACCTCGCACGCGTGCTCGTCGCCGACGTGCTCGCTCGCCCAGAGGTGCTGCATCAGCTCGCGGCGGGAGATGACGCGCTCCGGCTGCTCCGCCAGGAGCGACAGCACCTTGAACTCCGAGAGCGTCAGATGCACACGATCGCCGTCGACCGACACCTCGTGCCGGCCGAGATCGATCTGCAGCCCGCCGAGCTTGCGCACGGTCGCACCGCCCCTCGCGCGGTCGAGCTCGCGGCGACGCAGGATCGCGCGCACGCGTGACAGCAGCTCCGCGGTCGAGAACGGCTTCGTCACGTAGTCGTCCGCGCCGAGCTCCAATCCGAGCACGCGGTCGATCTCCGCGTCGCGCGCGGTCAGCATCACGATCGGCACGTCGCTCTGCGCGCGCAGCGCGCGGCAGACGTCGGTGCCCGAGATGCCGGGCAGCATCACGTCGAGGATGACGATGTCGTACGCGTTCGCGCGCGCCCGCTCGAGCGCGTCGTTCCCGTCGCGCTCCTCGTCGACGTTGAAGCCCTCGCGCCGCAGCATGAACGCGACGACGTCGAGCACGCCCGGATCGTCGTCGACCAGCAAAATATCGCTCACGCCGGAACCTCCGTCCTCAGCCGCACCCGTTCGAGCTCGATGCGCACGAGGGTTCCCTTCCCCGGCGCGGAGTCGAGCTCGATCCGCCCGTCGAGGCTCCGCACCGCCTGCCGCACGATCGCGAGGCCGAGCCCGAAGCCCTCGGCGTCGCGGTCCTGGCCGCGGTAGAAGCGGTCGAACACGTGACGCTGCGTCTCCGCGCTCATCCCGACCCCGGTGTCCTCGACCTCCACTCGCACGTTCGTTCCCACTGCGTACGCCCGCAACACGATCCGGCCCGAGCGTGTGTGCTTTGCCGCATTGTCGGCGAGGTTCCGAACGGCCTGCTCGAGCAGGTCGCGGTTGACGAACGCGTCGAGCGGCTCGGGCGCGTCCACCTCGACCGTCACGCCCGGGCTTGGATGGACGTCGACGGCGACGTCCTGCAGCAGCGAGCCGATCTCGATCGCGTCCGCCCGCGGCCGCTCCTGGCCGGCGTGCGCTCGCGCGAGCGTCAGGAGCGCGCGCGCGAGCCGCGCGAGCCGCTCGGCCTCGCGTGCGATGTGCGCGAGGAAGCGGTCGCGCTGGGCGTCGTCGTCCTTCGCGCCGGACTGCAGCACCTCGACGGCGCCGATGATCGTCGTCAGCGGCGTGCGCAGCTCGTGCGCCGCGTTCGAGACGAACTCGCGCTCGGCGAGCTCGCGCCGCTCCGCCTCGGTCAGGTCGTCGAGGACGATCATCACCGTCTCGGTCTCCGGTTGAGTCGGGATACCGACGACTGCGACCGCGTGCTCGTCGTCCGGCCGCACGTGCTCCTGCGCGAGCGAGCCGTCGGAGTCGAAGAGCGCCGACGCAAATCCGCGCAGCGAGAAGCCGGGCCACGGGTCGGGCAGCGGGTCCCCCTCCGCGAGCCGGCCGCCGAGCATGCGCCGCGCCTCCGCGTTCGCGAACTGCACGACGAGGTCCTGGTCGACTGTGACGACTCCCTCGTGCAGGCGCTCGAGCAGCACACGCAGGCGGTCTCGCTCGCTCTCGATTTGGCGGAACGAGCGCCGCAGCTGCCGCCGCATCCGCTCGAAGCTCTGCGCGAGCGCGCCGAACTCGTCGGGGAAGCGATAGCGCAGCGGCGCCTCGAAGTTCCCGCGCGCGATCGCCTCCGCCGCACCCGAAAGGCGGCGCAGGCGGAGCGCGATCAGCTGGGCGAGCAAGAGGCCGACCGCGACACCGATCAGGCCGGCGATCACGCCCGCCTTCAGCGCCTGGTCGTTGAGGATGCCGATCGCGGCGGCGACGTCCGGGCGGATGTCGCGCACGACGAGCGTGCCGCCGTGCAGCGGCGTGCCGACGACGAAGATCCGTCCGCTCTCGGTGCTGCCGCGATACCGCTGCGTTCGCAGCGCCGGTGCGTCGAGCGACGACCGCCTCCCTGCGAGCAACCGGCCGCGCGCGTCGTACACCGCGAGCTGGACGCCTTCGCGCCGTGCCAACGCGGCGACGCGGGCCTCTTTGACGGCGCCGGCGGCCAGTTGCGCGGCGGCGTCGAACGCCGTCGCCACCGCTTTGTCCTCGCCGTTCGCGCGAAGCTGGCTCTCCGAGCGGGAGGAGTACTGCGAGACGACGATCGCCGTCGACAGCGCGGCGACGACCGCGAAGGCGGCGCCGAGCCACCAGCGGACACCGAGGAAGCGCCTGGTCATCGGGACAAAGGCTACGCCGCGAGCGCGCGCAGCGCGGTCACCGTGTCGGCGAGCGCGCCGTCGCCGACGTACCGCGCGTGCAGGCCTTTCGCGAGCTCCGGCGACGCGGCCGAGCCGCCGATCACGAGCTCGATGTCGTCGGCCTGCCGCGCCGCCCCCGCGAGGCCGTCGGCGCTGCCCGTCGTGCCGACGCTGATCCCGAGGACGCGCGCCGCCTGACGCCGTGCGAGGTCGAACGCCGCCTCGAGCGGGGTGTCCGCGCCCAGGTACACGACCTTCCACCCGTCGCGGCGGAGCGCGATGGCCAGCATCATCAGGCCGAGCTCGTGCCGCTCGCCCGGCGCGCACGCGAGCACCGCGGTGGCGCGCACGCCGCCGCCCGTGTCGGCGAGCAGATGACCGAGCCGTGAGCGCACCGCTTCGCTGACGAGGTGCTCCTCGGCGACCGTCAGCCCGTCGCGCTCCCAGCGGTCGCCGATCGTCTCCAGCAGCGGCCGCAAGATCGCGTCGAATGACTCGTCGACGCCGTAGAGCGCGAACGCCTGGTCGACGAGCAGACCGATCTGCGCGGCGTCGCCGCTCTCGACCACGCCGAGGATCGTCTGCAGATGGTCGGACGGCGTTCGCCGCGGCGCGACGTTCGTCGTGCCGAGCAGCGACGCCGCCTCGCCGATGCGATAGCCCTCGCGCAACCGCTCGCACAGCCACTCGACGCGCGCGACGTCGCGCTCCGAGTAACGGCGCTGACCGCCGGCAGTGCGTGTCGGGCGCAGGATCTCGTAGCGCTGCTCCCACTTGCGCAGCGTGTCGGGCGCCACGCCGGTCCGCCGCGACAGCGCGGCGATGTTGAGGCCCGCAGACATCTGGCGAAACAATGCCCGGTTACGCTGGCGGATATGCCAGAGGGCGATGCACTTCGTCGCGCGGCGCAGCGGTTACAGGTGCTCGTCGGGCAGCGTGTCGAGGTCGAGACGCCGCATCCGCGCGCTGCCGTGAAGCACATCGCGGAGAAGCTCGACGGATTGATTCTCCAGTCAGTCAACGCCGTCGGCAAGAACCTGTTGCTGCGATTCGAGGGCGGGCTCGTGCTGCACAGCCACCTGCGGATGAACGGACGCTGGCGCGTCGAGCCGCGCGGCGCGCGCCGCGTCGGGTTGCCGTGGCTCATCCTGCGCGGCGATGTGTACGAGGGCGTCCTCTGGAACGGGCCCGTGCTCGAGCTCCGCCGCGACACCGGCATCTCGCACCTCGGCCCCGACATCCTCGACGACCCGCCCGACGTCGACGAGATGATCGTGCGGATCCGCGCGCAGCCCGCGCGCGACCTCGGCGACGCGCTCCTCGACCAGCGGCTCGTCGCCGGCATCGGGAACCTCTGGAAGGCGGAGGCGCTCTGGGATGTGCGGATCTCGCCGTGGCGCGAGGTCGCTGACCTCTCCGACCGCGAGCTGCGTGCGACGCTCGACGCCGCGCACCGTCTGATGCGCGCCGGCGTCGAGGGGACGCGCCCGCTGCGCCGCTGCTACCGGCGCGCCGGCCGCCCGTGCCCGCGCTGCTCGACGCCGATCCGCTCGTATCCCCAGGGTGACGACGCGCGCACCGCGTACTGGTGCCCGACCTGCCAGAGAGGGGGAGAGGAGCCGGCGGCGTAGTAGAGGAGTTGCGATGCGTTCGCTCCACCTCCACGACACGCTGCGCCGCTTCTGCCTCGGAGCGTTTGCAGCCTGGCACGGAACCGACCTGCCGTTCGCGTTCGAGGAGCACGGCTCCTACGGGCGGCCGACGCTCTACGAGTATCGCCCGCTCGTGCGCGGCTTCATCGAGGCACACGCCGACGCGCTGCGCTCGCGCGACGACGTGCAGCAGGCGCTCGCCGATCTACAGCGCGAGCCGGCCGCGCGCATCTACGAGGATCTCTACCGCAGCGTGCTCGTGCCGCTGCTCGTCCGTACCGCGGAGGGTTGCGGCGGCTTCGACTGGGACGACGGTGCGTTCGAGCGCGCGTTCGCCGAGCTGGAGGAGTCGCTGTACGGCGACGGCCATTCGTACGGCGCGGTCGCGCCGCTGGTCGGCGTCTCGATCGGCGCGGCGCAGATCGAGCTCGGCGACGGCCTGCGCGTGCGTCACGCCGCGACCGGCGAGCTGGCGGCGATGTGGCCGGAGTCGGCGGGGCTGCTGCCGCGCGACTTCGGCCGCGAGCCAGATCGTCTGTGCGTGCTCGAACTGCAGCGCGCGGTCGACGACGAGGTGCCGGATGCACCGGGCGAGCTCGCGGATGCGGTGACGGCGCTGCGGCTCGCCGCGGAGGCGCCGGTCGCCGCCGGCCCGGTCCTGTTCGAGCGGCTCGACTGGCGGCCGTACGGGTTGCGGCCGGTGCTGCCGATCGCCGCAACGGCGCCGCCCGGCGAGCCGACGCGGCTCGATCCGTTCCGCGCGTCGGTCGCGGCGAAGCTCCGTCCGCTGCTCG
>DASXWV010000134.1:0-23552 GCA_036503495.1 Gaiellaceae bacterium
CGGCGCTCCCTGCGTCCTTGCGCTGCACTCGCCTATCGCACCCGCTCGACGAGCGTCATTCTGGTTCGATCTCTTAAAGAAGCTCCAGCATCACAAGCGCGGGCCGACACGCGCTGTGGACGCGCGCATCGCGCCCCGTCGGCGCGCGGTCGTGGCGCCGGAACTTCTAACCTGAGCGGCGTGATCGCCGCGATCCCGTCGCCGTCGACCGGCGTCTACCACCTCGGGCCGTTCACGCTGCACATGTACGGCGTGATGCTGCTGCTCGCGATCGCGGCCTGCATCTGGCTGAGCGGCCGGCGCTGGGTCGCGTGGGGCGGCGACTGGGATCTGATCTTCCGCTGCGCCGTCTGGGGCGTGATCGCCGGGATCATCGGCGCGCGGATCTACCACCTGATCACGAGCTGGAACCAGGACCCCGCGATCCACGACCACTGGTACGGCCCGTTCGCGGTGTGGCAGGGCGGGCTCGGCGTCTGGGGCGGCATCCCGCTCGGCGTCGCCGTCGGCGCCTGGATCGTCCGCCGCTCCGGCAACAGCGTGCGGCTGATGATGGACGCGATCGCGCCCGGCCTCCTGCTCGCGCAGGGGATCGGCCGCTGGGGCAACTACTTCAACCAGGAGCTGTACGGGAAGGCGACCGACCTGCCCTGGGGGCTGAAGATCGACGCCAATCCAGGGCAGACGTTCCACCCGACGTTCCTCTACGAGTTCATCTGGGACCTGCTCGGCGTCCTCTTCCTGCTCTGGGTCGACCGCCGCTTCAAGCTCCGGCGGCCGGCCCTCTTCGCGCTGTACGTCGCCGTCTACTGCGCCTTCCGCACCTTCGAGGAGACGCTCCGGATCGATCCCTCCAACCATTTTCTCGGCATGCGCATCAATTTCTGGGTCTCGCTCGTCCTCCTGATCGCGAGCCTCGCGTTCTTCGTCTGGTGGCAGTTCCGGCGGCCGGAGACACGGCCGCCGAAGCCGGTCGAGCGGAAGCCGCGGCCGATCCCCAAGGGTCGGAACATGGCCGTGCCCCGCGGCCGCGTCCGGTAACGCCGATACCGTGCGGGCGGTGATCGTCCGGGAGCTCGAGCTCGACCTCGACGCGTTCGAAGGCCCCTTCGACCTGCTCCTGACGCTCGTCCTCAAGGACGAGCTCGACCTGCGCGACCTCGACGTCGCGGGCATCGTCCTCGCGTTCCTCGAGCGGCTCGCCGGGCACGATCAGCTCGATCTCGAGGCGTGCGGCGAGTTCCTCGTCCTCATCTCGGCGCTGCTCGAGCTGAAGGCGCGCGGCCTCTTCCCCGACGAGGCGGCCGAGCTCGCCGAGCTCGAGCCCGAGGAGGCGGCCGAGGAGCTCGCACGCCGCCTCGCCGAGTACCGGCGGATGAAGGAGGCCGCGCACTGGCTGCGCGACCGCCTCGACGTCGAGTCGGATCGTTTCTTCCGGCTCGGCCCCGCGCCGCTCGCGCCGAAGCCCGAGCAGCCGCTCGCGCCGCAGGATCCCGGGAAGCTCGCGCAGGTGCTCCGTTTCCTGGCGAAGGAGCCCGCCCAGGTCTCGCTCGCGCACATGGCGCTGCGGTTCCCGCCGGTCGGGCAGTTCCTCGAGCGCTTCCGCGCCGTGCTGAAGCGGCGCTCCCGGCTCGACTTCGAGCAGGAGATGAGCGGTCTGACCCGCGTCGAGCAGGCGGTCGCCTTTCTCGCCCTGCTCGAGCTGCGGCGGAACGGCGAGGTGGCGATCGAGCAGGCGGCGCCCTTCGCGCCGATCAGGATTTCCCGTACCGACGTCGAAAGAGAGGATTCGTGGACGCTCCGCTCCGCCTGATCTCGACCAACCCGCTCGACCAGCTCGCCAAGACGATCGAGGCGCTGCTCGTCGTCGCCTCCGCGCCCCTCTCGGCGGCGGAGCTGGCGGCAGCGGCGGCGGACGACCCGGAGCGGGTCGAGTCGGCGCTCGGCCTCGTCGGCGAGCGCTACCGCGAGGGCCGCAGCGGCATCGTCCTCGAGCACGTTGCCGGCGGCTGGGCCTTCCGCGCCTCGCGCGAGGCGGCCGAGGCGTGCGCGCGGCTTTTCGAGAAGCCCGCGCAGCGCAACCTCTCGCAGGCGTCGCTCGAGACGCTCGCGATCATTGCCTACCTCGGTCCGTGCTCCCGCCCCGACATCGCGCGCATCCGCGGCGTCGCCGCCGACTCCGCCGTCGCGAACCTCCTCGAGCGCGGGCTGATCGCCGAGGCCGGGCGCTCCGAGGACGTCGGCGCGATCCGCTACCGCACGACGCCGCTCTTCGAGCGCATCTTCGGCCTCGAGTCGCTCGCCGCGCTGCCGCGGCTCGACGACCTCGGCGCCGACACCGACGAGATCCGCGAGCGGCTACACGCGGTCGCGGAGAAGCGCACGGCCTAGCAGCACGAACAGCGCGGTAAAGGCGAGTGCGACGCCGTAGAACGCCGCCGAGAAGTGGCCGACGAATGCCGCGCGCACCGCGACGGCGGCCGTCACACCAACGAGCCAGCGCGCGACCAGCGGCAGCCGACAGAGCGCGAACCACGCGAGCTCGAAGCAGAGCAGGTCGCGGGCGAACGCGCCCGCCGACGCGTCGTGCGTCAGCACGCCGGCGACGACGAAGACGAGCAGCGCGAGGGCATCGCTACGCCAGTAGCGCGGCACGCACGAGCCCGATCCGGTTGCCGCGCGGATCGGCGAACATCGCGGGCGCGGCGGCGACGTCGGAAACCTGCACGTAGAACGTGACGAAGTCCTCGCTGTCCGGCGCGATGCCGCCGTCGATCCCGGGAAAGCCGGTGCCCGGGCACGTCCCCTCGGTGCGGATGTCGGCATACCCGCCGGCGTCGACGTCGATCTTCCAGCCGAACGCGGACGCGTAGAACTCGCGCAGCTCGGACGCGGCTGCGGAGCCGATCTCGAAGTGGACGACCGGCAGGCCCATCAGAGCTTGCGGATGATCTCCTCCGCCTCCTCGCGCGTGAAGGCGCGCAGCGTCTCCGTCTCCTCGGCGCCGTGCCGGCTGAGCCGCGTGATGACCTCGAGCGCCGTCTCGTCGTCGGGCGCCTCGAACACCTCGACGACGTCGTACTGGCCGAGCGTCACCCAGACGCCGACGAGCGTGCCGCCCGCCTCCTGGATCGTCCGCTCACCCTCCTCGACGCGGTCGCGCCACGCGGGCAGCCCCATCCGGCCCTGCGACGTCCAGCGCATGAGCGTGATGTAGTGCGGCACCGCGCCTATCTTTCCATCCGTGCGCCTCAACGCGTACCTCGCGCGCGCCGGCGTCGCGTCGCGCCGCAAGGCCGACGAGCTGATCAAGGCCGGACGCGTCACCGTCAACGGCCAGCCGGGGCAGCTGAACACGTTCGTCGAGTCGCGCGACGTCGTCGAGGTGGACGGCGAGCGTGTGCAGAAGCAGGAGCTCGCGTACCTGCTGCTGCACAAGCCGGCGGGCGTCGTCACGACGGCGCGCGACCCGCAGGGCAGGCCGACCGTCGTCGAGCTGGTGCCGCGCGAGCCGCGCGTCGTCCCCGTCGGCCGGCTCGACGCCGAGACGACCGGGGCGCTGCTGCTGACGAACGACGGCGAGCTCGCGCACCGGCTCGCGCACCCGCGCTACGGCGTCGAGAAGACGTACGTCGCCGAGGTGGAAGGGGAGCCGTCGGACGCTGCGTTGCGCTCGCTCGCGCGCGGTGTCGAGCTCGAGGACGGGGTGACGTCGCCCGCGCGCGTGCGGCGCCTCGGTCGCGGCACGCTCGAGCTGACGATCCACGAGGGCCGCAACCGGCAAGTGCGGCGGATGCTCGACGCCGTCGGGCATCCCGTGCTGCGGCTGCACCGGAGCGTCTACGCAGGGCTGAGCGTCGACGGGCTCGCCGCCGGGTCGTGGCGGGCGCTGTCGCGTGGCGAGGTGCAACGCCTTCGTCACGACTCTGCACCAACTTCCTGACAATCCGAAAAGGACACTTTCGGCGGCGGTACCGGCGCGGATATCACGTGTGCTCATCGTCACCGACCCCTGGAGCCGCCCATGTTCAGGTCCGCGCTCGTCGTTCTCGGCCTCGCGCTGCTCGCGTTCGCGCCTGTTGCGTCGACCGCCGCCTCGTCATCGTCGATCGTCGTCGGCGAGATCTTCGCCGGCGGCGGCAACACCGGCGCGCCGTACGCGAACGACTACGTTCAGCTCTTCAACCGCGGCTCGACAGCCGTCGACCTCAGCGGCTGGTCGGTGCAGTACGCCTCGGCCGCCTCGACCTCGTGGAGCGCGACGCCCCTCGCGGGCTCGATCCCCGCCGGCGCCCACTACCTCGTCGCCCTCGCCGGCGGCACGGTCGGCGCCGCGCTGCCGACCTCGGACGCGGCCGGCACGACGAACCTCGCGGCGACCGGCGGCAAGATCGCGGTCGTCAGCAATGCGAACGCGTTGTCGTGCGGCGCCGCGGCCGGCAGCTGTGCCGGGGCGGCCGGCCTCCAGGATCTCGTCGGCTACGGCACCGCAACCGACTTCGAGGGCACGGCGGCCGCGCCGGCGCTCTCGGCGACGACCGCGGCCTCGCGCGCCGGCGGCGGCTGCACCGACACGAACGACAACGCCGCCGACTTCACCGCCGTCGCGCCGACCCCGCGCAACTCGAGCGCCGCGCCGACCGCGTGCGGCGGCACGTCCACCGGCGGCCTGACCTCCTCGGTCGGCGTCGGCGTCGACCTGCAGCCGGCGATCTCGCTTGCGCTCGACCGCTCGACGGTCGCGTTCGGCAACGTCATCCCCGGCACGACGCCGGCACCGGTCACCGTCACCGCGACGGTGCTGAGCAACGATACGGCCGGCTATTCGCTCACCGTCCACCGCACGTCGTTCGCGCCGAGCGACCTGCCGCTCGGGATCGCACGCGCGGGCAACACGCTCGCCGCGATCCCGGTCGCGCCGGCCGCCGACCTCGCGGTCGTCACGACGAGCGCCGCGAGCCCGGCGACCGGCGACGTCTGGGCGACGAGCATCGGCTTCACCGGCCCGCTGCCCGTGCTCGCGCCGGCGCACTACGCCGCAACGGTCACGTACACGGTGCTCGGCCGCTGATGCTCGCGTCGCCGCCCGCCGCGCTGACGGTCTCGCCGACGCGGATCGTCGTCGCGGCGGGCGAGCGGCGCACGCTCGAGATCGCGAACAACGGCACCGCCGCCGTCGCGGTCGTCGTGTCGACCGCCGGCTACGCCGTCGGCCTGCGCGGGACGCCGCGGGTCGCCGGTGCCTCCGGTCTCCTCGCCGTCCGGCCGCGCCGCGTGACGATCCCGCCGGGTGGTTCCGCCGCCGTGCTCGTGTCGCCCGTGCGCTCGGCGCCGCGCGACCGCGCCGCGCTCGTCCTCGTCGCGAGCCGCCCGACCGGCGGCGCCGTCGGTGTGAGCGTGCGCATCGGCGTGCTCGTGCTCGTTCGCGGCACGCACGCCGCCGTTCACCGCGTCGTTCCCGTTGCACTGCGCGTCCGCGGCCGGCGCTGGCTCGAGCTGAGCGTGCGGAATCTCGGCACCGCGTCGGAGCGGCTCTCCGCCGCCAACGTGCGCTTTGTGCGGCCGGCCGGCGTTCGGGTCGCGCCGCGCGAGCTGCTGCCGCGGACGCGCGGCATCGTGCGCGTGCGCATCCGCGCGCCTGCGCCTGCCTTCGGCGTCGTCCGCATCCTCGGACGGACGTACCGGCTGAGGGTGGCCGGGCGGCGGTGAGCCGCCGCCCGGCCAGTCGTCGGGACTACGACGCGCCGAGTGCCGCGGCCTGCTCGAGCAGGTCGCGGGCCTGCGACACGTAGCTGCCGGCCTGCTTGTTCGCGAGCGGCTGTCCACTGAACGTCGCCGCGTTCAGCGCCGTCTTGATCTGCGCCGCAAGCGCGTCGCGCTGCGACGTGAGCGACGCGATCGACGACTCGAGCGACGCATAGGCGCTGTCGTCGGTCGCCGAGCCGCTGCCGAGCGCCTTCGTCGACGCGCGGAGCGTGTCCATCGCGAACGAGCCGAACGGCGCGTTCAGCTGCTTGTACAGCGTCGCGAGCTGGATGAAGCGGCCGCTCTTCTGCACCGCGTCGGGCAGCGCCCAGCCGGTGAGGATCTCGCGGAGGAGCCGCCCGTCCTGCGTGTAGTCGTCCTTCAGACCAAGCAGCGAGAGCATGGTCGGCCGGAGGTCCGTGTGGTCCGACCACGTCTCGGTGTCGAGGCCCGAGTTTGCGATGCCGGGTCCGACGAAACCGGCCCAGGTGTTCGCGATCTCGTCCTGAACATCGCCGTGGTTCCACGCGAAGCTCTGCGACGTCCGCGCAGGGATCGTCGCGCAGGCGGCCGGCGTCGCACAGTTGGGGCCACCGGTTGCGAAGAAGAACCAGTCCGGATCCGCGAACGGTGTGAACGTCGGCGTTCGTGCCGGGTCGGCCGTGACCATGTGGAGCGTCTTCATCTCCGTCTGGTCGGCGAGCGCGACCATGATGTTGTTCTCGACCGTGCCCGTGTACGGGTTCAGCCAGCTCAGTCGGCTCATCTCCCGCTCGAGCGTTCTCGTCACCGGTGCAGCCTGCGCCGGGTTGCCGGTGATGTAGACGTTCGGCGCGTCGTCCGAGTGGACGCTGAAGTTCGTCGTGTCGCCGAACGACGTCCGAACCATCCGCCGCAGGTCGGCGTTGATCTCGCCGACGCGGTTGTACTGGCACGGAGTCGTCACGCCGTCACAGCCTGCCGGCGTCGGAGCATCGCCGACGAAGTGGTCGCCCTCGTCGACCGTGAACACGAACAGGGTGTTCGACTTGTTGATCCCGTCGGCCGCGAGTCGGTCGAAGAACTTCCCGAACGCCTGGTCGTAGTCATGGAGCTGCTGCTCGTACCCGGCCTCGCCCGGGCCGTAGGCGAAGTGGATGTTGCCCGCGTTTCCATGGTCGTCGTGTGCGTCGGAGATGTACGCGTACGTGACCGGAACGCCTGCCTCTTGCATCTGTGCGACCCAGGCGAGCGAGGTCGCGGCCTCCATCCCGTCGAACCCGGGAAAGCCGATGTGCCCGGCGGCGTCCTGGATGACGCGGCCGTTGAGATCGGTGAGCGGTCCGCTCGGGTCGATCGCCGGGTTGACGTTCTTCGCGCCGAAGAGCGCCTGATAGCCGGCGTAGCCGCCCGGCTCATCCGGCAGCAGGTCGGGCTTCGCGTTCCCGTCGCCGGTGCAGATGCTCGACGTGGTCGCCGCGCAATGGATGCCGACGCCGACGAAGTCCGCGAACGCCTGGCCCGGATTCGCTGCGACCTCGGCCGCCTCGGCCGAGCCGGCGCCGAAGACGGTGGGGATGTCGATCGCCGTGTTCTCGAGGACGGTGTTCGCCGTCCCGATCGCGCCGACGTCACAGCCGGCACGGGTGTAGGGCACCCACGGCGCCGGGGCGATCTTCCCGTTCTCGTTGATCATCTCCGGCGTGAAGTCCGTCTGGCCGGCCGGCCCGGCGGGGTCGAACAGCGGCGCGGTCCAGTACGCGAACGAGACGCCGCTTCGGGTCGTGCCGTCCGGCTTGAAGTACCGGAACGAGTTCGACACGGGCTGGCCCATCCGGTCCGGGTACACGCCCGTGAGGGACGTGAGGATGCCGGTCGCGGTGTGCGAGATCAGTGCCGTGTGGTCGTTCGCGAGCAGCGTCCCGTTGCCGGTGATGAAGTTGAGCAGGTGCGGCATCTGCTCGAGATCCGACGGGACGTTCGGATTGTCGCGGCGGAAATGCGTGTTGTCGAACTGGACGTAGATGACGTGCTTGACCGCACCGTTCGGCGACGCGAGCCGGCAGCTGCCCGCCGCTGCGGCCTTGACGTCGATGTGCGTGCGGGCGTTCGCCGTGGTGACGGCGATCGCGGCGACGGCGGCGCAGAGCGCGGCCGCCGTCAGACCCGTCTTTCCCCTCATTGTGTCTCTCCCTCTCACGGTTTCCCTCGCCGTGCCGCCGCAGTTGGCGACGCTGCGACTCCGGCGTTGGAGTGGTTATAAACCGCGGGGCCGAGCCGCGCCGAAGAACCGTCCGGCCTCGGACCGGACGAAGCCCATCCGCTCGTACATCAGCTCGAGCGTCGGCTCTGACGCGCGGCGCGCCTTCTCGGCGCCGACGGCCAGCAGGCGGTGGAGCTCCCGCTCGTCCGCGCGTGCGCCTTCGAAGCGCTCGCGAATCGGGGTCAGCAGCTCGACCACGGACTCGCCGACGGCCTCCTTGAGGTCGCCGTAGCCGGAGCCCTGGAAGCGCTGGACGAGCTCGTCGATCGTGTCGCCGGTCGCGACCGACATGATCTCGAGCAGGTTCGAGACGCCCGGCTTCGACCCGGGGTCGTAGCGGATCTCGCGCTCCGAGTCGGTGACGGCGCTCTTGAACTTCTTCCGGACCTGCTCGGGCGTGTCGGCGATGTAGACGGCGCCCTGCTCCGAGGAAAAGGTCGTCGACATCTTCTTCGTCGGCTCCTGCAGGTCCATGATGCGGCCGCCGATCTCGGGGAACTGGCCGCCCGGGACGCGGAACGTCTCGCCGAAGCGGTAGTTGAAGCGCTCCGCGACGTCGCGCGCGAGCTCGAGGTGCTGCCGCTGGTCGTCGCCGATCGGGACGAGGTCGGTCTGGTAGAGCAGGATGTCGCCCGCCATCAGGATCGGGTACGTGAACAGGCCGGCGGAGACGAAATCCGACGACTCCGACTTGTCCTTGAACTGCGTCATCCGGCCGAGCTGGCCGTAGCTCGTCACCGCCGCCAGCAGCCACGCCGCCTCGGCGTGCGCCGTCACGTGCGACTGGCAGAAGACTGTCGAGCGCTCGGCGTCGAGGCCGGCCGCGAAGAGCAGCGCCGCGAGGTCGAGCGTCGACGACCGCAGCTCCTCAGGGTCGTGGTCGACCGTGATCGAGTGCAGGTCGACGATGCAGAAGAAGCCGTCGCCGACCTCCTGGGTCTGCACGTACTGGCGGAAGCCGCCCGAATAGTTCCCGAGCGTCTTCTTCCCGGTCGGCTGAATACCGGAGAACACCTTCAGCTTCTTCTCGGTCGCTGTCGCGGTCACCGCCCTACACTGAACCACACAATGGCTGTGACCGGCGCCCCAGAACTGCTCATCGTCATGGGCGCGAATGCGACCCACGAGCAGGTCGACGACGTCGTCGCACGGCTCGAGGAGGCGGGGTGCGGCGCGGTCGTTACGCCGGGCCGCGAGGCGACGGTGATCGGCGCGATCGGCGATCGCGAGCTCCTGTCGACGCTGCCGCTCGAGGGATATGCCGGCGTCGAGCAGGTGCTGCCGATCCTCAAGCCGTACAAGCTCGTCTCGCGCGAGCTGTCGCCCGACCCGACGGTGATCACGTCGCGCGGGCGGCGCATCGGCGACGGCTACTTCGGCTTCATCGCCGGCCCGTGCAGCGTCGAGACGCGCGAGCAGACCCTCGAGACGGCCCGCGTCGTCGCCGCTGCCGGCGTGACGATGCTCCGTGGCGGCGCGTTCAAGCCGCGGACCTCGCCGTACGCGTTCCAGGGGCTCGGCAGCGAGGCGCTGGAGATCCTCGTCGAGGCGCGCGAGTTGACGGGGCTGCCGATCGTCACCGAGCTGATGGACCCGCGGCACGTCGAGGAGGTGGTCGACACGACCGACGTGATCCAGATCGGCGCGCGCAACATGGCGAACTTCTCGCTGCTCGCCGAGGTCGGCCGCGCGACGAAGCCGGTGCTGCTGAAGCGCGGGCTGTCGGCCACCGTCGAGGACCTGCTGATGGCGGCGGAGTACATCGTCAAGGAGGGCAACTCCGAGGTGATCCTCTGCGAGCGCGGCATCAAGACCTTCGAGACGGCGACGCGCTTCACGCTCGACATCGGCGCGATCCCGGTGCTGAAGCAGGAGACGCACCTGCCGGTGATCGTCGACCCGTCGCACCCCGCGGGCCGCCGCGACCTCGTGCTGCCGCTCGCGCGCGCCGCGGTCGCCGCCGGCGCCGACGGGATCATCGTCGAGACGCACCCGCGGCCGGAGGAAGCGCTGAGCGACGGCCCGCAGCAGATCCCGACCTCGGAGTTCGCGGACTTCGCCGCGGAGATCCGCGCGCTCGCGTCCCTGATGGGCCGCGCGATCGGCTAGCGATGCTCATCGAGCCCGGCGCGCGCATCACCGGACACGTCGCGGTCCCGGGCGACAAGTCGATCTCGCACCGCTCGCTCCTGATCGGCGCGCTCTCGGCCGGGCCGACGCGCGTCCGCGGCTTCGGGCGCGGGGGAGACACGGAGTCGACGATCGGCGCGGTCCGCGCGCTCGGCGGCTTCGTCGACGACGCGGACGACCGCGAGATCGTCGTCCACGGCGCCGACTTCCGCGACGCCGAGATCGACTGCGGCAACGCCGGCACGCTGATCCGGCTGATCGCCGGGCTCCTCGCCGGCCGCAACGGCGCATATGTACTGACAGGCGACGAATCGTTGAGCTCGCGCCCGATGGAGCGGATCGCGGAGCCGCTCCGCCGGATGGGCGCGCAGATCGACACCGAGGACGGTCACGCCCCGCTCCGCATCGCGCCGGCGCAGCTGCGCGGCATCGACTACGAGCTCCCGGTCGCGAGCGCGCAGGTGAAATCGGCGCTCCTGCTCGCCGGGCTCGGCGCGGAGAGCGCGACGACCGTCGTCGAGCCGACGCCGACGCGCGACCACACGGAGCTGATGCTCGAGGCGGCCGGGATCCGCGTCCGGCGGCGGCCGACGAGCGTCACCGTCGAGCCGGGGACGCCGCGGCTCAACGACGTCGTCGTCCCGGGCGACATCAGCAGCGCGGCGCCGCTCCTCGTCGCGGCCGCGCTGCTGCCCGGCAGCGACCTGACCATCCACGACGTCGGGCTCAACCCGCGGCGCACCGGCCTGCTCGGCGTCCTCGAGCGGATGGGCGCACGGATCGCGATCTTCGAGCGCCGCCGGGAGGGCCGCGAGCCGGCCGGCGCCGTGCAGGTGCAGTTCGACGAGCTCGTCGCCACCGAGGTGGCCGCCGGCGAGGTGCCGGCGATGGTCGACGAGCTGCCGCTCGTCGCGCTGCTCGCCGCGCACGCGCGCGGGCAGACGCGCATCCGCGGCGCGCAGGAGCTGCGCGTGAAGGAGACGGACCGCATCGACGCCGTCACCGACGCGCTGCGGAGCATCGGCGCGCGCGTCCGCGGCCACGACGACGGCTGGACGATCACCGGCGTCCCCGCGCGCCTGCGCGGCGGCCGCATCGACGCGCGCGGCGACCACAGCATCGCCATGCTCGGCGCGATCGCGGGGCTCGCGAGCCGCGACGGCGTGCAGATCGAGGGCGCCGAGATCGCCGCTATAAGCTTCCCCGGTTTCTACGAGCTCCTGAACACGGTGGTGCAGAGATAATCGTCGCGATCGACGGGCCGGCGGGAGCCGGCAAGAGCACGGTGGCGCGCGCGCTCGCGGAGCGGCTCGGCTTCCGCTACCTCGACACCGGCGCGATGTACCGCGCACTGACGTGGCTCGCGATGCAGCGCGGCGTCGACCTGAGCGACGAGCCGACGCTCGCGGGCCTCGCACGAGCAGAGCCGGTCACGTTCGCCGACGCGAGCCGGGTCTTCATCGGCGGCACCGACGTGACCGCGTCGATCCGCGAGCAGCGCATCGACCGGATGGTCCCCGTCGTCGCGCGCCACCCTGCCGTCCGCGAGATCATGCGCAACCGGCAGCGCGAGCTCGGCCGCGACGGCGACGTCGTGATCGAAGGCCGCGACATCGGCACCGTCGTCGCGCCGAACGCCGAGGTGAAGATCTATCTCGTCGCCGACCGCGACGAGCGCGCACGCCGCCGCACGGCCGACCGGCCGGGCATCGGCGCCGACGCGCTGGCGACCGACCTGCGCGTGCGCGACACGCAGGACGCCGAGCGGATGAAGCGGGCCGAGGACGCGCTCGAGATCGACACGACGCACAGCACCGTCGAGCAGGTGGTCGAGCAGATCGAGTCGCTGATTCACGCCGCCCGCGTATGAGGCGCCAAGACGTCTCGTGGTTCGTCGGGCGGCACACGCTCGGCGCCTGGGCCGCACGCGCGTCACGCCTTCGTGTCTACGGCAGGGATCGCATCCCGCGCGAGGGAGGCGTCGTCGTTGCACTCAACCACTTCTCGTGGATCGACATCCCGCTCTTCACGGTCGCGAACCCGCGCAACACGTTCTACGTCGCGAAGGCCGAAGTGCACCGCATCCCCGGCCTCGGCCAGTTCATCCGCGAGTTCGGGTCGTTCGCGGTGCGGCGCGGCGAGTCCGACCGCGAGGCGGTGCGGCGGATGCGCGAGGTCGTCCGCGACGGCGGCTGCCTCGGCGTGTTCGTCGAGGGGACGCGGCAGCGCAGCGGCGTGCCGGGCGAGGTGCAGCCGGGCGCGGCAATGGCCGCCGTCAAGGAGAACGTGCCGATCGTCTGCGGCGCGATCCACGGCTCGCAGCGGTGGAAGCTCGGCAACTTCGCACCGTGCACGATCGCCTGGGGCGAGCCGTGGACGGTCGGTGACCTGACACGCGACGAGGTCTCCGGGCGCATCAAGGAAGAGCTCGAGACGCTGTGGCGCTGGCTGGTCGATCTGCACGAGCACGGGCGCCGCCCGCGTAACGTCTCGCCGCCGTAGGCGACTGAGTCTCCCGAAGGCACACCGACCAGGGAGACGACATGATCTTCGTGCAGACGAACGACGCGCGCGAGAACGAGCTGCTCTCGGCGAGCGCGAGCATCCAGGGCTTCACGCTCGCCGGGCACAGCATCGCGCCGCTCGCGCGGTCGCTCTACGCCCTGCCCGACGGCGCGGGCCCGGCGCAGATCGCGTTCGCTCCGGACGGCGACTCGATCGTCTCGATCGAGCTCGACGGCGACGGCCTGCCGCGCCGCACGGCGATCCTCCCGTCCGCGGGCCGGACGCCGCACGGCTTCGATTTCGCAGGCGGCACGCTCGTCGTCACCGAGGCGTTCGGCGGCCAGGTCGGTGCGGCCGCCGCCTCGTCCTACCGCGTCAACGGGACGATCGAGCCCGTCAGTGCACCCGCACTTGCGGCGCTCGGACCGGCGGCGTAGCGTCGGCGGCATCTCGCTGCTGACCGATGAATCGACGCTCGTCGCCGCGCTTCGGCGTGGTGACGAGCGTGCCTTCATGGAGCTCGTCGACGCCTACACGCCCGGCATGCGCCGCCTCGCGCGGACGTTCGTCCGCACGCAGGCCGTCGCCGACGAGGTCGTCCAGGAGGCCTGGCTCGGCGTGCTCCGCGGCCTCGACCGCTTCGAGGGCCGCGCGTCGCTGAAGACGTGGATCTATCGCATCGTCGCCAATGTGGCGCGCACGCGCGCCGTGCGTGAGGCGCGCTCGATGCCGTTCTCGTCGTTCGAGGCCGATGACGGCCCCGCCGTCTCGCCCGAGCACTTCGCGCCGGACGGCCACTGGGCCTCGCCCGTCGAGCCGTGGCACGACGTGCTCGCGTCCGAGCTGCGGGGCGTGGTCGAGGCGGCGATCGACACGCTGCCCGAGCAGCAGCGGCTCGTCATCCGGCTGCGGGACGTCGAGGGCTGGAGCTCGGAGGAGGTCTGTAACGTTCTCGAGCTCACCGAGACCAATCAGAGGGTGCTGCTGCATCGCGCCCGGACGAAGGTGCGGACGGCAGTGGAGAGCTACCGACATGTGGCGTAGACAACCGGGACTCACGTGCAACGAGCTCGTCGAGCTCGTCACCGACTATCTCGACGGTGCGCTGTCGCGCCGCGACCGCGCGCGGTTCGAGGCGCACATCGCCGCGTGCACGAACTGTCGCGAATACCTCGCGCAGTTCCAGCAGACGATTGCGCTCACCGGGATGCTGCGCGAGGACGACCTCGATCCTGTTGCGCGCGACACGCTGCTCGCGCAGTTCAGCGAGTGGCGTAACGCCGAGCGCGGTCCCTAGACGGTTGTCCTGTCGGCATTGACGCCGGCACGGACGAAGGGAGACGACATGACGAAGATCCTGATCGCCCTCGCCGCGGTGATCGCCGCATTTGTCGCCGCGCAGGCCGCAAGCGCGGCGCACGACACGCCGGGCGCGGTCTACGCACTGACGAACTCGCGCGAGGGCAACGCCGTCGCCTACTTCACGCGCAGTGCGCAGGGCGCGTTGACCTACGCCGGGCAGTTCGCAACCGGCGGCCGCGGCACGGGCGCCGGGCTCGGCTCGCAGGGCTCGCTCGCGCTCAGCGACGACGGCCGCGAGCTCTATGCGGTCAACGCGGCGAGCAACACCGTCTCGAAGTTCGCCGTCGAGCCCAACGGGCTCGCGCTCGAGGCGCAGTTCCCGTCGGGCGGCGCGCAGCCGATCAGCGTCACGGTGCACGGCGACGTGCTCTACGTCCTCAACGCGGGCAGCTCGACCGTCGACGGCCTCACGACCGACGGATCGCCGCTCGCGTCGCAGCACCTCCTCGGCGCCGGTCCGGCGCAGGTCGCGTTCTCGCCCAGCGGCGACGAGCTCGTCGTGACGGAAAAAGCGTCGCAGTCGATCGACACGTTCGCCGTCGTCGGCGGCATCGCTCAGCCGGGCGTCTCGAGCGCCTCCGCCGGCGTGACGCCGTTCGGGTTCTCGTTCGACAACCTCGGCCGGCTGTTCGTCTCGGAGGCCGGCGGGTCGGCATCGTCGTACACCGTCGACACGACGGGTGCGCACACGATCAGCGGCGCTGTGCCGACGTTCCAGGGGGCGCCGTGCTGGCTCGTCGTCAACAAGAACGGCAAGTACGCGTACACCGCGAACGCGGCCGCCGGCTCGATCTCCGGCTTCGCGATCGCCGCGGACGGCTCGCTGTCGCTGCTCGGCTCGACGCCGGGCCTCGTGCATCCGCTCGACGAGGCGGTCAGCAACAACGGCCGCTACCTGTACGTCCTCAACGACGGTAAGCACACGCTCGCGGGCTACCGCATCGCCGCCGACGGGTCGCTGACCTCGCTCGGCGAGGCCGGCGCGCTGCCGGCCGGCACGATCGGCCTCGCGGCCTCGTAATAGGCAGTCTTCCGAGGTGGCCGACGAGCTCCTCGGAACGGTGGCGATCGTCGGCTTCCCGAACGTCGGGAAGTCGACGCTCGTCAACCGGCTGACCGGAACGCGCGCCGCGGTCGTCCACGAGACGCCCGGCGTCACGCGCGATCGCAAGGAGCTCGTCTGCGAATGGCGCAGCAAGCGCTTCCTCCTCATCGACACGGGCGGCGTCGACATCGCGGACGCGAGCCCGATCACGCGCTCGATCGGCGACCAGGCGCGCGAGGCCGTGGCCGAAGCGGATGTCGTCCTCTTCGTCCTCGACGCGCAATCGGGGGTCACCCCCGGTGACGAAGAGGTGGCGCAGATTTTGCGAAATGCGCGCAAACCCGTGCTGGTCCTCGCGAACAAGATCGACGATCCGCGCCACGAGGCGCTCGCGCTCGAGCTGCACCGGCTGGGGCTCGGCGATCCGATCCCGATCAGCGGCCTGCACGGGCACGGCGCCGGCGACCTCCTCGACCTGATCCTCGACCAGCTCGAGGTGTTGCGTTCAACTGGAGGGGGGCAGGGCGCGAGGCCGGAGCTGCCGGAGGAGGCGATCCGCGTCGCGATCCTCGGCAGGCCGAACGTCGGCAAGTCGTCGCTCCTGAACAAGCTGCTGGGCCGCGAGCGCGTGATCGTCTCCGACATCCCCGGTACGACGCGCGACGCGATCGACACGGTGCTGGAGCGCGGCGACCGCACGTTCGTGCTCGTCGACACCGCCGGCCTGCGCCGCAAACGGCGGCACCGGCAGGGCATCGAGTACTACAGCGAGCTGCGCGCGCTCGAAGCCGCGGAGCGCGCCGACGTCGCGCTCGTCCTGATCGATGCGTCGCAGGGCATCGTCGACCAGGATCTCGCCGTCGCCGACGTCGCGCGCAAGGCCGGCTGCTCGACATTGATCGTGCTCGCCAAGTGGGACATCTCGGAGGTGAAGATCGAGGAGGTGCGCGGGCACCTGCGCCGCCGCCTGCGGCAGCGTCCCGCGTTCCTCGCCGTGTCGGCGAAGAGCGGGCGCGGAATCGACCGGCTGCTCGACGCGATCGTCGAGCTGTTCGACCGCCACGTGGCGCGCGTGCCGACGGCCGAGCTCAACAAGGCGCTCGAGGAGCTGACGCAGAAGCGGCAGCCGCCGTCGCGCGACGGGAAGCGGCTGAACATGCTGTACGGCGCGCAGATCCACCAGCGGCCGCCGCGCTTCCGCATCTTCGTCAACGACCCGCGCATCGTCACGCGCGACTACGGCTACTGGCTCGAGAACGAGCTGCGCGACCGCTTCGGCCTCGACGGCGTGCCCGTGAACATCGACTTCGTGCGACGCTCGTGAGATGAGATTTCTCGTCGCCGGCTCGGGCTCGTGGGGAACGGCGTTCGCGCACGTCCTGCTCGAACGCGGACACGACGTCGTGCTCGGCTGCCATCACGCGGCGGACGCCGACGCGATCAACGAGACGGGACGCAACCCGCGCTACCTGCAGAAGGTCGACCTCCGCGAAGCGAGCGCCGTCGCGCTCGCGGACGCGCAGGCCGACGTCGACGTCGCGGTCGTCGCGGTACCGAGCCGTGCTTTCGTCGAGGTCGTGGCGGCGCTGCCCGGCGAGGCGCCGGTGCTCAGCCTGACGAAGGGCCTCGACCCGGCGACGGGCGAGCGCCTCAGCACGCGCGTGCAGCGCCGTGCCGTCGCCGTGCTCAGCGGCCCGAACATGGCAGAGGAGATCGCCGTCGGCATGCCGACCGCGGCGGTGATCGCAAGCGAGGACGGCTACCTCGCGGGGCAGCTGCAGCACGCGATCAACTCGACCGTCTTCCGCGCCTACGTCAATCCGGATGTCGTCGGCGTCGAGCTGTGCGCCGCCGCGAAGAACGTGATCGCGCTTGCAGCGGGCGGCGTCGACGGCCTCGATCTCGGCGACAACTCGAAGGCGGCGCTGATCACGCGCGGGCTCGCCGAGATGTCGCGGCTCGGCGAGGCGGCGGGCGCGCGGGCCGAGACGTTCGCCGGCCTCGCGGGGATGGGCGACCTGATCGTCACGTGCTGGTCGCGGCACGGCCGCAACCGCAAGGCGGGCGAGCTGATCGCGCAGGGTCGCAGCGCCGACGAGGCGGTCGCGGAGATCGGCCAGACGGTCGAGGGGATCACCACCGCGCCGGTCCTGCAGGAGCTCTCCCGCCGGCTCGGCGTCGAGCTGCCGATCACCGACGGTGTCTGCTCCGTCCTCTCCGGGCGGAGCCTGCACGACCTCGTCTCGAACCTGATGGGGCGCCAGCCGACGGAGGAGTGAGAGGGGCGCCGCCGGCCGCGGCGGCGCCCCCCCGATCCCGACTTCACCAGTCGGGAAACGTCGACCAGAGCGGATTGAAGGCTGCCCCGTCGATGTCCGCGTTACACCACGTGTGGTCGCCCGGCGCGCCGCACGCGCCCATCTGGCTGCCGCCGCCGCGCTCGTACGACTCGCGGATCGCGCTCGCGAGCCGGTCGAGGATCCCGAGCGTCGACGACGCGAACAGCTTCGCGTCCATGCACGGCTTCCCGTCGCAGCTGTTGTTCGGCGCCCAGGCGAACGCGATCCGGCCGTCGGGCGCCCCCTGCGGGCGGCTCAGCGAGAAGTGCTTGACCGCGTACGTCTGCTCGGAGACGAACCGCTCCATCTGGTCGGCGGAGAAGTTCGTGTCGCCGAACCCGCTCGTGTACGGCCAGGCGGCGCTCGCGAGCGGGACGTACGTGCGCTCGAGGTAGTCGTGCGCGCTCGACGCCGCCTCCGGCCCGCTCTCCGCGAGCAGCAGCGGATGCTCGAGGTAGAGGTCGAGGTTCGTCGTGCGGTCGTGCCGCGACGTGTCGTCGACGCCCCAGTAGCGCATGTCGGGATAGGCCTCCTGCCCCCACACGTCGATGTCGGCGCCCATCGCCGTCCAGAACGAGGCGTCCTGGAACCACTCCTCGAGCTGCGGCTTGTAGTCGCTGACGTTCGCCGTCTGCTGGCCGACGCCGATCACCCAGGCGACGCCCTTCGTCCCCGACGCCCGGCGGGCCGCGTCGAGGAACTGGATCATGTTCGCGCGTGCGCCGGGCACGTTCCGGCGGATGCCCGAGTGCATCTCGTTCAGCGCCCACGTCTCGCCCGGCTGCAGGTACCCGCACTCCTGCCATTTGCGGACGAACTCGGCGCCCGCCAGCGCGGGCGTGCGGCCGGGCGCCGACCACCACTTGTTCCAGCCGGCGAAGTGGAGCTCGGCCATCACGTGGAAGTGCGGCCCGAGCGCGCGGACGAGGTCGTCCTGCAGGCAGCGCGGCGCCGTCTTGTCGGCGGCGAGCGGCGGGATGCTGATCCAGTAGTCGGCGCACGGCGACTGGTTCGCCTGCAGGCGCTGGCCGAGCCGGAGCCAGTCGGTCGAGGTGTAGAAGTAGACGTTCGCGTGCACGCGGCAGTACGCCGGCAGGTCGGCCGGGCTCGGCATCGCCGCCTCGACGGCCGCCGCCTTCGCGGCGAGCGACGCGGCCGAGGGGAGGTCGCCGTCGTCTGCGGCGATCGAGGGAACCGGTTCCTGGCCGGTGCACTCGGCGGGTGCGAGGGTCGCGACGTCGGTGTCGGCGCACGGCGGTGGGACGTAGCCGTCGTCTGCGGCGGCGGCCGCAACCCACGTCAGCGCGGCGGCCGCGGCGAGGATTGCGAGGAAGAAGCGCATGTCGTCCTCCGGGGTCGTTGACGGACTCCATGAGGATGCGCCGACCCGCTCACCGATCGCTCACGACGCTCGGCTACGCTGCGCCGCATGGCCTCCCGTTCCTTTTCCTTCACGTCCGAGTCGGTCACCGAAGGCCACCCGGACAAGATCGCCGACCAGATCTCCGACTCGGTCCTCGACGCAGTCCTGACGAAAGACCCGAACGCGCGCGTCGCGTGCGAGACGTTCATCACCACCGGCTTCGTCGTCGTCGGCGGCGAGATGTCGACCGACAGCTACGTCGACATCCCGCGGATCGTCCGCGAGCGGATCCGCGAGATCGGCTACACGCGCGCGAAATACGGCTTCGACGCCGAGACGTGCGGCGTCACCGTGACGGTCGACGAGCAGTCGCCCGACATCGCGCAGGGCGTCGACCAGTCGTACGAGACGCAGCGCGGCGACGACGACCCGCTCGACCGCGTCGGCGCGGGGGACCAGGGGATGATGTTCGGCTACGCGTCCAGCGAGACGGAGGAGCTGATGCCCCTGCCGATCATGCTCGCGCACCGGCTCGCGCGCCGCCTTGCCGCGGTGCGGAAGGCCGAGGAGCTGCTCTACCTGCGGCCCGACGGGAAGACGCAGGTGACCGTCCGCTACGAGGAGGACGAGAGCGGCCGCCGCCGGCCGGTGGAGATCGAGCGGATCGTCATCTCGACCCAGCACCGCGAGGGCATCGACATCGAGACGCTGATGAAGCCCGATCTGATCGCCCACGTGCTCGAGCCGATCCTCCCGAAGGATCTCTACGACGCGAAGCGGCTCGAGGCGAAGGACTTCTTCTACTGCAATCCGACGGGAAAGTTCGTGATCGGCGGCCCGATGGGCGACGCCGGTCTGACGGGGCGCAAGATCATCGTCGACACGTACGGCGGCGCCGCGCCGCACGGCGGCGGCGCCTTCTCGGGCAAGGACCCGACGAAGGTCGACCGCTCGGCCGCGTACGCCGCCCGCTACGTCGCGAAGAACGTCGTCGCCGCGGGGCTCGCCGAGCGCTGCCAGCTCCAGGTCGCGTACGCGATCGGCGTCGCGCACCCGATGTCGGTCCTCGTCGAGACGTTCGGCACGGAGAACATCCCGGTCGCGAGGATCGAGGAGCTCGTGCGCGAGCACTTCGACCTGCGGCCGGCGGCGATCCTCCGCGACCTCGACCTGCGGCGCCCGATCTACGCGAAGACGGCGGCGTACGGCCACTTCGGCCGCGACGACGGCGACTTCACGTGGGAACGCACCGACAAGGCGGACGCGCTCGCGCAGGCCGCCGGCCTCGTCGCGGCTACGCCGGCCTGACGAACAGCCCGGCTGCGGCCTTCTCGCTGATCGCTCGCTCGCCGTCGTCCAGCGTCACCGTGAACTGATCGGCCGCCGCGTCGGCGCGCAGCACCTCGAGCGACTCGCCGGGGACGAGTCCCTGGTCGTAGAACCAGTGCAGGAGATCGCCGTCGTGCTCGGCGAGCCGGACGATCGTCGCCTTCGTTCCCGCCTCGAGCGACGCGAGCGGGGCAAGCTCGCCGTTCTCGGCCTGCTCGACGCCGGGGTCGACCGGCCACCCGTGGGGGCAGCGCTCGGGGTGCCCGAGCTTCTCGTCGATCCGCTCCACCATCTCGTCGTCGAACGTGTCGCCGAGCGCGTCGGCCCGCTCGTGCGCCTCGGCGCCGGTGTAGCCCATGAAGTCGGTGAGCAGGCGCTCGATCAGCCGGTGCTTGCGGACGACCCGCTCGGCGCGCTCCCGGCCCGCGCCGGTGAGGAGCGCCTCCTTGCGCTCGCCGCGCTCGATCAGGCCCTCGGCCTCGAGGCGCTTCAGCATCTCCCCCGCCGAGGCGCGCGAGACGCCGAGCATCTCGGCGACGCGTGAGGCGAGCGGCGGAGCGCCGGCGCCTTTCGGGGTGTATTCGCCGATCGGAAAGGCGAGGAAGTAGATCGTCTCGAGGTACTCGTCGACCGAGTGACGCTCGCTCATGCGTGTAAGGCTACCCTTACACGCGATGAGCACAACACAGATCCTCCTCCTCGGCGCGATCGCCGGCGGCACGATCTTCCTCGGCCTGCCGCTCGGCCGCCTCCAGAACCTCGGCGCGGCCACCCGCGCCGGCCTCTCGGCCCTCGCCACCGGCATCCTGCTCTTCCTCCTCTGGGACGTCCTCTCCGGCGCGGTCGAGCCGATCGAGGAGGGCCTCGAGGAGCGGCACTGGGGCGAGTTCGCCGGCCTCGCCACCCTCGGCCTCGTCGGCTTCGGCGTCGGCCTGATGGCCCTCGTCTACTACGCCCACTGGATGCGGAACCGCTCCAACCGCCGCTCGACGACGCTCGTCGGGCCCGGCGCGGCGGCGGTCGACGAGTTCGAGAGCCGCGGCTGGGTCGACCGGCTCACGCCGGGCAAGCAGCTCGCGCTCCTGATCGCGGTCGGGATCGGCGTCCACAACTTCGGCGAGGGGCTCGCGATCGGCCAGGCGGCGGCGAACGACCTGACGGCGCTCGCGGTGACGCTGATCGTCGGCTTCGCGCTGCACAACGCGACCGAGGGCTTCGGCATCGTCGGCCCGATGGCCGGCGAGGGGACGCGTCCGAGCTGGGGCTACCTGTCGCTGCTCGGTGCGATCGGCGGCGCACCGACCTTCTTCGGCACCGTCGTCGGGCAGGCGTGGACGAGTCAGGAGGTGTCCGTCTTGTTCTTCGCGGTCGCCGCCGGCTCGATCCTCTACGTCGTGCAGGAGCTGTTCGCGGTCAACCGCAAGTACGGCCACACGGTGCTCGTGACGTGGCTCGTGTTCGCCGGGATCGTCCTCGGCTTCGCGACCGACTTCGTCATCGAGGCCTCCGGGCTGTAAAGACGGCCAGGTCGGGCCGAACCGGCTCGGCCTGCGCCTCGAAGCCGGCCTCGCGCAGCCACGCGAGCTGGTCGGCGACACTGCTCGGCGTGTCGTAGACGCCGTCGATCACGATCACCGCGTCCTCCGGGCGCTCGGGCACGACGACGTCGCCGAGCACGAAGCGGTCGCTCACGGCCGCGACCCGGCGGAAGAGGTCGCGCTTGCCGTCGCTGTCCAGATGGTGCACGGCGAGGACGGACACGACGAGATCGAACGGGCCGGCGGGAAGCGGGTCCTCGAGCCGCTGCACGCGCAGGTCCGCCGTCTCCGGCAGCCGGGCGCGGGCGGCGGCGAGCATCGCCTCGCTCGAGTCGATTCCCGTCCAGCGGGCGGCGGGGCTCCGGGCGAGGATGCGGACGGCCGTCTCGCCCGTGCCCGTGCCGAGCTCGAGGACGTCCCGGCCGGTGGCCGCAGCGGCCACCGCCTCCTGCAGCTCCTCGTAGCCGGGGATCTCGGCGAGCATCTCGTCGAGGTAGCTGTCGGGGTTCCACATCTGGCTCCGACCATAGCCTTGGCCGGTGGCCCGCTTCGCCTCGGTCTATCCGCTCGTCACCGCGCGCGCGCTCGCTCGCGCGTTCACGTACGAGGTGCCGGACGAGGTCGAGCGCGGCGCGATCGTCGACGTGCGCTTCGGCAACGCGCGCCGGCGCGGGATCGTCACCGAGGTCGGCGTCGCGCCGCCGGAAGGCGTCGACGTGGTCGCAGTGGAACGGGTGGCGCAGTCGCTGCCGCCGTCGCTCGTCGACCTCGCGCTGTGGCTCGCGGACTACTACGGCTCGACGCCGGCGCGCGCACTGCAGCTCGTCGCGCCGCACAACGCGAAGCGGCGCGGCGAACGGCGTGTGCTCGAGGCGGGTTTGCCCGGCGAGGCGGCGCCGGCGTCGCTGTCCGAGTCGCAGGAGCGCGCGCTCGCACGCATCACCGAGCTGCTCGACGCGCGCGGCGGCAACGTGCTGCTGTACGGCGCGACGGGGAGCGGCAAGACGGAGGTGTACATCCGGGCGTGCGAGGCGGCGCTCGCGCGCGGCCGCGGTGCGATCGTGCTCGTGCCGGAGATCGCGCTGACGCCGCAGACGCTCGGGCGCTTCCAGGCCCGCTTCGGCGACCGCGTCGCGATCCTGCATTCAGCCTTGTCGGACGCCGAGCGGCGCGACGAGCGCGAGCGGATCGCGTCGGGCGAGGCGCCGGTGGTGATCGGTGCGCGCTCGGCGGTGTTCGCGCCGGTGCCGACGGTCGGCGTGATCTGCATCGACGAGGAGCACGATGCGTCGTACAAGCAGGAGTCGGACCCGCGCTACGACGCACGCACCGTCGCGGCGAAGCGTGCGTCTCTCGAGCACGCGGTCGCCGTGTTCGGGTCGGCGACGCCGCGGCCGGAGTCGTGGGCGGCGCTCGAGCGGCTCGAGCTCGGCGGCCGCATCGCCGCGCCGCTGCCGACGGTGCGCGTCGTCGACCTGCGCCGCGAGGCGGGGTATCCGCTGTCGGCGCCGCTGCTGGCGGAGCTCGGCGGGATCGCCGAGCGCGGCGGCAAGGCGATCCTGCTCCTGAACCGCCGCGGGATCGCGCCGGCGATCCATTGCCGCGCGTGCGGCGAGACGCGCCGCTGCCCGAACTGCGACGTCGCGCTGACGTTGCATTCGGATGGGTCGCTGCACTGCCACCACTGCGGGCGGCTCGAGCAGCTCGGCGAGGTCTGTCCGGCCTGCGGCTCGGCGGAGCTCGCCCGAATCGGCGCCGGCACGCAGAAGCTCGAGCGCGAGCTGGCGCGCCAGGTGCCCGAGCTCGAGGTGATCCGGCTCGATGCCGACGTCGACGACGTGCGCGCGCCGCTCGAGCGGTTCGCGCGCGCAGAGCGTGCGGTGCTCGTGGGCACGCAGATGGTCGCGAAGGGCCATCACTTTCCCGGCGTCGAGCTCGCCGCCGTCGTCGACGC
>DASXWV010000135.1:0-16286 GCA_036503495.1 Gaiellaceae bacterium
GGAGCAGCGCGCCTTTCAAGACGGCGCCCGTGTCGCTCGCCAGGACGAGGACGGCCGCGAGCACGGTGCCGATGCACGGTGCCGCGCAGACCGCGAACGCGCCGCCGAGCAGCGCGCCCGAGCCGCGCCGCCGCGCGCCGGCGAGCAGGCCGGGCGCGACGACGCGCTCCGGCATCGGCAGCGCCCCGACGAACACCAGCCCGAGCACGACCAGCACGAAACCGGCGATCTCGGCCTGCGCGCGCGGTGAGACGACGCCGCCGATCGCCGCCGCACCCGCGCCGAGCACGACGAAGACGACGGTGAAGCCGGCGATGAACGGCAGCGACGCGCGCACGACGCGGCGTTCGGCGAGCTGGCCCGGCTGCACGCTGGACAGCGCCGAGAGGTAGCCGGGCACGAGCGGCAGGACGCACGGCGTCACGACCGAGACGAAGCCGGCGAGGAACGCAACCGGAAGCTTGATGCCCATCAGTCGAGCTTCGCGAGCAGCTCGTCGACGCGCGCGTCGAGCTCGGGGTCGAGCGGCGGCGCCGTGGCGTCGCCGGGCGCCCTCGCACGCGTCCACCGCCACACGCCGAACGCGAGCAACAGCGCCCCGGCGATGATCCCGGCGAGCGGCAGCCACCACGCGAGCAGGTCGAAGCCCTTCCGCGGCGGCGCGGCGAGGATGCCGGCGCCGAACATGCCGACGAGCTCGGCCTTGATCTGCCCGGCGGTCTTGCACTGGTCGATGCGGATGCGGATCAGCCGCTTCACCCGCTGCGCGAACGGCGCATCCGACTGGTCGAGCGTCGTGTGGCAGGTCAGGCACATGATCTGCCCCTCGAGCGCCGGCAGGGACGCGCGCGGCTGGTCGCACGCCGCGGCAGTGCCGGCGAACGCGAGCGCCGCCAGTACGACGGCGGCGATCCTCACGAGCCCAGCGCCGCCTTGATGCCGGCGTAGAAGCGGTCCTTCTGGTGCGCGACGGTGCCCTCGATGTGCGACCCGACGAGCTTGCCGTCGGCGTTGACGAAGAACGTCTCGGGGACGCCCGTCAGCCCGTAGCGGTTGCCGACCGAGCCGTCGCCGCCGCGAACCGTCGGGAACGTGATGTGGTGCGCGTCGATGAACCGCCGTCCGTCGCCGGTCACGTCGTTGTAGTCGATGCCGAGGAAGACGACGCGGCCCTTGTACTCCTGCCACGCGCTCTCGAGCACCTTCGCCTCTCCCTTGCAGGGCTCGCACCACGACGCGAAGAAGTTGATCACCGCCGGCCTGCCGCGCAGTGACGCCAGGCTGATCTCGCCGTCGCCGACGAGCCGCTTCAGCGTGAAGGCGGGCGCGGGCCCGCCGATCTTCGGCGGATGCGACTGGTGCGTGAGCCGCCACACGAGCAGCGCGAACAGCCCCGCAACCGCAACGAGCGCAGTGAGCTGGACGGCACGCGTCATGTCGCGACGATGAACACCGGCGTCCCGACGTCGACGTGCTCGAACAGCCACTCGGCCTGCGGCACGAGCATGCGGATGCAGCCGTGCGACAGCGAGTAGCCGATCGACGCAGGCTCGTCGGTGCCGTGGATGCCGACGCCCGGCGCGCTCAGCCCCATCCAGCGCGTGCCGAGCGGATTGCTCGGGCCGGGCGGCACCGGCTTCAGCCCCTTCGCCCACGGCGAGCTCGTCGGCGGGTACCACCATGGGTTCTTCCACTTGACGACGATCTGGAAGCGGCCGAGCGGCGTCGGATAGATGTTCTGCCCTGTCGCGACGCGGAACCAGCGGACGAGCTTCGCACCGTCGTAGAGCCGCAGCTGGTTCGAGCCGCGCTTGATCACGATCACCGGGCCGATCGTCTTCGGCGTGACCGGCGGCTGCATCACCTTCGCCTTGAGCGTGACCGGCGCACGCGTTGCGTGCACGATCTGCTGCGTCACCGCTGTGAACGCCGTCGCACGGTCGAGCGTGCGCCCGAGCACGGGCTTCGTCACCACCGGACGGGTTGCGCGGAAAAGCAGTCGCGACGATTCCGGCTTGCGGTCGAAGCGGTTCGCGATCTTGGCGATGAACGCCTTCACCTTCGCCTTGCTGTAGCCGGCGCGGAGCGACAGCGCGGTGCCGGGTGCGGCGGTCAGCGCGCGCGCGACCGCAGCGTCGGCCGAGACCCGCATGCCGAGCAGCGACGGCGAGACCGTGATCGTCGTCCGGAGGAAGCGCAGGACGAGCGGCTCGTCGAAGGCGGCGTGGATCGCGGCGGTCGCCTGGTCGGCCGGCAGCCCGCCGACCGCGACGCCGTCGATCGTCACGCCCGCGGCGATCACCTGGACCGGCGTGGTCGTCGTCGTCGGGGTCGTCTCGGTCGTCGTCGGCGTCGTCGTGGTGACCGTCGTCGTCGTGGGCGGCGGCGTGTCGGCGAGCACGGCAGCGGCGGACGCGCCGGACGCGAGCAGGACGAGACAGAAGAGAACGACGCGCTTCACGTTTGTGATCTACCCCCCGGAGCGATCCGTGGATCGTCGGTGATGATAGCGTCGATACCCGCCTCGACCAGCGATTTTGCGCGCGCCGGGTCGTTGACCGTCCACGCGAGGACGGCCGCGCCGAGCACGTGCCCGGCGTCGATCACCCGGTGGTCGAGGACGGTCCATTTCAGCGTCAGCCCCGCAGCCTGGGCGCGTCGCAGCCAGCCGGCGAGGCGGCGCGGGAGCACGAGCCGCTGCGCGGGCGCGAGGCCCCGTGCGGGGTAGGTGAACGAGCGCGGCAGCTCCGGCGCGGCCGCGGCGAACTCCTCGAGCGTCTCGAGCGAGAAGGAGCTGACGAAGGTGCGGTCGGCGATCCCGGCGTCGGCGACCGCCCGGCCGATCTCCGGGGCGGCCCCGCGCAGCTTGACGTCGAGCTGGACGAAGACGCCGAGCTCGGCCGCGAGCGCGAGCGCCTCGCGGAGCGAGGGCGCGCCGGCCGGGATCTCCGGCCCGTGTGCGAGGACCAGCCGGCCGTCGGGGCGGCGGAGCACGTCGACCTCGACGCCGTCGACGCCGTGCCGGGCCGCGACCTCGAGCGACTCGAGCGTGTTCTCCGGCGCGAGCGCGCGGGCGCCGCGGTGGCCGATCAGGAACGGGCGGCCGTGCGACCGCCTGAGCTCGATCACGCGGTGCGCCGGATGACGACGACCGCGAGATCGTCGGTGAGCGCATCGCCGCCCCACGACCGCGCGTCGTCGGCGACACGCCGGGCCAGCTCGCGCGGGCCGAGCTCGCAGTGTGCGGCGAGCAGCGCGTCGAGCCGCTCCGTCCCGTACAGCTCGCCGTCACGCCGCGCCTCGACGACACCGTCGGTGTACAGCACGAGCGAGCCGCCGGCCGGCAAGGCATCCTGGACGCCCTCGTACTCCTGGTCCGAGTCGATGCCGAGGATCAGCCCGTGCGCCTCGAGCCCGCGTACGTCGCCGTCGGGCAGCACGATTCGCGGGGCGGGATGCCCGGCGTTCGCGCACGCCACCTCTCCCGTCGAGCCGTCGACGGTGACGTACGTCATCGTGATGAACTTGCCGGGCGCGATCTCGTCGACGACGACGTCGTTCGCGCGCGCGAGGAAGTCGCCGGGCTCGGGGTGCTCGCGCGCGAGCGAGCGGAAGACGAATTTCGCCATCGCCATGTCGGCGGTCGCCTCGACGCCGTGGCCGGTCACGTCCCCGAGGACGACGGCGAGCCGGCCGTCGGGCAGCTCGAGGAAGTCGTAGACGTCGCCGCCGACGTCGACCTGCGCCGACGACTCGTACACCTCGCCCACCTCGAGCCCGGCGATGTCGGGATGGCCGCGCGGCAGTAGCGAGCGCTGCATCGTGTCGGCGAACTCCTTCTGCTGCTGGTACAGGCGCGCGTTCTCGAGCGCGAGCGCCGCCTGGCTCGCGATCGCGGTCGCCGCGTCGATCGTCTCGACGCTGAGCGGCCGGCCGGGCCGGAAGGAGAGGATCGTCAACGCCGCGGTGACCGGCGTGCCGACGGGAATGACCGCTGCCGTCCAGCCCCGTGCGAGGAACGGCTCGAGCAGGTCATGCCCGCGCGCTCCGCGATACGGCTGCGCGTCGCGAAACAGGCGCTGGACGTGCGGCGCACCGAACGGCTGCGGGCGGAAGAGGATGACGCGTGTCGCCGCCTCGAGCTGCTGGTCGGAGACGTACAGCGACCGCGGCTCGAGCAGCTCGCGGCGACCGTCCGGCATGGCGATCACCGCCGCATCGAGGTCGAGCACCTCGACGACCGTCTTCGTCAGCACCTCGAGCATGTCGTCGAGCGTTCGCCCCTCGGCGAACGTCCGCGAGATCTCGTAGATCGCGCGCTGACTCCGGACGGCCGCCCGCTCGGCGGCGAGCGCAGCCTGGCGCTCGCGCCCGAACTCGGTCGCCTGCTCGTGCAGCTGTGCGTTCTGCACGGCGACGGCGAGCTGTCCGGCAAGCGCTGCGAGGAGGGATGCATCCTGTTCCTCGGTGCGTCCGTAGACGGCGAGCAGGCCGACGACGGAATCGCGCACGAGCAGCGGCACCGCGAGCGCGGCGTCGATTCCCGCCTCCCGCGCGGCATCGCGCGCATCCTGCAGGCGCGAGTCGTGCGCCGCGTGGTGCACCTCGACGACGGAACGGCCGCGCACCGGCCCAAGTGCCAGCTCGAGCAGGCGCTCCGCGACGCGTACGTGCGGCCCGACGAGCCCGCGCTCGGCGGCCGCGGTCAACCCGTCCTGCTCGTCGTACAGGTAGAGGGCGACCGAGGGGACGTCGAGCAGCTCCACGATCAGGTCGACGGCCGTGTCGAGCGTGTGCGCGAGCGAGAGCTCGGCGGTCGCCTGGCCGACGACGGCGAGCAGCGCGCGGGTGCGGTCGAGCTCGAGCGCGAGGGACTGTGCGCGCGAGCTCCTGCGCAGGGCATACGCCGCGCGCACGCCGAAGGTCGTCAGCCGCGCGAGCTGCTCCGTCGTCGGCTCGTCGTCCGGGCCGAACAGCAGCTGCAGAATGCCGACCGGCGGCTGGCCGAGCGGCAGCGAGACGGAGATGCTGCAGCCTCCGGGCAGGCTCGCGGCGCGGCCGGCGCGCGGCGGCCCCCGGTCGACGAGCGCGCGGACGTCGACCAGACCGCCGCCCGCCTCCAGGTCGCCCGGGTCCACGCCGTAGGAGCCGAGGAGCGCGAGGTCCGGGTCCCAGAGCAGGCCGACGGGCGCGCCGACGACGCCCGCCGACACGCGAGCGATCTCCGCAGCGGTGTGCGTCGAGTCGAGGGCGGCGGCGAGCGCCTCGCCCGCAAGCTCGAGCGCGGGGTGCGTCAGCTCGGCGGTCGCGCCGGCGGCGACGGCGAACGCGCGCAGCACGAGCGCGACGTGACGCGCGGCGAGCTCGGCGACGAGCCGCTCGGTTTCGTCGAAGCGCTCGGCGCCGCGGTACAGCTCGAGCGTCGCGGCATGGCCGTCGGCGCGGATCGGCAACACGAGGATCACGCGCGCCGCCGCGCGCTCCGCGGCGCGCCGCGCGCAGCCCGGCGCGCGCTCGAGCTCGTCGACCGCCGCCGCCGGCAGCTCGTCGAGCGCGAGCCTCGTTCCCTCCAGCTCGGCGGCGAGAGCCGGTTGTGCCGCAACCGCGACGGCCTCGAGCCGGTCGGCCGTCGTCTGGACGCGGATCACCGCGACGTCCGCCGAGGCGGCGACGCGGACAGCTGCCGCAACTCCGGCCAGCGCGCCCGTGCGGGAACGCGCGCCGGCCGCGTCGCCGAGCGCGCGCGCGAGCTCCGCAAGCGCCTCGGTGGAGACGCCGGCGACGACGTCATGGACCCGGACGACCACCCCGGGGAAGTATCGCTCCTAGAATCAACCCATGGCGAACCCCGAGCCCGACGACGACGTCTCCGTCGATCCGTCGACGATCGAGCTTCGCTACCGCCACGCCCGCGCGCGCCGCGTCGCCCGCGTTCGCGCCAAGGAGGAGAGCCGGCTCGCGCGCTACCGCTTCTGGATCGCGCTGACCGTGCTGCTCGCGCTTGCGACCGGCTTCATCGTCGCGTCGTGGCACGAGGTGCACCGACTCTTCGGCATCTAGTCATAGACTTACGCCGCGTGCAGACCCCTGAGCCGATGCCGCCGCCGCAGCGCGACCCGTACGAGTCGACGGCGGCGCGCGGGCAGTACGTCCCCGGCTACTGGGGCGAGCGGCTCGCGTGGATCGCCGGCCTCGTGCTCGCGATCTCCGCGTTCACCGACTGGTACGCCGGCAGCCAGGCCGACGGACTGACGCTCTCGGTCACCGGCTGGCACACCGGCGCGCTCGGCAAGCTCGTGTTCTTCGCCGGGCTCGCCGCGCTCATCCTCGAGGCCCTGCGCGAAGCCGGCATCGAGCTCCCGGCGACGGTGCCCGAGAGCCTCGTGCTGATCGCGCTCGGCTCCCTGGCGACGATCTTCACGCTGATCCGCCTGATCTCGATCCCCGACACGTTCTTCGACACCGCGGGGCGCGGCATCGGGATCTTCATCAGCCTGATCGCGGCGCTCGCACTGATCGGCGCCGGGCTGCTGAGAGCAGCAGAAGAGCTGTAACGAGGCCGATCACGACCCCGCCGACGACGTCGAGCGGGAAGTGCACGCCGACGTAGAGCCGCGAGTACGCGATCGCCGCGGCGAGGAGGTAGAACGCCGGCGCCGCGCGCGGCACGAACGCCGAGAGCAGCGTCGCACCTGCGAAGGCCGTCGCCGTGTGGCCGGACGGGAACGAGTGGCTGTGCGGGATCGTGATCAGCGGGTCCGGCTCGTCGGGCCGGTTCTCGCCGACCGCGAGCTTGACGAGCCCGGCGATCCCGTCCGCGGCGGCGACGCCGACGACGACGACGACGACGATCCAGACGTCACGGCGGAGCACGGCGACGACGGCGGCGAGGACGAACCAGATCAACCCGTGCGAGCCGACCTTCGTCAGCCAGACGAAGATCTCGTTCAGCGGGTGCCAGCGATGGTGGACGATCCATCGCTCGAGATGGCGGTCCCAGCCGGTCAGACCGGTGCGATGCTCTTCGTCTGGTCGATCAGCTGCTGCAGGTCGAACGGCTTGCCGATGAAGCCGGTCGCGCCGCTCGCGCTCGCCTGCTGCTGCGCGGCGTCGTCGACCTTGCCGCTGAACATGACAACGGGGATCGCGCCCGCGCCGTAGCGCTCCTGCACGCGCCGCAGCATCTCCCAGCCGTCGACGTGCGGCATCATCACGTCGAGGAGGACGAGATCCGGCTTCGCCTCCTCGATCGCCGCCATCCCCTCCTCGGCGCTGCCGGCCTCGCGGACGATGTAGCCCTCGAACTCGAGGTTCACCCGGACGAGCTCGCGCACCTTCTCGTCGTCGTCGACGAGCAGGACGAGCGGCCCGGACTTCGGGCGCCCCGCCGGGCCGGAGCGATCGAGGAACGACTCGAGGTCGGAGCGGCGGTAGCGGCGGTGCCCGCCGGGCGTGTAGAAGGCGGGGACGCGGCCCTGGTCCGACCACTTGCGGATCGTGCTCTGAGCGACGCCGAGGAAGCGCGCCGCCTGGCCGAGCGTCAGCCACTCGCTGTCGTCGCGGAACGCCATCTCGGCACAATTCTGACCAAACTTGACGTTGTTACACCTACGGCGTCAGCGTTTTCGTGTGCGTAACCGTTAAATCCGGACGCGGGTTGTCGTGGAGCGCCTCGCCGACCGCGATGCCGATGCCGAAGAGGAGGGCCGCAGCACCGAGGAGCACGAGAAGCCGGATCGGCGTCATGCCCGGTAGTCGCTCGCCCCACGCTGGTAGGCGTGGTACGCGGCGGCGAGCACGAGCGCCAGGTCGCGCGGCCAGCCCGCCGACGGCGCGCGCTCCTGCACCGTCTCCCGCGCCCACCGCTCCGACTCCCGGTACGAGCCGGCGAGCTCGGCGAGCGTGTAGGTCTGCCCCACCTGCTTGCGCAGCTCGTCGATGACGATCTCGATCTGCCGGAGGAGCGCCTCGTAGCGACGGCGGTCGCTCCGCTCGGCCTCGAGCCGGCGGTTCGCCTCCTCCCATTCCTGCTGGACGAGCGTCGTTGCGTCTGCCGACACGGCGGTCGACTTTAGCTACAGCATTCAGCCGGCCAGACGGCGCCGAGCTCGGCCGCGATCCGCTCGCCGAGCACGTAGCCGGGATTCGCGAGCGCGAACGCGACGTGCGCGTGCAGGCACTTGAGCGAGCCCGCGCCGGCGCGCTGGCCGCCGACGCCGAGGCCGAGCGACGCGCCCCCGTCGGTGCCCGTCTCGCCGCCGGCCAGCGTGCCGCGGATGCGGCGCTGCTCGTCGTCCGCGCGGTCGCGGCTCGCGCGCAGCTCGCCGTCCTCCGCGGCCGCGCGGCTCCACCGCTCGACGCCGCCGGCCGCCTCGAGGCGCGAGATCGCGACGACGAGGTGGCGGCAGGTCACGTAGTACGTCGTCGGGAACGGCTCGCCCGCCGGGTCGTACGGGCTCTGCTCGGTGACCGCCGGCCGGCCGAACGGGCAGCGCACGGCGACGCGGCGGAAGGCGCGCGGCTCGCGGCCGATCTGGCGCGCGACGATCGCGCGGTCGTCGGTGTCGTCCATCGGGCGACAGGCTACGCCGCACCCTGTCGTCGCCGGAAGGCATTCAGCCTTCCGGCGACGGATTCACTGCTTAGATGGCGGAGTCGTCGTAGTCGCGGTAGCCCGCGCCCCCGACGCCGTAGTAGCTGCCGAGCCGGTCGCGGTAGCCGCTGTCCGCGTAGTTGTCCTTGTCGAACTCCGGCGCGTTCTTGATCTGATCCTTTGTCCGGTTCACGAACACGGTCTGTGCGTCGAGGTCGACATCGCGGATGACACCCGCCGGCAGCATGACCTTCTTCCCGAAGATCCACGGGCCGGTGTCGACGACGACATAGCTCGCGGCAACGTCGTTCGACGCGTCGTCGATCTTGCCGATCGAGCCGTCGAGCGCTTCAACAGCGAAGCCGCTGAGGTCGCTCTGCGTCCACCCCGTCTCGCGGTACGCCCAGATATCGGTGCTTGCCATCACTCCTCCTCTCGTCGTGATGCCCGCCTCTTCTAGGTCGCCGCCACGTCAAAAAGCAAACGAGCCAGGGAAAACCAGCTCAGCCGTGGCCCAGCGCCCGTTTGCTGCGCTGCCGCCACTCGTTGATCCCCTTGACGATGAAGAGGTGCTCGCCCGGCTTGACGTAGCCGAGCGCCCGCGCCTCGCGCTCGAGCGTCGCGAGCGACGTCGACGACGCGAGCTGCCGCTGCAGCCGCTCCTTCTGCGCCTGCAGCTTCGCGACCGCGGCGGCGCGTTGCGCCTGTTCGCCGCGCGCGTCGACGTACGCCTTCAGCGGGCGGTAATAGAGGAGCCCGACGAGCACGAGCACGCCGACGGCGACCCAACGGCGGACGTAGACGGAACGGCTGGAGCGGCGGCGGGCCACGGCGGCAACTTCGCCGCGCCGGACGGCGCTCCTACGCGATGTCGACCTTGATGACGTTCGTCGAGCCGGGGATGTTCACGGCGGTGCCGGCGGTGATGACGACGCGGTCGCCGGCCTCGATCAGCCCGGCCTCGCGCGCAGCCGTCACGGAGACGTCCCAGAGCTCCTCGACGTCCGGCGCCTCCGGAATGTGCACCGGCGTCACGCCCCACTCGAGCGCCATCTGCCGCTGCGCCCACGAGATGTGCGTGAGCGCGACGATCGGCCGCCGCGGCCGCAGCCGCGCGACCGCCGACGCCGTCGCGCCGCTGAAGGTCGGCACGAGGATCGCCTTCGCGCGCAGCGCCTCGGCGACGTCGCACGCCGCGTTCGACATCGCGCCGCCGATCGTCGGGTTCTGGCCGGCCTCCGGGATCTCGTGCCGGTAGCCCATGCTCGGCTCGACCGCGCGCGCGATCCGGTCCATGTACGCGACCGCCTCGACCGGAAACTCGCCGACCGCCGTCTCGCCGGAGAGCATGATCGCCGACGTGCCGTCGAGCACGGCGTTCGCGACGTCGCTCGCCTCCGCGCGCGTCGGCTCCGGCGACGAGATCATCGATTCGAGCATCTGCGTCGCCGTGATCACCGGCTTCCCGAGCTCGAGGGACTTCTGGATGATCCGCTTCTGCAGCAGCGGCACGCTCGCGGCGCCGATCTCGACGCCGAGGTCGCCACGCGCAACCATCACGGCATCCGCCTCGGCGAGCACGTCGTCGAGCACGTCGATCGCCTCGGATTTCTCGATCTTCGCGATCACGTGCGCATGCGAGCCGGCCTGTTCGATCAGCGCGCGCAGGTCGCGCACGTCCGCGGCGGAGCGGACGAAGGAGAGCGCGACGAAGTCGACGCCGAGCTCGAGCGCGAACTCGAGGTCGACAGAGTCCTTGCGCGTGATCGACGGGATCGGGATCGGGACGCCGGGCAGGTTGACGCCCTTGTGCGAGCTGATGCGGCCGCCGACGACGACCTGGCACGTGGCGCGGCCGCTCTGCACCTCTTCGACGTGCAGGCGGACGAGCCCGTCGTCGATCAGCACGTCGTGACCGGGCTTGAGGACGTCGCCGATCACCGCCGGCGCGATCGGCAGCTCGCCGTCGGTGCACGCGTCCTCGGGGCAGACGACGATCCGGTCGCCGCGCGCGAGCGTCACCGGGTCGTCGAGATCGCCGATGCGGAGCTTCGGGCCCTGCAGGTCGGCGATCAACGCGATCGGCCAGCCGGTGTCGGCCTCGACCTCGCGGATCGTCTGAACGCGCCGCTCGTGCTCCTCGTGCGTCCCGTGCGACAGGTTGAGACGCGCCGCGTTCATCCCGGCGGCGACGAGCGCGCGCAACCGCTCCGGCGATTCGGAGGACGGTCCTATCGTCGCGACGATCTTCGTGCGACGCTCCTGCATCATGGAGTCGAGGGTACCTGTGCTCGTTGCCGTGGAAGGAAGCTCCGACAAGACCGTGCTCGAGCTGCTCGCACGGCGGCTCGGCCGCGACCTCGCCGCGGAGGGAATCGTGATCGAAGCGATCGGCGGCGCGCACGCGATCCGCCGCTTCGTCGCGGCGCTCGGATCCGAAGTGCGCGTCCGCGGTCTCTGCGACGCGAACGAGGCGCCGCTCTTCCATCGCGTTCTCGACGACGTTCATGTGTGCGTGCCGGATCTCGAAGGCGAGCTGATCCGCGCGCTCGGCGTCGACCGCGTGCTCGAGCTCGTCGATGCGGAGTCGTTCCGCCGCATGCAGCAGCAGCCCGCGCAGCGCGGCCGGCCGGTGGAGCTGCAGCTACACCGCTGGCTGCGCTCGAGCTCGACGCGGTTCCATCGCTACCTGCCCGTGCTCGTCGAGGCACTCGACCTCGACCGCGTGCCGGCGCCGCTCGACGCGGTGCTGGCCTAGCTGCGATGCGGATCGACCAGTACGCATTCGTGCCTGCCCGCGGCGGCGTCGTCGCGGCCGGCGGCGAGCTGCCGCACGTCGCCGACGACTGGGAGGTCTTCGCGCTGCGGGACGTCGTCCCCGGCCGGCCGCGCTATCTCCGCGTCGCGGCGCACGTCGCGCTGTCGCCCGAGCACGTCGTGCGCCTGCGCGTGTTCGAGCCCGTCGACGAGCCGGGCACGGCGCCCGAGCGCGTACGCGTTCCCGAGGCGCTGCGGCCGGCGTTCGACCGCTGCCTCGCGGAGCTCGCGGGCGCGCCGGTGCCGCCGCGGCGGTCGCCGTGGGCGCGGCGGGGCTGGCACGAGGAGGCCGAGGCGTGGGCCGGGATGCCGCTCGAGCAGGTGCGGTCGTGGCCGCTCGCGGCGACCCTGCGCAGCGGCGACGTCTGGTTCAAGGCGACGATGCTGCCGCTCTTCCGGCACGAGCCTGCGGTGACCGAGGCGCTCGGCGTCCCGCGCGTGCTCCGCGCCGATCACGAGCGCGGGTGGCTGCTGCTCGAGCACGTCGACGGCGAGCCCGGCGCCGATCACCACGCGGCGCTGCGCGCGATCGCCGCGGTGCACCGGGCGTGGACCGAGCGCGTCGACGAGGCGCTCGCGCTCGGTGCGTGGGACCGGCGGGCGCCGTCGCCGCTGGAGCCGACGCTCGTCCACGGCGACTTCCATCCCTGGAACGTCCTCGACTCGACGATCATCGACTGGTCGGACGCCGCGGTCGCGAGCCCGCTCCACGACGTCAACCACTATCTGCTCAACGTCGAGGACGAGCTGCGTGCGCCGCTGATCGAGACGTACTCGCATGCGCTCGGGCACGACGTGCGCGGCGCCGCCGACGCGTACGAGGCCGAGGCCTACGAATACGTCGCGGAGTCGT
Source organism: Gaiellaceae bacterium (assembly GCA_036503495.1). Lineage (GTDB taxonomy): Bacteria > Actinomycetota > Thermoleophilia > Gaiellales > Gaiellaceae > Palsa-739. Next base: position 12,264 of record DASXWV010000135.1, read on the forward strand.
ACGCGCGGATCACGCGCGCGCTCGCCGAAGACGACCGCTGGTGGTTCGCCGGCGAGGAGTCGAAGTGGCTCAGCCGCGCGGCCGACGTGCGCGCGGGAAGGCGTCCCAGCCGGGGTAGCTAGCGCGCGCGCCGAGCTGCTCCTCGATGCGGAGCAGCTGGTTGTACTTGGCGACGCGATCGCTGCGCGCGGGCGCGCCGGTCTTGATCTGCCCGGTGCCGAGCGCGACGGCGAGGTCGGCGATCGTCGCGTCCTCGGTCTCGCCGGAGCGGTGCGACATGACGGCGGTGTAGCCGTTGGCCTGCGCGAGCCGCACGGCCTCGATCGTCTCGGTCAGCGTCCCGATCTGGTTGACCTTGACGAGGATCGAGTTGGCGACGCCGCGGTCGATGCCCTGCTGCAGCCGCTCGGGGTTCGTGACGAACAGGTCGTCGCCGACGAGCTGCACCTGGTCGCCGAGCGCGTCGGTCAGCGCCTTCCAGGCATCCCAGTCGTCCTCGGCGCAGCCGTCCTCGACGGAGACGACGGGGTACGCGTCGACGATGCCGCGCCAGAAGTCCGGCAGCTCGGCCGACGAGAGATCGCGCCCTTCGAAGCGGTAGCGGCCGCCCTCGTACACCTCGCTCGTCGCGGGGTCGAGCGCGATCGCAATGTTCTCGCGCTGCCCCGCGCGCTCGGCCGCATCGAGGATCGCCTCGATCGCCTGCTCGCTCGACTCGAGGTTCGGCGCGAAGCCGCCCTCGTCGCCGACGCCGGTCGCGAGACCGCGCTCCTCGAGCAGCTTCTTCAGCGCGTGGTAGACCTCGGCGCCGACGCGCAGCGCGTCCGCGAACGTCGTTGCGCCGACGGGCACGACCATGAACTCCTGCAGGTCGATCGAGTTCGTCGCATGCGCACCGCCGTTGATCACATTCATCATCGGCACCGGCAAGACGTAGTCGCCGCCCTCGTGCAGCGATTCGTACAGCGGCTTGCCGGCGGCAGCGGCCACGGCCTTTGCAACGGCGAGCGAGACGCCGAGCAGCGCATTCGCGCCGAGCCGGCCCTTGTTCGGCGTCCCGTCGAGCTCGATGAGCGTGCGGTCGACGAGCCCCTGGTCTTGCGGGTCGAGGTCGCGGATCGCCGCAGCGATCTCGCCGTTCACGTGCTCGACCGCCTGGCCGACCCCCTTGCCGCCGTACGCCGCGCCGCCGTCCCGCAACTCGACCGCCTCGTGCACGCCCGTCGACGCCCCGGAAGGGATCGCGGCGCGGCCGAAGCCGCCGTCGGTCTGCGCGTCGACCTCGATCGTCGGGTTTCCCCGCGAATCGAGCACCTGGCGGGCGTGGACGGAAATCATTCGGCTCTCTCCTTGGCGAGGTCGAAGTAGCGGTCCTGCTGGTCGAGCGGCAGCGCGCTCCAATCTTCGCCGTTCGCGCGAGCGAGCCCCTCCGCGATTTCTACGCGATTGCGGAAGCGCGCCGTCGCACGTCGCAGCTCGAGCTCGGGATCGACGTCGAGCTTGCGCGCGACGTTCACCGCGGCGAAGAGCACGTCCCCGAGCTCGTCGCCGGAGTAGTCCTCCTTGAGCTCGCGCAGCTCGTCGTCGAGGTCGGCGACGGCGCCCGCGAGATCCGGGTACTCGAAGCCGACCGCCTTGGCGCGCTGCTGCACCTTGCGCGCGAGCAGCAGCGCGGGCAGCGCCTCGGGGACGTCGTGGAAGACGCCCTCGCGTCCCTCCTGCTCGCGCTTGATCGTCTCCCAGTTCTCGCGAACCCGCTCGCCGGTCTTCGCCTCGACGTCGCCGAAGACGTGCGGGTGCCGGCGGACGAGCTTCTCGTGGATCAGGCGCGCCGCGCCCTCGAGGTCGCCGCGGCCGCGCTCCTCGAGCAGCAGCGCGAGGAAGTAGACCTGGAAGAGGAGGTCGCCGAGCTCGTCGAGCAGCTTCTCGTCGTCGCCGGCGAGCGCGGCGTCTGCGACCTCGTATGCCTCCTCGACGGTGTGCGGCACGATCGTGCGCTCCGTCTGCTCGCGATCCCACGGGCACTCACGGCGCAACCGCTCCGTGAGTGCCTGCAGATCGATGAGGGCCTCGCTCAGGCCCAACGCGCTAGCCGCCGGTCGTCGTCGCGTTCGTGTCGGTCGACGACGTCGTCGTCGTCGCGGTCGGCTGGTAGCCGGCCTGATAGCGGACCTTCGACGTGTACTCCTTCTTCAGGTCGTCGACCCACTTGTTCATCGCGTCGTTCTTCTTCGTGTCGAGCAGCTGCTTGCGGATCGAGTCCTGGACGTCCTTGAGCGGCGTCTGCTTGGCAGCCTTCACCGCGGAGAGCGCCTGGATGATGTGCCAGCCGTACTGCGTGTGCACGGGCGGCGAGATCTCGTTCGTCTTGAGCGCAAACGCTTCCTTGTCGAACTCGGCGACGGTCTGCCCCTTCGACACGGTCAGCTTGCCGCCCTGTGCTGCCGAGCCCGGGTCCTTCGAGTACTTCTTCGCGAGCTTCGCGAAGTCGCCGCCGTTCTTCAGCTGCGTCTCGAGCTGGTCCGCGAGCTTCTTGTTGTTGACGAGGATGTGCCGCACGTCGCGGCTTGCGGCCTGCGAGTAGTCGGTCTTGTGCGCGTCGTAGTACTTCTTGACGTCCGCGTCGGTGACCTTCACGTCGGCGGTCACCTTCTTGAACAGCTTCTCCGAGAGGATCTGCGCGTGCAGGTCCTGCTTGATCTGCGCCTCGGTGAGGCCCTGTGACTTCAGCTGCGCCTGGTACTTCGACTGGTCGCCGCCGAAGTACTGCTGCTTGATCTGCGCGAGGCGCGCCGTGACGTCCTTGTCGGTGACGGTGACGCCCATGTCCTTGGCCTTCTGCTCGAGCTCGGCCTGCTGCACGAGGTACTGCATCGCCTGGTCCTGCAGCGACTTGTACTGCGTCGTCCCCGCCTTCGGGAACGGCGTCTTCCGCGCCTTGTAGGTGCGCTTCGCCCCGTCGAGCAGCGTGTTGAACTGCTGCTTCGAGATCGTGTCCTTGCCGACGACGGCGACCGAGTCGGCGGGGACGCTCTTGGAGCCGCCGCCGCACCCGGCGGCGACCAGCGCGAGGACAGACAGCAGGGCGACGAACGAAAAGCGAGGTCTCATGTGAATCCCAAAGGTCGGAGGCGCGAAATCGCCAGGGCTCAGGCCGCTTGGCGGGCCTCCAAGATAGCATCGACGAGCCGGAGGGCCTGCGGAAATCCGTCCTGGCTGCGGAGCGTCACTTCGCGATTCCCTACGGTGTAGACGGCCGTGTGGATTCGGTCGCGCAGCTCCTTCAGCTCGCCCGACCCGAGCACGAGCCGCCCGACGGTCGCCTTCCCGCCGCGGAAGACGAGGTAGTCGGCGCCGAGCCGTGCAAGCTTCACCTTGGCCTCCTGGATCGCGAACAGGTGCTCGACCGGCTCCGGCAGCGGCCCGTACCGGTCTTCGAGCGACGCCTGCAGCTCGCGGAGCTCGTCCTCGGTCTCCGCGAGCGCCAGCCGCCGGTGGACGTCGATGCGCAGCGCCTCGGAGGCGACGTACTGCTGCGGGACATACGCATCGATCCGCGCGTCGACGCGGACGGGCCGCGCGGCGATGCGCCGCTGGCCCTGCAGCTCGGCGACCGCCTCGTTGAGCAGCTCGACGTACAGCTCGAAGCCGACGGCGGCGACGTGGCCCGACTGCTCGGCGCCGAGCAGCTCCCCGGCACCGCGAATCTCGAGGTCGCGCATCGCGATCGCGAAGCCCGCGCCGAGCTCGGTGTGGTCGGCGAGCGTCGACAGCCGCGCGCGGGCCTCCGGGGTCAGCTCGCTCGCATCCGGATAGAAGAGGTACGCATACGCCGTCGCGTCGCTCCGGCCGACGCGGCCGCGGATCTGGTAGAGCTGCGACAGGCCGAGCATGTCGGCGCGCTCGACGATGAGCGTGTTCGCCTGCGGGATGTCGAGGCCGGACTCGATGATCGTCGTCGAGACGAGCACGTCGGCGTCCCCGCGCAGGAACGCGTGCATCTTTTCCTCGAGCTCCTTCTCG
>DASXWV010000136.1:0-24746 GCA_036503495.1 Gaiellaceae bacterium
GAGCGCTACTGCGTCGTCTACCAGACGCTCGCCGGCGGCGTTCCCATCACGGTCGGACTGGCGTAGGATCCCGCCGTGCTCGCCAAGTGGTTCGGGAAGAAGCGCGACCTGCCCGTGACGCCGCCGGAGCCGAAGCTCACGCCGGAAGAGGAGGCCGTCGCCGAGCAGCAGCAGCGCGGCGACGATCCGGCCGAGCCGCGTCCGGACGACGAGACCTGAGTCGCCCGCGCCTACGGCGCGCTCGACTTCGGCGCCGCGAAGACGCTCGTCGGCGCAGGCCCGCGGCCGGGCGGCGCGCGGCGCGCAGCCGCCCGTTCTCGGGCGTCGTCGCCGCCGGCCTGGTCGTGTTCTGCGTCTTCGACCTCGTGCAGGCCGTCTACCACGACGCCTGGCGGGAATAGCTCGCGGCGTGACCCGGGTCCGACCACTCCTCCGCGAGCTCGCAAAGGACTTTCGCGAGCACCGCCTGTTCGTCTACGCGACCTCGGTCGGCTTCCGCGCGCTCATCGCGCTCGTGCCGCTGGCGTTGCTGGCGCTCGGCCTGCTCGGCGCGCTCGACCTGAAGCAGACGTGGCGCAACAGCGTCGCGCCCGAGATCCGCCCGCACGTGACGCCGCCCGTGTTCCACGCGATCGACGCCTCCGCCCAGACGATCATGAGCAGCGGCACGGCGCCGCTGATCGCCTTTGCGTCGGCACTCGTCCTCTGGGACGTCTCGCTCGCGATCGCCGGGATCGTCGAGGCGCTCAACCTGATCCACGACGTGGAGGAGAAGCGGTCGTTCGTGCGGCGCACCGTGACCGTGTTCACGCTCGCGATCGTCACCGCAGTCTGTCTGATCGGGAGCGTGCTCATCGTCACGGTCGCGCCGCGCGTTCAGGGCCACGTCGTCCACTTCCTCCTCGGCGTCGGCCGCTGGCTCGTCGGCGCGGTCCTGCTGATGGTCGTCGTCGGCGCGGTGATGCGGTTCGGCCCGGCCGAACGGCCGGAAAAGCGCTGGGCGAGCGTGGGCTCGCTCCTCGTGATCGCCGTCTGGATCGTCGCGTCGCTGCTCTTCAAAGTGTGGGCGACGGACGTCGCCGACTTCAAGAGCGCCGTCGGCAGCCTCACCGTCCTGCTCTTTCTCTCGTGGTACGTCTTCGTCTCGTCCGCCGTCTTCCTCGTCGGCGCGCAGGTCGACGAGTTGCTGCGAAAGAAGGCACGGGCGAATCGGTAGTTCCGCACAGCGGCGCCGCGGCCGTCCCCGATTCGGTCACGGCCGGAGATCGAGCACACTGATCCCGGAATGGAGGCAAGAGCCACGCCCGAGGTCGCGGTCGACATCATCCTCCGCGACGGCTCGACCCTGCGTCTGCGACCGCCGCGGCGCGATGACGCCGACGCGGTCCTCGCGTTCTTCGCGTCGCTCTCCGATCGAAGCCGGTACCTGCGCTTCCACGGGGTTCGCGCCGTCGACTCAGCGCTCGTCACGCACATCGTCGAGACGGAGCGCGCCGGCCGGGGTGCGCTGATCGGCCTCCTCGGCGACCGCGTGGTCGGCCTCGCCGAGTACGCGCTGCTCGAGGAGGGGAGGCGGGCCGAGGTCGCGTTCGCCGTCGCCGACGAGCTGCAGGGCCGCGGGGTCGGGACGCGCCTGCTCGAGCAGCTCGCCGTGCTCGCGGGCGCGAACGGCGTCCGCGAGTTCGTCGCCGAGGTGCTCGCCGAGAACGCCGCGATGCTGCACGTCTTTCGCGACGCCGGCTACGACGTCGCACGCACGCTGCGCGACCAGGAGGTGGAGGTCAGCTTCGCGATCGACGCGACACCGGCCTTCGTCCGCCGCGTTGCCGAGCGTGACCACGTCGCGGTCACGGCTTCGTTGCGGCCGTTCTTCGCACCGGGGTCGGTCGCGGTCGTCGGTGCCTCGCCGCGCCGCGGCTCGATCGGCGGCGAGCTCTTCCGGAATATCCTCACCGCGGACTTCCGCGGCGCGGCCTATCCCGTCAACCGCTCGGGCGTGAGCGTCGCCGGCGTGCACGCGTACACCTCGCTGCACGAGATCCCCGAGCGCGCCGACCTCGCCGTGATCTGCGTGCCGGGCGAGCTCGTTCTCGACGCGGCGCGCGACGCGCTCGATGCCGGCACGCGCGCCTTGTGCGTGATCTCGGCCGGCTTCGCCGAGACGGGCGCCGAGGGTGCGGCGCGCCAGGACGAGCTCCTCGCACTCGTCCGCTCGTACGGCGCGCGCCTCGTCGGGCCGAACTGTCTCGGCATCGCGGTTCCCAGCCTGGGCCTCAACGCGACCTTCGCGCGGCAGGGACTGCCGGACGGACGCATCGGCTTCTCCTCGCAGAGCGGCGCGCTGGGCCTCGCGCTGCTCGAGAAGGCAGAGGAGCGCGGGCTCGGCTTCTCGAGCTTCGTCTCGATCGGCAACAAGGCCGACGTCTCGTCGAACGACCTCCTCGAGTGGTGGGAGGACGACGACGCAACCGGCGCGATCCTCCTCTATCTCGAGTCGTTCGGCAATCCGCGGAAGTTCGCGCAGCTCGCACGGCGCGTCGCGCGCCGGAAGGCGATCGTCGCGCTCAAGGCGGGCGGCTCGAGCGCCGGCGCGAAGGCCGCGAGCTCGCACACCGCGGCGCTCGCGGGATCCGACACCGCCGTCGATGCCGTGCTCGAGAACGCCGGCGTCCTCCGCGCACGCAACCTCGAAGAGCTCGTCGACCTCGCGGTGCTGCTCTCGAGCCAGCCGCTGCCGCACGGCCGCGGCGTCGCGATCCTGACGAACGCGGGCGGGCTCGGCATCCTCTGCGCCGACGCGTGCGACGCCGCCGGGCTGACGCTGCCGGCGCTCGCCGAGGACACGGTGACGCGGCTCGCTGCCGCTGTCCCCGCCGAGTCCAGCCTTGCGAATCCCGTCGACGTGCTCGGGTCGGCGACGGCGGCGACGTATGCGCACGCGCTGCCGCTGCTGCTGCAGGACCCGTCGGTCGACGCGGTGATCGTGCTGTTCGTCCCGCCGGTCGTCGCGGGCGCGGACGAGGTCGCCGCCGCGATCGACGAGGCGGTCCGCGTGGCGGCGACGTCGAAGCCGGTGCTGGCCGTCGTGCTCAGCGCCGAGGGGACTCCGGCGGTGCTTCGTGACGCCGACGCGCGTGTCGCCGCGTTCCCATATCCCGAGTCGGCCGCGCGCGCTCTCGGTCTCGCCGTCCGCCGGTACGAGTGGCTCGAGCGCGAATCGGACGAGGAGGTCGACGAGCCCGCCGGTGACGCCGCCGCCGCGCGTGTGGTCGTCGAGCGCGCGCGCGCCGTCGACCAGGATGCGGGGCTGGACGCCGCCGCGACGCGCGCGCTGCTCACCGCGTACGGCCTTCCCGTCGTCGAGCAACGCGTCGCGGGGTCCGTCGACGAGGCGGTCGCGGCCGCGGCGGAGCTCGGCTTCCCGGTCGTCGTCAAGACAGCGGCGGCGGGCGCCCACAAGACCGAGACGGGCGGCGTTGCCGTCGACCTGAAGACGGAGGACGCTGTTCGCGCCGCCGCGGCGGCGATGCCCGCGCCGCTGCTCGTCCAGCAGATGATCAGCGGCGGCGTCGAGCTGCTCGCCGGCGTCGTGCAGGACCCGGTGTTCGGTCCGCTCGTCGCGTTCGGGCCGGGCGGCGTTCTCGCCGAGCTGATCGGCGATCTCGCGTTCCGCGTCGCGCCGCTCAGCGCGCAGGAGGCCGAGCACCTCGTCCACTCCGGCCGCGCCGGCCGTCTCGTCGGCGGGTTCCGCGGCGCACCGCCGGCGGATGCGGGCGCGCTCGCGGAGCTGCTCCGGGCGCTCGGGCGGCTTGCGTCGGATCTCCCGGAGGTCAGCGAGCTCGACCTCAATCCGGTGATCGCTCGCCCGGACTCGTGCGTCGCCGTCGACGCGCGCGTGCGCGTCCGGCGGGCGCAGCAGCGGCCTCGCCTCAAGACCTGGTAGCTACGCCGGGCTCGTCTCGGACTCCGGCTGCCAGACCCAGCCGCCGATCTCGGGCGGGTCCTCGCCGTTCGTCCGCGCATACGCACGCGCGCGCAGCCGCGCGTCGATCATCTCCTGGCGAAGGTGCGCCGCGCTGCCCGCCAGCTGCGGCAGCCGGTCGATCGCGTCGATCACGAGGTGGAACCGGTCGAGGTCGTTGAGCATCACCATGTCGAACGGCGTCGTCGTCGTTCCCTCTTCCTTGTAGCCGCGGACGTGCAGGTTGTGATGGTTCGTCCGGCGGTACGTGAGCCGGTGGATGAGCCAGGGATAGCCGTGGTAGGCGAACACGACCGGCTTGTCGGCGGTGAAGAGCGAGTCGAACTCGCCGTCGACGAGGCCGTGCGGATGCTCGGTGTCGGGCTGCAGGCGCATCAGGTCGACGACGTTGACGACGCGCACCTTCAGCTCCGGCAGGCGCTCGCGCAGGATCCCCGCTGCTGCGACCGTCTCGAGCGTCGGCACGTCGCCGCAGCACGCGAGCACGAGATCGGGCTCGGCGCCGTCGTCGGTCGACGCCCAGTCCCAGATGCCGATCCCCCGGGTGCAGTGGACGATCGCGTCGTCGATCGAGAGGAACTGCAGCGCCGGCTGCTTGCCGGCGACGATGACGTTCACGTAGTGCCGCGAGCGCAGGCAGTGGTCGGCGACCGAAAGCAGGCAGTTCGCATCCGGCGGCAGGTAGACGCGGATGACGTCCGCCTTCTTGTTCGCGACGTGGTCGATGAAGCCCGGGTCCTGGTGCGAGAACCCGTTGTGGTCCTGGCGCCAGACGTGTGAGCTGAGCAGGTAGTTGAGCGACGCGATCGGGCGGCGCCACGGAATGTCGCGCGTCACCTTCAACCACTTCGCGTGCTGGTTGAACATCGAGTCGACGATGTGGATGAACGCCTCGTAGCAGTTGAAGAGGCCGTGCCTGCCGGTGAGGAGGTAGCCCTCGAGCCAGCCCTGGCACTGGTGCTCCGAGAGCATCTCGACGACGCGCCCGGTCGGCGCGAGGTGCTCGTCGACCGCCTCGATCCGCGCCTCCCACTGCTTGTCGGTGACGGCGAAGACGTCGTCGAGCCGGTTCGAGGCCGTTTCGTCGGGGCCGAAGATGCGGAACGACTCGGGGTTGCGGCGGACGACCTCCGCCAGCCAGCGGCCGAGGACGCGCGTCGCCTCGCCGAGCGTCGTCGCCGGCGCCCCGACGTCGACCGCGTACTCGCGGAAGTCCGGGAGGTCGAGCTCGCGGAGGACGAGGCCGCCGTTCGTCTTCGGGTTGCCGCTCATCCTGTGCTCGCCGCGCGGCGGCAGCGCCGCCAGCTCGGCGACGAGCGCGCCGTCGCCGTCGAACAGCTCGTCCGGGCGGTAGCTCTGCAGCCACTGCTCGAGCTGCCGGAGGTGGTCCGGGTTGTCGCGCACCCCGGCGAGCGGCACCTGGTGCGCGCGCCACGTTCCCTCGACCTGCTTGCCGTCGACCTCGCGCGGGCCGGTCCAGCCCTTCGGCGTGCGGAAGACGATCATCGAGCGCGGGTCGGCGAGGGCGGTGTCGAGCACGTCGGCGAACCGCGCGTGGATCGAGAGGGCATCCTCGTCGTCGAAGCCCGCCGTGAACAGGAGCGGCTCGTGGCCGTAGCCGCGGAGGAGCGCCAGCAGCTCCTCCTCGGGAATCCGGGCGAGCAGCGTCGGGTTCGCGATCTTGTAGCCGTTGAGGTGGAGGATCGGCAGCACGCGGCCGTCGCGCTCCGGGTGCAGGAACTTGTTCGAGTGCCAGCTCGTCGCGAGCGGCCCGGTCTCGGCTTCGCCGTCGCCGACGACGCACGCGACGAGCAGTCCGGGGCTGTCGAAGGCGGCGCCGTAGGCGTGCGAGAGCGAGTAGCCGAGCTCTCCGCCCTCGTGGATCGAGCCGGGCGTCTCGGGCGCGGCGTGCGACGGGATGCCGCCGGGGAACGAGAACTGGCGGAACAGCTCGCGCAGGCCGCGCTCGTTGCGCGCCACGTGCGGATACAGCTCGCTGTACGTTCCTTCGAGATACGCGTGCGCGACGACGGCCGGCCCGCCGTGCCCCGGGCCGGTGACGAAGATCGCATCGAGATCGGCTTCGCGGATCGCTCGGTTCAGGTGCGTGTAGAGGAAGTTGAGCCCGGGCGTCGTCCCCCAGTGGCCGAGCAGCCGCGGCTTGATGTGCTCGACGGCGAGGGGCTCGTGCAGCAGCGGGTTGTCGAGCAGGTAGATCTGGCCGACGGAGAGGTAGTTCGAGGCGCGCCAGTAGGCGTCGAGCAGCGTCAGGTCGTCGTGCGTCATGCAGGATCCCTTCTCGTGCGCGTCCTCGTCGTAAACGCAGGGTCGACGACCCTGAAGCTCCACGTCGTCGACGGCGGCGAGGCGACCGCGGTCGACGACGTCGTCGCGGCCGACGCCGTCGGCCACCGGATCGTCCACGGCGGCGACTTCGACGAGCCGCAGCTGCTGGACGAGGCGGTGGAGCGCGAGATCGAGCGGTTGACCGTGCTGGCGCCGCTGCAGAACCGGCGTGCGCTCGACGGGATCGCGCGCGTGCGCGCCGCGCTCCCGGACACACCACAGGTCGCAGTGTTCGACACCGCGTTCCACCGTACGCTTCCGCCGGCTGCCTCTGCGTACGCGATCCCCCGGATCTGGCGCGAGGAGTGGGGGATCCGCCGCATCGGCTTCCACGGGATCTCGGTGCAGTGGGCCGTGAGCCAGGTACACGCGCGGCGGCTGGTCGTGTGCCACCTCGGCGGCGGCTGTTCGGTCACCGGCGTGCTGGACGGTCGCTCGGTCGACACGACGATGGGGTTCACGCCGCTCGAGGGCGTGCCGATGGCGACGCGGTCCGGCTCCGTCGACCCGGGCGCGCTGCTCTACCTGCTGCGCGAGCGGGGTCTCTCGGTCTCGGAGGTCGAGGACGCGCTCGAGCACAGGTCGGGGCTCGCCGCGTTCGGCGGCAGCGGCGACGTGCGCGAGGCGTCGCCGTTGGCGCTCGCCGTGTTCGTGCACCGCGTCGCCGGCGCGGTAGGCGGGATGGCCGCGGCGTGCGGCGGGCTCGACGCGCTCGTCTTCACCGGCGGGATCGGCGAGCACGCGGGCGATGTTCGCGAGGCGATCGTCGACCGAGTGCGGTTCCTCGGCGACTTCCGCGTCGAGGTCGTCGCCTCGCGCGAGGAGCTCGTGATCGCGGCGGAGACGCGGCGCGTGCTCGCGTTTCGGTCAGCGGACGGAGAGGGAGGAGCGGGCGTGTGACGCATCAGCTGACGTGCGCGAACTGCGGCGCAACGGTCGATGCCGATGCCGACGACCGCTGCCCGTCGTGCGCCGCGCCGATCGTCGTCGTCTGCCCGAACTGCGGCGAGCGCGCTCCCGTCGACGAGGACGAGTGCCCGGCGTGCGGCGCGCTCCTCGCGCACGGCAGTCAGGGCGTCTGAGTCGAAGAGAGCAGCGCGGAAGATTCGCGCGAGCTAACGCGTCTTGAAGGCACATGACCGCTTCGGTCGTGCCGAATGAAAGACTGCGGCCTTCCCTCTGGAGGGTGAGATGCAAGGGCTGAAGCACATGACGAACGCGACGAAGGCGCAGCTGGTCGCGGCCGTCAACGCGATCGTTCTCTGCTTGCAGGTGTTCGCCGTCCCGATCAACAACTCGCAGCAGGCCGCGATCGGGGTCGCCGCGAACGCGATCTTCGGCGTCTGGATCGCGATGAGCGCCAAGGAATCCAAGCGCCGCGCCGACGACGATGCGGTGGTTGCCGGGGCGGCCGCCGCAGCGAACTGATGAGGGCGACAGGTGCGGTTGCTTGGCTCGCGCTGAGCCTGGCAACCGCAACTGCGGCCACCGCAGCGCCGCCGCCGCTGTTCGACGTCGGGAAGACCGTCCTGCTCGCGAGACAGGTGCCCACGAACGGGTGCCACCGCGACGTCCGCCCCGATCACCGCTGCTCACCGGGCGCGATCTCCTCCGGCCTCACAAAGCGCGTCATCTGCTCCGGCAACTTCCGCACGAGCGCGGTACGCAACGTGCCGCAGTCCGTGAAAGCGCAGCTCGAGCGTGCATACGGACTGGCGGTCAGGTCATACGCGCGGACGCTCGAGATCGATCACATCGTCAGCCTCGAGCTCGGCGGCTCGAACGACATCGCGAACCTCTTCCCGGAGCCCGGGAGCGGCCCCGCGAACTACCACGCGAAGGACAAGCTCGAGAACAAGGTCCACGACCTGGTCTGCGCAGGGAAGCTATCCCTGCGGTCGGCACAGCACGCAATCGCTTCCGATTGGATCGCGCTGTACCGGCGGGTCTTCGGCGTCGCCCCGTAAGCGCCCGAGACGGGACTCTGACTGCGGGGCAGGGACTCGAACCCCAACTTCCTGATCCAGAGTCAGGCGTCCTACCATTAGACGACCCCGCAACGGGTCGGCGGCATGGTAGCGGCCTACAAGTCGACCCGGTACGTCTGGATCAGGCGCTGCTCGGTCTCGGTGTCGATGTGCGCGACCACCTCGACGTACGGCTCGAGGCCGGAGCCGCGAAGCTTCGCCTTCAGCAGGCCGTCGACCTGGAAGATCCCCGACGAGTTGTTCATGCGGATCTCGATTGCGATCGGCCGCTCCTCGCCGTCGGTGATCGTCACGTCCTCGATCGCCGCCGCGGACAGCGAGTGCATCGAGACGCGGCCGCGCTCGAACGGGATGCGCGAGCGGCCCTTCGCCATGTCGAGCGCGTCGGCGACGCGGATCAGGCCCGCCTCGATCGTCAGCGGCTGCCCGTCAGCACGGTGGCTGATGATCGCCTGCAGCACCTCGGAGACGATCACCGTCAGGTCGGGCTCGTCGTAGATCCCGGCCAGCAGCTCGCGCAGCTTCGGCTCTGCGAGAAACAGCGAGAAGTCCTCGTGGCCGTGCCGGTGCACCGACATGCCGATGCAGTGCGTGAGCGCTGCGAGCGTGACGACGACCTCGGCGTCATCCTGTGTCAGCCCGTAGTCGCGCACGAGCCCGGTCTCGACGTGGTGCTTCGTCAGCTGGCGGAGGAGCTTGAGCGCGATGTTCGTGACGATCTGGATGTGCACCCACGAGTGGTCGTTGATCTCCATCCGCGCGACCGCGTTCACGTTCGAGACGTGCCACCAGCCCTTCAGCTGCTTGTCGGCGTTGACCCGCTCGACCAGCGTCCGCAGCTTCCGGTTGCCCCGGACGGGGACGTTGATCCGCATCCGCTCGACCGCTTCGGCGGGCGTCAGCCGGGCTTCGCGCTCCGCCTCCTCCGACGCGGGCTGGTCGATCCGGTCGGCGGTCTCCTTGTCGATGGCCACGTTCCGAGTGTAAGAGGCCGAACCAGAATGACGCTCGTCGAGCGGTCGCGATAGGCGAGTGCAGCGCAAGGACGCAGGGCCGATAGCCGAGCTATCGGCGCGACCGAGGACGCGGCGATGCGCGGCCTAGCGCGGCCGCGCGCGGCACAGTCGCTCATTCTGGTTCGGTCTCTAAATGCGTGTCATAGATATGCACATGAACGCCCGCCCGGTCCGCCTGACGATCGAGGACGACCTCCGCCGGAACCGCCTGACGGTCTTCTTCCGGATCCTCCTCGCGATCCCGCACTTCATCTGGGTCTTCCTGTGGTCGATCGCCGTCTTCTTCGTCGCGATCGTGACCTGGGTCGCGACGCTCGCGACCGGCGCCCCGCCCGCTGCGCTCCACGGCTTCCTGGCGCGGTACATCCGCTACACGCTCCACCTGAACGCGTACCTGTATCTCGTGACGAACCCGTACCCGCCGTTCGTCGGCGACCCCGGCGCCTACGTCGTCGACGTGGCGCTGCCCGGCCCCGCGCAGCAAGTGCGCTGGAAGACGCTCGTCCGGATCGTCCTCGCCGTGCCGGCGCTGCTGCTGAGCGCAACGCTCGCCGGCGCCGGCGTCTCGGTCCCCGCGCCGCGGCGCGGGCGGACGTTCAGCACCGGCGGCGGTGGCGCGCTCGCGTTCTTCTGCGCGTTCCTCGGCTGGTTCGCGAGCCTCGTCACCGGCCGGATGCCGAAGGGCCTCCGCGACGCCGGCGCGTACGCCGTCGGATACAACGCGCAGGTCCTCGCGTACCTCCTCTTCGTCACCGACCGCTACCCGAGCGCCGATCCGACGGCGCTCCTCGAGGGCCTGCCGCGGCCGGAGGGGCACCCGGTGCACCTCGTCGGCGACGCCGACGATCTCCGGCGCTCGCGCCTGACGGTGTTCTTTCGGCTGCCGCTCGTCATCCCGCATCTGGTCTGGCTGGCGCTCTGGACGGTCCTCGCCGTCCTGCTCGGCATCGTCAACTACTTCGCGACGCTCATCACCGGCGCGCCGCCGCGCGTCTTCCACCGCTTCTTCACCGCGTTCGTCCGGTACCAGCTGCACGTCTACGCGTTCGGGTACCTCGCGGCCAACCCGTTTCCGGGCTTCACGGGCGCGCCGGGCGTCTATCCGCTCGACCTGATGCTGCCCGGGGAGCCGCAACGCCAGAACCGGTGGAAGACCGCGTTCCGGATCTTCCTCGCCGTCCCCGCATGGATCGTCAACGCCGGCCTCGGCTGGGCGCTGATCCTCGCCGCCGTCTACACGTGGTTCGTCGCGCTCTTCACCGGCGCGGCGCCGTGGGGCCTCCGTAACCTCTCCGCGTACGCGCTGCGCTACGGGGCGCAGCTCAACGCCTATCTCTATCTCGTCACCGACCGGTATCCGCACGCGAGCCCGCTCGAGGGCGAGGACGTGCCCGAGCCCGAGCCGTTCGAGCCCGAGTTGACCGCCGCGTGAGGCGCGGCGTCGCCGTCGGCGCGGTCGCGGCGGCGGCGGTGCTCTGGGCGCTCGCCGCGTGGGCGCTCTGGCGCTCGTCGCTGCCGGCGTATGACCTGCCGCACCTCGACGCGCGCACGCTGTTCCCGCCGCGCGTGCTGCAGCGCGCGATCGACTACAGCGGCGGCGAGCGGCTCTTCTGGCTCGCGAAGACGGTCGTGCAGCTCGTCGTGCTCGGCGTCTTCGCACGCTACGGCGGGCGCTGGGCGCGCGAGTCCGCGGCCGGCCCGATCGGCACGGGGATGCTCCTCGGGATGCTCGGCTTCGCGTTGGTCTGGCTCGCGCAGGTGCCGTTCGACGTCGTCCAGGTCTGGTGGCGCCACCGCTACGGGCTGAGCGGCAGCTACGTGCAGGTGACGGTCGGCAACTGGCTCGCGCTTGGCGTCGAGTTCGTCTTCCTCTGCCTGGCGCTCGCGATCGTCATGGGGTTTGCGCGGCGGATCGGCGACTGGTGGTGGCTGCCGGCGGCGCCGTCCTTCATCGGCCTCGCGATCCTCTTCGCCTTCGTCTCGCCGTGGCTGCTCGGCGGCAAGCCGTACCACGCCGACGTCCGCAAGCTCGAGCGGCTCGAGCACGTGCGGCACGTGCCCGTCCGCGTGCTCGACGGCTTCGAGGAGCCGAACGCCTTCGCAACCGGGCTCGGCGCCAGCCGCCGCGTCTTCCTGTGGAAGCCGATCATCGAGCCGCCGTTCACGGCGCGCGAGGATCGCTTCGTGCTCGCGCACGAGCTCGGCCATCTCGCGCACCAGCACATCTGGAAGGCGATCGGGTGGTACGCGCTCTTTGCGTTTCCCGGCACGTTCCTGATCGCGGTCGCGGCCCGCCGCCGTGGCGGCATGGGGCGCCCCGGCGCCGTCCCGCTCGCGATCTTCGTCCTGGTCGTGCTGCAGTTCGTTCAGCTGCCGATCAACAACCTCGTGACGCGGCACATGGAGTCCGAGGCGGACTGGGCGGCGCTCCGAGCGACACGCGACCCGCACGCCGGCCGGCAGCTCTTCCGCCTGTTCGCGTCGGAGACGCTCGACGATCCCGATCCGCCGTGGTGGGACTACGTCTTCATCGAGAACCACCCGACCCTGCTGCAGCGGATCGAGATGACGCAGTACTACGCGACGTCGGCCGCCCAGTCGCCGTAGAGCGACGTGTAGAGCCCGCGCCGCGCGAGCAGCTCGTCGTGCGAGCCCTGCTCGACGACGCGGCCGTGCTCGAGGACGACGATCAGGTCGGCGTCGCGGATCGTCGACAGCCGGTGCGCGATGATGAACGCGGTCCGGTCGGCGAGCAGGACGCGCAGCGCCTCCTCGATCCGCCGCTCCGTGCCGATGTCGACCGACGACGTCGCCTCGTCGAGGATCAGGACGCGCGGGTCGGCGAGCAGCGCGCGCGCGAAGGCGACGAGCTGCCGTTGACCGAGCGACAGGCGCGAGCCGCGTTCGCCGAGCTGCGTCTCGTAGCCGTCCTCGAGCCGGAGGATGAACTCGTGCGCGCCGACGGTCCGGGCCGCGCGAACGATCTCGTCCGACGTCGCAGCCGGCTTCCCGAACGCGATGTTCTCGGCGACCGTCCCTGCGAAGAGGAATCCCTCCTGCGGCACGACGCCGAGCTGGCGGCGCAGCGACGCCTGCGTGACGTCGTTCAGGTCGAGGTCGTCGATCGTGATCCGGCCGTGCGTCGGCTCATAGAAGCGGGCGAGCAGCTTCGCGATCGTCGACTTGCCGGCGCCGGTGTGGCCGACGAGGGCGACCGTCGTGCCGGCGGGAATGTCGAGGTCGATGCCGTGCAGCACCTCGTCGCCGCGGCCGTATGCGAACCGCACGGTCTCGAAGCGGACGTGCCCGGCGATCGCGGGTAGATCGCGGGCCCCGGGCCGGTCGACGACCTGAGGCTGCTCGTCGAGCACGCCCATGATCTTGTCGAGCGCCGCCGTCGCCGAGAGGAAGGTGTTGTAGAGCTGCGACAGCTGCTGCACCGGGTCGAAGAAGTTGTTCACGTACAGCATGAACGCGAACAGCGTCCCGAGCGAGAGCGTGTGCCCGAAGTAGAGGTGGCCGCCGTACGCCAGCACGATCGCGAGCGCCGCTGTCGAGAGCAGGTCGAC
The DNA here is from genome assembly GCA_036503495.1 of Gaiellaceae bacterium. GTDB lineage: Bacteria > Actinomycetota > Thermoleophilia > Gaiellales > Gaiellaceae > Palsa-739. The sequence continues at coordinate 12,902 of DASXWV010000136.1, forward strand.
GGTCGGGAAGTAGATCCCGTTCAGCACGACCGTCTGCATGTTCGCCTCGCGGTACCGCTGCGCGATCTGCTTGAAGTTCGCGAACGCCGGCTCCTCGCGGTTGAAGGCCTGCACGACCCGCATGCCGGCGATGTCCTCGGCGAGCGTCGCCGTCACGAGGCCGAGGCGCTCGCGCACCTGGCTGTACGCGCGCGCCGAGCGCGTACGGAAGATCGCCGTCGCGATGCTCATCAGCGGCAGCACCGCGCACGTCGCGAGCGCGAGCCGCCAGTCGAGCACGAACAGGATGACGGCGGTGCCGATCAGCGTCAGCGAGTTCTGCACGAGGCTCGTGACGCCGTCGGTGACGAGCTGGTCGATCGCCTCGACGTCGTTGGTCAGCCGGCTGATGATCATGCCGGCGCGGTTGCGCTCGTAGAACCCGAGCGAGAGGTCCTGCAGGTGCGCGAAGAGCCGGTTGCGCAGGTCGGCGAGGATCCGCTCGCCGACCCAGCCGGTGAAGTACGTCTCGGCGTACGTCATCCCCCAGTTCGCGAGGCCTGCGGCGACGAAGAGCGCCACCACCACGACGAGCCGTGTGCCGCCCTGGCCGCGGACGGCGTCGTCGAGGGCCAGCTTCGCGAGGTAGGGCGGCGCGAGGGCGGTCGCCGTCGCCGCGAGCAGCGACACCGTCGACAGCGCCGTGCGGCGGCGGTACGGAATCGTCAGCTGCCAGAGCAGCCCGAGCCGGCGGCGCGTCTGCGTCCACGACCAGTCGTCGACCTCGCCGCCGCGCCGCTCCATCAAGTGGCCGCCCGGCTGATGAACCCTCACGCCCCTGGCCGCCTTCCGCTCCCGCGCCGCGACGCGGCGCTCCGCAGACGGCTGACGACGCTCACGCCACCCGCCGAGGTCCGCCGCGCCGAGTCCGTACCCGAACGTACTGTCCCCGTCGCGGCGGACGATGGCGTGCGACGTGAGCGCCGCCCCAGGAACGTGAGCGAGGTCACGCCGCGCCACGCTCCTCGACGCGCGATGCGAACTCGGCCTCGAGCAGGCCGTGCTCGTAGATCTCGCGGTAGACGGGGCTCGAGTGCAGCAGCTCGTCGTGCGTCCCGCGTGCGGCGACGCGGCCGTCGTCGAGGACGACGATCTCGTCGGCGAGCGCGATCGTCGACAGGCGGTGCGCGATGATCAGCGTCGTCCGGTCCTCCATCGCCTCCCGCAGCCCGGCGCGGATCTTCGCCTCGGTCGTCGCGTCGACCGACGCCGTCGCGTCGTCGAGGATCAGGATCCTGGGGTCGACGGCGAGCGCGCGGGCGATCGCGATCCGCTGCCGCTGGCCGCCCGACAGCGTGATCCCGCGCTCGCCGATCACCGTGTCGTAGCCGTTCGGCAGCCGCTCGATGAACTCGTGCGCCTGCGCCGCGGCGGCGGCGCGCGCCACCTCGTCATCGCCCAGGTCGGCGCGACCGAAGGCGATGTTCTCGCGCACCGTCGCCGAGAAGAGGAACGGATCTTGCGAGATGACGCCGATCGCGGCGCGGAGCGACGCCAACTGCACGGTGCGCACGTCGGCGCCGTCGACGAGCACGCGTCCCGACGTCGCGTCGTAGAAGCGCGGGACGAGCGACGTCAGCGTCGTCTTGCCGGATCCCGTGTGCCCGATCAGCGCGACCGTCCGGCCCGCGGGAATCTCGAGCTCGACGTCGCGCAGCACCAGGCGCTCTTCCGCGTAGCCGAACGACACGTGCTCGAAGCGGATCGTGCCGCCACCCGGCGGCAGCGGCTGCGCGCTCGCCGCGTCGGCGATCTCCTCCGGCTCGTCGATGATCTCGAAGATGCGCTCGCCCGCCGCGGTTGCGCGCTGCGCCTGTCCGACCCACATGCCGAGCGCGCGCAGCGGCAGGACGAGCATGCCGAGATAGAGGTTGAACGCGACGAACGAGCCGACCGACAGCGTCCCGTGCGCGACCATCCGCGCGCCGAGGAGCAGCACCGCCGCCTGCGCGAGCATCGGCACGAACGAGATCAGCGGCACGTACGTCGCACGCTGGCGGTTCGCGCGCACCGTCTGATCGAACACGCGCTCCGAGCGGTGCACGAACTTCCGCTGCTCTGCCGGCTCCTGTGCGAACGCCTTGACGACGTGCACGCCGACGATGTTCTCCTCGGCGACCGTTGCGACGTCGGCGAGCCGCTGCTGCACGTCGCGCAGTGTCGGATGCGACACGTGGCTGTACCGGTACGCGAGCAGCACGAGCAGCGGCGTCACCGCCAGCACGATCAGCGCGAGCTTCCATTCGACGAAGAAGAGGACGACGGTCACGGAGAGCACGGTCAGCGCGTTCTGGAAGAAGAAGATGAGCCCGTAGCCTAGGAAGAAGCGGACGCCCTGCAGGTCGACCGACGCGCGCGACATCAGCTGGCCGGTCTGGTGACGGTCGTAGAAGCCGAAGGACAGCCGGACGAGGTGCGCGTACAGCCCGCTCCGCATGTCCATCTCGACGTCGAGCGCCATCTGCCCGGAGAGCAGGCGCCGCGCCGCCATCAGCCCGGCGCGCAGGATGCCGAGCCCGACGATCGCGACGATCGTCCACCAGAGGCGGTGGGTGTCATGGCGGAGGACCGCGCGGTCGATCACGTCGCGGCCCGTCACCCAGACGAGGGCGATCTGCGCGGCCTGCGAGCCGACCGCGAGCACGATCGAGACGACGAGGCCGACGCGGTACGGGCGGAGGAACCCGAGCAGCCGCGTGAACGTCCTCCGGTACGGGACAGCGCTCATGGCGTGTCAGGCTATCGGCGTGAGTGTTGCGCCCGACGGCAGCCCCGTGGACTTCTACGCTCGTCTCGAAGACCGCGGCGAGGGCGAGCTCGTTGCGCGCGCGGTCCCGCCGCCGGCGACCTTGTTGGAACTGGGATGCGGCGCCGGACGCGTCACCCGCCAGCTCGTCCGGCTCGGCTACGACGTCGTCGCCGTCGACGAGTCGGCCGAGATGCTCGAGCACGTCCGCGATGCCGAGACCGTGCACACGCACATCGAGGGCCTCGACCTCGGGCGCCGCTTCGACGCTGCGCTCCTCCTCAGCAATCTGCTGACGGTCGAACCGCCGCAGCGCCGCGAGTTCCTCGATACGTGCACGCGCCACGCGGACGTGGTCGTCGTCGAGACCCTGCCGCTCGCCTGGAGCCCGGCGTCGTCGGCGTCGCTTCGCATCGACGGCGTCGACGACGGCGTCGTGCACGGCGAGGTCTTCTACGAGGGTGGCTGGTCACACGCGTTCGCGATGCGCGTCTTCGCCGACGAGGGGGAGCTCGCGGCCGCGCTCGCCGAGTGCGGCTGGGTGCTCGATCGCTGGCTCGACCGCGACCGCGGCTGGTTCAGAGCCGTGCGAGCTCGTCCCTGACGAGCGCCAGCGCCGTGTCGAGCTTTCGCTTGTTCGTCGGCAGGTAGGGCCAGCTGCTCGCCCCCGACGGGTGCGGCAGCGGGATCGCCGGCACGCCGCCGTATTCGAAGACGCCGCCGATGCACTTCGTCATGTCCGAGCGGCCGAGCAGCCGTTTCAGGGCGAGCCCGCCGACGGTAACGATCAGCTGCGGCCGCAGGAGCTCGAGCTCCCAGTCCCGCCAGAACTCGCAGAGCTCCTGCTCGCGCGGGGTCGGCGTGCGGTCGCCGCGGCCGGAGGCGGCGCGGCCGGGATAGCAGCGCGTGACGGAAGCGCAGAAGAACGTCGCGTAGAACGTCGCCTCGTCCAGCTCGAGCCAGCGGCGCAGCGTCTGGCCGGCGCGGCCGCGCCACGGCAGCCGCTCCTGGCCCTCGACGATCCCCGGTGCCTGTCCGTACATATAGGCGCGCTGCCCGGACGACGGTGCGCGCACCGGCAGCGATTCGAGCGCGAAGCCGGCCTCGACGCACGCGCGGCAGCGCGCCGTGTCGCGCTGGAGCGACGAGAGCGACCGATACGCTGACTTTCGGGTGGTCATGAAGGAGCTCTTCTCGTTTCCGAATCCCGTGAACGACACGTCCGCGCGCACGGTCGCGGCGGTCGTCGCCGTCCTCGCCGTCGTGGCGGTCGCATTCCAGCAGGGGTGGCTGATCCCGGTGCTCGCGTACGGCTTCGTCGCGCGCGCGCTGACCGGCCCGACGCTCTCCCCGCTCGCCCTCCTCGCGACGCGCGTCGTCACGCCCCGGCTCCCGGTCGCGCCGCGCTACTCGCCCGGCCCGGCCAAGCGGTTCGCGCAGACGATCGGCGCGCTCTTCACGCTCACGGCCACGGGTCTCTGGTTCGGCGCCGGCGCGCACACGGCCGCGCTCGTCCTCGTCGGCGTGCTCGCCGTCTTCGCGTCGCTCGAGGCGGGCTTCGGCGTCTGCATCGGCTGCCGGATGTTCTTCGTCGGGATGCGCCTCGGCCTCGTGCCCGCGCAGATCTGCGAAGAATGTCGTCGTGCCGCCTGAGCTCCCGCTCGAAGCCGTCCCCAACTTCTCGGAAGGTCGCGACGGTGCGGTGATCGACGCCCTCGCCGCCGCGCTCGGCGCCGGCGCGCGGCTGCTCGACGTCCACAGCGACGAGGATCACAATCGCTCCGTCTTCACGCTCGTCGGCGACGACGCGTCGCTCGTCGACGCGCTGCTCGCGGGGATCGCCTGCGCCCGCGATCGCATCGACCTCCGCCTGCACGAAGGCGTGCATCCGCGCATCGGCGCCGCCGACGTCGTCCCGCTCGTCCCCATCCGGCCCGACGACATGGAGCGCGCACGCGCGGCCGCGCTGACGCTCGCACGCCGGATCGGCGACGAGCTCGGCCTGCCGGTATTCCTCTACGCGGAGCTCGGCGACGGCCGCGGCCCGGCGTTCTTCCGCCGCGGCGGCGCGGCGCAGCTGCAGGAGCGGCTCGACGCCGGCGAGCTCGCGCCCGACTTCGGGCCGGCGACGCTCGACCCGTCGGCGGGCGGCGTCATCGTCGGCGCGCGCCGGCCGCTGATCGCCTTCAACGTCAACCTCGCCGGCGCGACGGTCGAGACCGCGCGCGAGATCGCCGCCGTCATCCGCGAGCGCGGCGGCGGCTTCCCGGGCGTGCGGGCGCTCGGGCTCGACCTGCCGCGAGCGGGGAGGGCGCAGGTCTCGATGAACGTCGAGGACTGGGAGGCGGCGGCGCTGCACGACATCGTCGCGGCCGTCGAGCGCGAGGCGGCCGTCCGCGGTGTCTCCGTCGACGGCGCCGAGCTCGTCGGGCTGATGCCGGCCGGCGCAGCTGCCGCCGCCGCGGGCACCGCGTTGCGGATCGACGGCTTCGACGCCTCGCGGCTTCTGGAGCTGCGACTGCTGGGCTAGGCTCGACTCGTGGCTGTGGAGGCTGCAATCGGCCTCACCGGCGACGACCTGACGGTGGCGGACGTCTGGGCGGTCGCCGTCGAGCGCGGGCACGCGGCGCTCTCCGACGCGGCGCGCGAGAAGATGCGTGCCGCACGCGAGCTCGTCGAGCGCGCCGCGCACGGCGCGAGCGAGCACACGTATGGGATCAACACGGGCTTCGGGCGATTCGTCTCGACGTCGATCCCGGAGGAGCTGACCGAGGAGCTGCAGCTCCGTCTGCTTCGCTCGCACGCGTGCGGCGTCGGCGACCTCTACCCGGACGAGATCGTGCGGGCCGCGATGCTCCTCCGCGCGAACACGCTTGCCAAGGGATCGTCGGGCGCGCGCGTCGAGACCGTCGAGCTCTTGCTCGCGTGCCTCGAGCGCGGCGTCGTCCCTGTCGTGCCGTCGCGCGGCTCCGTCGGCGCCTCGGGCGACCTCGCGCCGCTCGCGCATCTCGCACTGCCGCTCGTCGGCGAGGGCGAGGCGTTCGTCGACGGCGAGCGCCTGCCCGGCGCGGACGCGCTCGACCGGGTCGGGCTGACGCCGATCCGGCCGGCGGCCAAGGAGGGGCTCTCGCTGATCAACGGCACCCAGTTCATGGCGGCGTTCCTCTCGCTCGGCCTCGTCCGCGCACGGCGGCTGGCGCGCGCCGCCGACATCGCCTGCGCGCTGTCGCTCGAGGCGCTCCAGGGATCGCGCACGGCGTTCTTGCCGCAGATCCACGCGCTGCGCCCGCTGCGCGGGCAGGGCGACTCCGCCGCGAACGTCCTCCGGCTGCTCGAAGGGTCGGCGATCAACGAGGCGCATCGCTGGTGCGACCGCGTCCAGGACGCGTATTCGCTGCGCTGCGCGCCGCAGGTGCATGGCGCGACGCGCGACCTGCTCGACTACGCCGACTACACCGTGTCGGTCGAGCTGAACGCAGCCACCGACAACCCACTCGTGCTCGTCGGCGACGACGCGCTCGTCTCGAACGGCAACTTCCACGGGCAGCCGCTCGCGTTCGCGCTCGACGCTCTCGCGATGGGCGTCGCCGAGCTCGCGAACATCTCCGAGCGGCGTGTCGAGCGGCTCGTCAACCCGAACCTCTCCGACGGCCTGCCGCCGTTCCTCGTTCCCGACGGCGGCCTGAACAGCGGCTTCATGATCCCGCAGTACGTCGCGGCGTCGCTCGTCTCGGAGAACAAGGTGCTCGCGCACCCCGCGTCCGTCGACTCGATCCCGACGAGCGCGGGGCAGGAGGATCACGTCTCGATGGGCAACACGTCGGGCCTGAAGGCGTGGCAGGTGCTCGCGAACTGCGAGCGCGGCCTCGCGATCGAGCTGCTCGCCGGCGCGCAGGGCGTCGAGTTCCACGCGCCGCTCGAGCCGGGTGCCGGCGTCGGCGCCGCGCGTGCGTTCATCCGTGAGCTGTCGCCGCGGCTGCGGGAGGACCGGTCCCTCGCTGCGGACATCGAGGCCGTCGCGACGGCGATCCGCGACGGGGCGTTGCTCGCGGCGGTCGAGGCGGAAGTGGGGGAGCTCGCGTGAGCGTCGCGGCCGCGGCGTCGCTCGCGGCGCGTGTCGAGGCGCTCGTCGGCGACCTTTCGTCGGTGCACGCGCCGCGCGGCAGCGAGCTGCACGCCCGGCAGTGGTCGACGGAGGCGCCGCTTCGCATGCTCCTCAACAATCTCGACCCGGAGGTCGCGGAGCGTCCCGAGGAGCTCGTCGTCTACGGCGGTTCGGGCAAGGCGGCGCGCTCGCACGACGCGCTGCGTGCGATCGTCGCGTCGCTGCTCGAGCTCGGCGCCGACGAGACGCTGCTTGTCCAGTCGGGCAAGCCGGTCGGCATCTTCACGACGCACGAGAACGCGCCGCGCGTCCTGATCGCGAACTCGCTGCTCGTGCCGCATTGGGCGACGTGGGACGAGTTCCGGCGCCTCGAGGCCGAGGGCCTGACGATGTTCGGGCAGATGACCGCGGGGTCGTGGATCTACATCGGCTCGCAGGGGATCCTGCAGGGGACGTACCAGACCTTCGCCGCGGCAGGAGAGGTGCACTTCGGCTCGTCCGACCTGCGCGGCCGCACGATCCTGACCGCCGGCCTCGGCGGCATGGGCGGCGCGCAGCCGCTCGCGGGGACGATGGCCGGCGCCGCGATCCTCTGCATCGAGGTCGATCCGCACCGCATCGAGCGGCGGCTCGAGACGCGTTACCTCGACGAGGCCGCCGACTCGGTCGACGACGCGCTCACGCGGATCCGCCGCGCCGCCGCCGAACGGCGTCCGCTCTCGGTCGGGCTGCTCGGCAACGCGGCCGACCTCGTGCCCGAGCTCGCGTCGCGCGGCGAGCACTTCGACCTCGTCACCGACCAGACGGCGGCGCACGATCCGCTCACCGGCTACGTGCCGCGCGGGTTGACCGTCGACGAGGCGACCGCGCTGCGCACGTCGGATCCCGACGAGTACCTGCGGCGCGCGCGCGAGTCGATCGTCGCGCACGTCGAAGGGATGCTCGAGTACGTCCGGCGCGGCGCGTATGTTTTCGATTATGGCAACAACCTGCGAGGTGAGGCCCGCGACGGCGGTGTAAGCGAGGCCTTCTCATACCCGGGCTTCGTCCCGGCCTATATCCGGCCGCTGTTCTGTCGCGGCATCGGGCCATTTCGCTGGGCGGCGCTGTCCGGTGATCCGGCCGACATCGCGACGATCGACGCGGAGCTGCGCACGCTCTTCCCGGACGACCCGCTCCTGCAGCGCTGGCTCGAGCTCGCACCGGAGCGCGTCGCGTTCCAGGGCCTGCCGGCGCGGATCTGCTGGCTCGGCTACGGCGACCGCGCCAAGGCGGGGTTCGCGATGAACGAGCTCGTCCGGAGCGGCGCCGTCAAGGCACCGGTGGTGATCGGGCGCGATCACCTCGATGCAGGTTCCGTGGCGTCGCCGTACCGCGAGACGGAGGCGATGCGCGACGGCTCGGACGCGATCGCCGACTGGCCGATCCTCAACGCCCTCGTCAACGTCGCAGCGGGCGCGACGTGGGTGAGCGTGCACCACGGCGGCGGCGTCGGCATCGGCAACTCGATCCACGCGGGCATGGTCGTGGTCGCCGACGGCACCGACGACGCGGCGGAGCGGCTCGCGCGCGTGCTGACGACCGACCCCGGCACGGGTGTGATGCGGCACGTCGACGCGGGCTACCCCGAGGCGCTCGACACCGCCGAACGTGGTGGGCTGAAGGTGCCGCAGACGCCGAAGCGCGTGTGAACCGGCTCCTGATCCGCGACCTCGCGCAGGTGGCGACGCCTGCGGGCCGCGACGCGCCGCTCCGCGGCGACGCCTTCGGTGCGGTCGACGTGATCGAGAACGGCTACGTCCTCTGCGACGGCGATGCGATCACCGCCGTCGGGGCGATGAGCGACCTGCAGCCGCTCGACGGCGACGTCCGCGAGCTCGACGGCCGCGGCCGCTGCGCGATCCCCGGGCTCGTCGACTGCCACACGCATCCCGCGTTCGGCGGCGACCGTGTCGACGAGTTCTCGCTGCGCGCCGGCGGCGCGGGCTACGAGGACCTGCACGCGGCGGGCGGCGGCATCCTCTCGACCGTCCGCGCGACGCGGATCGCCGGCGAGGACGGGCTGTACGCGGCCGCGTCGCGCCACGCCCGGTGGATGCGGCGCCACGGCACGACCACGTTCGAGGGGAAGTCGGGCTACGGCCTCGACCGCGACACCGAGCTCGCGTCGCTGCGCGCGGTCCGCGTGGCGGGCGGCATCCCGACCTGGCTCGGCGCGCACGCGGTCCCGCCCGAGTTCGAGGGTGACGCCGACGCCTACCTCGACTTCGCCCTCGCCGAGGTGCTGCCGCACGCGGCGCGCGCGGCGGAGGCCGCCGACGTCTTTCTGGAGCGCGGCGCGTTCGACGTCGACCAGGCGCGGCGCTATCTGACGGCATGTGCGGAGGCCGGGCTTGCGCTGCGGCTGCACGGCGACCAGTTCACCGAGCAGGGCGCGATCCCGCTCGCGGTCGAGCTCGGCGCGCGCTCCGTCGACCATCTCGAGGCGACCGGCGACGAGGGCGTGCGCGCGCTCGCGGCGAGCGATGTCGTCGGCGTGCTGCTGCCGGCGAGCGCGCTCTTTCTCGGCCGGCCGATGGCGCCGGCGCGCGCGCTCGTGGAGGCGGGAGCGGCGGTCGCGCTCGCGACCGACTTCAATCCGGGGAGCGCGTTCTGCGAGAGCCTGCCGCTCGTCTGCTCGCTCGCCGCGACGCAGCTGAAGCTGTCGCCCGCCGAGGCGCTCTGCGCCGTCACCGTCAACGCGGCGCATGTGCTCCGCCGGGCCGACCGGATCGGGCGGCTCGCACCCGGCTTCGCCGCCGACGTCGCGCTGCTGGACGCACCCGACTGGCGGTACCTCGCCTACCACCTCGGCGGCGATGTCGTGATCCAGACGGTCGTCCGCGGCGAGCTAACCTGATCCCATGCCGACGAGGAAGCAGCGGCGCCGCGACCTGAAATCGAAGCGGCACCAGTACGAGTTCGTCTACCTCGACGCAGAGGGGAACGAGCTCGACGAGCCGCCGCCCGAGCTCCTCGAGGCGGAGCAGGGCAAGAGGGAGCGATCGAACGGCGCGAAGCCGGCCGGCGCCACGGCGAGCGCCAAGAAGCAGCCGCAGCGCGGCGGGCGCCGCGAGCCGCAGCCGCCGTCGTGGAACCGTGCCGGCAAGCGCGGGCTGCTCCTCGGCGCCGTCGTCTTCGCGATGTTCGCGCTGACGGCGGGCGGCAACTACCTGCGCGTCGTCCCGCTCGCCGTCGTCTACACGCTGCTCTTCATTCCGTTCACGTACTTCATCGACCGCTTCGCGTACAAGCGGTACCAGGCGCGGCTGGCGACGGGCGGCGGTTCCGCGGCTACGTCGCAGCGTCCGGCGAAGAAGAAGCGGTAGCGCCCGCCCGCTCGCCGCGGTAGTGGCCCTCGCCGGGCCACGGCGCGAGCACGAGCAGCACGCGTGCCTCACCGGCCGCGGCGACGGAGTGCCGCTCCTGCGGCTCGAAGCGGACGACGGTGCCTGCGCCGGCGTCGATCGACTCGCTGCCGGCCTCGATGCGCACGCTCCCGTCGGCGACGACGAGCAGCGCCGCCTCCTTGACCTCGTGGTCGCCGAGCTCCTGCCCTGCCTGCAGGTGGATCGCGACGACGCGCGACTCGCCCTCCTGCGAATGAAGCACCGCGGGCGAGCGCGATCCGTCCGCTGCGCTGAACTCCTTGACGTTCCAGTGCTGCACGACTGACGGAGTGCCCGAACAGGCTGCCGATTACACTCGCCCCCGTGATGATCCCGTGACGCTCGTCGTCGACACGTATCCGCTGGGTCCGATCCAGACGAACTGCTACATCGTGCGCGCGCAGCGCGGCGCGGCCGACGCCGCGGTCGTCGATCCGGGCGGCGACGCGTCGCAGCTGCGGCTCGAGCTCGCGCAGATGGGCGCGCGCTGCGCGGCGATCCTGATCACGCACGGTCACTACGACCATCTCGGCGGCGTCGCCGACCTCGCGGAGGGAACCGGGGCGCCGGTCTACATGCCGGAGGGCGAGCGCATGCTGCTCGAGCAGTACCGCGACTTCGCGCCTGCGACCTTCCCCGGCCGCCCGTACACGCCCGACCACGTGCTGCAGGGCGGGGAGACCGTCAGCGTCGCCGGCATCGACTTCGAGGTCGTGCCGATTCCGGGCCATTCGCCGGCGCACATCGCGTACGCCGCCGACGGCTGCCTCTTCAGCGGTGACCTGCTGTTCGCCGGCTCGGTCGGCCGCGTCGACATCCCCGGAGGCGACTGGGACACGCTGCTCGCCTCCGTCCGGTCGGTCGCCGAGCGCTTCGACCGCGACGCGGTCGTCTACCCGGGGCACGGACCACAGACGACGCTCGGCCGCGAGCTCGACCGCAACCCGTTCCTCGCCGAGCTGCGCGCCGCCGAGGCGTAAGTGGCGCCCGCGTTTCAGGCGCCGCGCGGGACGCACGACGTCCTGCCGGACGATCACCTGTGGTGGCACGTCGTCCGCACGATCGAGGAGCTCGCCGCGCTCTACGGCTGGAGCCGTATCCAGACGCCCGGGTTCGAGGAGACGGCGCTCTTCGAGCGGACGTCGGGTGAGGCGTCGGACGTCGTGCACAAGGAGATGTACACCTTCGAGGACCGCAGCGGTCGCTCGCTGACCCTGCGCCCGGAGGGAACGGCCCCGATCGCGCGCGCGTACGTGGAGCACGGGCTCGCCCAGGAGCCGCAGCCCGTGAAGGCGTACACGATCGCGCCCATGTACCGCTACGGCCGGCCCGGGCGAGGCCGCTATCGCGAGCACTGGCAGCTCTCGCTGGAGGCGATCGGCTCGGACGACCCGGCGCTCGACGCGGAGGTGCTGCAGTTCTACGTGGAGCTGCTGCGCCGGCTCGGCGTGACCGAGTGGGAGCTGCACCTGAACTCGATCGGCGACGCGAACTGCCGGCCGCAGTACGTCGCGCGGCTCGAGGAGT
>DASXWV010000137.1:0-11195 GCA_036503495.1 Gaiellaceae bacterium
GCCGCGTGGTGCGCGATCGCCTCGAGGAGCGCGCGCTCGTCGTCGGAGAACGGTGAGTCGCGGTCGGCGACGAGCTCGCCGATGATCCGCCGCTTCCAGCGCAGCGGCGTCCGCACCGCGTGCTTGCCGGCACGGCCCTCGGGCCACGCGATCCGGCCGTCCTCGAGCACGAGTGCGGCACCCGTTGCGGCGACGGCATCCATCGTGGTCTCGACGATCGCCTCGAGCGACTCCTCGAGATAGAGCGACTCGGACACTGCCTCGCTGATCCGCGCGAGCGCCTCGAGCTCGACGACGCGACGTTGCGCCTGCGCGTAGAGCTGTGCGTGGACGAGGGATTGCGCGACCTGGTCGGCGATCGACGTCAACAGCTCGATCTCGGTCTCGCCGTACGCGCGCGGCTGCCGCGTGCGCACGTTGAGCGCACCGGCGAGCGCCTCGCCGCGCGCGAGGATCGGCACGGCGAGGATCGACTCGTACTCCTCCTCCGGCAGGTTCGCGAAGAGCTTGAAGCGCGGGTCGAGGTGCGCCGCAGACGGGATCATCACCGGCGCGCGCTCGGCGGCGGCGGTGCCCGTGATCCCTTCGCCCGGGCGCATGCGCGGCCGGCGCGTCATCTCGTTCAGGTGCGTCCCGTGCGTCGCGCGCAGCACGAGCTCGTCCGACCGCTCGTCGTAGAGGTAGACGAAGCACGCATCCGCCTCGAGCGCCGCGGCGACCTTTTCCGCGATCAGGTGCAGCACCTCCTCGAGGTCGAGCGTCGAGTTGACGGCCGCGGTCGTCTCGGTCAGGAGCCGGAGGTGACGCTCGCTTGCACTCACGCAAATATCGTAGGGAGCGTGACCACGTACCACTGGCTCCTTTTCTTCCATCTCGTCGGCGCGTTCTGCTTCTTCGCTGGCGCGGCGGTCGCCGGCACGCTGCAAATCGGCGCGCTCAGGCGCGAGCGGCCGAGCGAGATCCTGACGCTGCTGCGGCTGACGCGGGTCGGCGTGCTGCTGGTGCTGGCGGGTGCGATCCTGACGATCGCGTTCGGGATGGCGCTCGCCTCGCATCTCGGCTACGGGATGACGCCGGCGTGGATCCGCGCGTCGCTCGGTCTCTGGCTCGCCTCGCTCGTGCTCGGCGCGATTGGCGGCAGGACGGCGCGGCAGGCGCGGTACCGCGCCGAGGAGCTCGCCGTCGCGGGCGATCAGCCGGACGAGGAGCTGAGCGCGCTCGTCGCACACCGCCCGTCGCTGATCTTCAGCTACCTGAGCGCGCTGCTCGTGCTGGCGATCCTCGTGCTGATGGTCTGGCGGCCGGCATAGACGCAGCGGTCTGGGTCGTGCGCACTGCGCGCGAGGGCGAGCGCGCGTGTGAGGAGCTGCGAGCACACGGGATCGACTGCGACTGCGTCGCGCGGGCTGAGCCCGGCTCGGCGGCGCGCGAGCTGACCGTCGTCGTCGCGCCGGCCGACGTGCACCGCGCGCTCGACATCCTCGAAGACTGGTCGACGCGTAACGGTTAGCGGTCGGGGAACGTTGAACCCGCGATGACCGCTCTCGACGCCGATCCGCGGATTAACGAAAGCTTTACGAGTGGCTTAGGATTTCCGCCGCAGGCCGGGAATACCGTCGCCAACGTGAGCGCGATCGCAATCGACCTCCGCCGGACGACGGGTTACATCGTCGCCGACCGCCAGGGCCGCCTGGTCGGCAAGGTCGAGTGCCCGATGTACGGCACCGCGCCCGACGTCCCGGACGCCCTCTCCGTCAAGTCCGGCCTCTTCTCGCGCCGCCGCCGCCTCGTCCCCGCCGACACGATCGACCAGATCGACGGCACCAGCGGCGTCATCGGCCTCCGGGTCGACCGCGAGAACATCCGCTCGTTCCTCTAGGTCGCTCGTTCCTCTGACGAGGAACTCGCGGTGGACAAGGAGTTCCGCGCTGCCGAGAGCGCGGTCTCGGCAGCGCTCCACGCGGTCGGGCCCGCTTCTTCGGTCCGGCCAATGCGCCCGGGTCGGCGCGGCCTGCGGCCGGGCCGACGGCCGGAGGCCTCCGGCTAGGTCTCGCTGCGCGTCGCCCTAGCCTCCGGCTCTGGCCAAACTCCCGCGATCGGCTCGCGCGCCGCTCATGGCGGAGAGAGTCCCGCTCTACGCCCGCGCCGGTGGCTGCTCAGTACCGAAGAAAACCGGTATTTCTTCCCGTTCGGCCAGCACGTAGGCGAGGAACCGGTGCCGCCCGTCGTAGATCCGGTAGGTGTCGTTCGCCTTTGGACGAACGTCGATCGGCGGCAGGTCGAGATCGGGATTCTCCAAGAGCCAGCGGTGATACTCGGCGACCCTCGCCGGGTCGCCGGCGGCGGCGTGATTGTTCCCGACAGTGATCGTTCGGATGTTGACCTTCAAGGGAATCGAGCCTAGTGCGTGCTGCTCCCGGACGCTGATCGCTCACGATCAACTGAGGGATGGCGGAACGAGAATCGAGATGGGCGTGCGTCTGGGCACCGAGCCGGAACGCATCGCCCCCACGGCGTTCGGTCGCGCGGCCTGCGCAGCCGCCGAGGCCGGAGGCTACGACGAAGCGTCAGCGAGGCGTAGCCGGAGGCTCCGCAGCGCGCCCGGCCGCAGGCCGCGCGCGCAAGGCGCCATTGGCCGGTCCCGAAGCAACCGGCCTCTTGCCCGAAGCGCCGCCGAGACCGCGCTCTCGGCGGCGCGGAAGTCCGCCTCTACGGCGCGCAACGCGAGGCGTTTCGCGCCGGCCCCAGAACGACCACGAGGCACTCTCGTGCCCCGCGGTCGGCCGTCAGTTGGGCGCGCGTCCGCAGAACGCGCGCCGCTGTCGATCATGACAAACGGCAGGCCTTAGGGCTAGAGGACGGCCAAGTACTTTTTCATCTCCCAGTCGGTCAGCTGGACGCGGTACTCGTCCCACTCCTTCCGCTTCAGCTCGACGTAGCGGTCGAAGATGTGGGGGCCGAGCACCCGCTTCATCAGCTCCGAGCGGGAGAGCTCGTCGATCGCCTCACCGAGCGTCTCGGGCAGGGACGTCACACCCCGCTCCCGGCGCTGCTCCGGCGTCAGGTGGTAGAGGTTCGTCTCCATCGGTTCGGGCAGCTCGTAGCCCTGCTCGATCCCGTCCAGCCCGGCGTGGAGGAGCGTCGCGAACAAGAGGTACGGGTTGCACGCCGGATCGGGGCAGCGGATCTCGGCGCGCGTCGCCTGCTCGGAGCCCGGCTTGTAGAGCGGGATCCGGATCAGCGCCGAGCGGTTGCGCTGCGACCACGCCACGTAGACCGGCGCCTCGAATCCCGGCACGAGTCGCTTGTACGAGTTCACCCACTGCGCGAACACCGCCGCCATCTCGCGCGCATGCCGCAGCTGCCCGGCGATGAACGCCTTGCTGTTCGCCGAGAGGTGCCAAGGGTCGTCGTTGTCGAAGAACTGGTTGCGGCCGCCGGTGAAGAGCGACTGGTGCGTGTGCATGCCCGAGCCGTTCTCGCCGAACAGCGGCTTCGGCATGAACGTCGCGTGATAGCCGTGCTGCTTCGCGACCTCCTTGACGACGAGGCGGTACGTGAGCATGTAGTCGGCCATGTCGAGCGCCGGCGCGAAGCGGATGTCGATCTCGTGCTGCGACGGGCCGACCTCGTGATGGTGATACTCGACCGGGATCCCCATCGACTCGAGCGCGCGGATCGTGTCGCGCCGCACGTCGGTCGCGGCGTCCAGCGTCGTCTGCGCAAAGTAGCCGCCTTCGTCGAGCGTCTCAGTCCCCTTCTCGTCGCGGAAGAGGAAGTACTCCGCCTCCGGGCCGACGTTGAAGGTGTCGAACCCCATTGACGACATCCGCTCGAGCGCACGCCGCAGCACGTGCCGCGGGTCGCCCTCGTACGGCTCGCCGTCAGGCGTGACGACGTCGCAGATCATGCGGCCGGTCTTGCCGTCGGGGAGCACGCGGTAGGTGCCGGGATCGGGAATCGCGACCATGTCCGACTCCTCGATCGCGTTGAAGCCGGTGACGGACGAGCCGTCGAAGCCCATCCCGTCGTCGAGCGCGTCCTCGAGCTCTCGCGTCGTGATCGAGAAGCTCTTGAGGTGCCCTTCGAGGTCGGTGAACCAGAGGAGCACGTCCTCGATCCCCTGCTCGTCGACCTGCTTCAGGACGTCCTTGCGCACCTTCGGGTCGGAAGTCGCGCGGTCCTTGCTCTCGATCTGCGCCATGCGTCGCTCCTCTTGTCTCGGTCGGGCGTGAGACTAACCTAGGCCCATGCGGATCCTCGTGGCAGGCGGCGCCGGGTTCATCGGCTCGCACTTCGTGAAGCGGCTCCTGCGCGGCGGCGACGACGTCGTCGTGCTCGACAAGCTCACCTATTCCGGCAACCGCGCGAACCTGCCGGACGACGTCGAGTTCCACCACGGCGACATCGCCGCGCCCGCCGACGTCGCGCGCGCGGCCGAGCGCTGCGACGCGATCGTCAACTTCGCGGCCGAAACGCACGTCGACCGTTCGGTGCTCTCGGCCGAGGAGTTCGGCCGGACGAACTTCCACGGCACGCAGACGCTGCTCGAGCACATCCGCGCGAGCGGGCAGCGGCTCGTGCAGGTGTCGACCGACGAGGTGTACGGCGACCTCGAGGCGGGCGGCTCCTCGAACGAAGCCGACCCGCTCAACCCGTCGAGCCCGTACAGCGCGGCGAAGGCGGCCGGCGAGCTGCTGATCCCGGCCTACGTCCGCACCTACGGCGTCGACGCCTCCATCACGCGCGGCTCCAACACCTACGGCCCGAACCAGTACCCGGAGAAGTTCATCCCGCTCTTCGTGACGAATCTCTTCGACGGGGAGCCCGTCCCGCTGTACGGGGACGGGAAGCAGGTGCGCGACTGGCTGTACGTCGAGGACCACTGCGCCGGCATCGAGCTCGTGCTGCGGGAGGGCCGGACGGGTGAGATCTACAACATCGGCGGCGGCGACGAGCGCTACAACATCGACGTCGCCGAGCTCCTGTTCGAGCTGACGGGCGCCGACCGGGCGCTGCTGCGCCGCGTCGACGATCGGCCCGGGCACGATCGCCGCTACTCGGTCGACACCTCGAAGCTGCGCTCGCTCGGCTGGGCCCCCGAGACGACGTTCGACGTCGGGCTCCGCACGACCGTCGACTGGTACCGCGAGAACCGCGCGTGGTGGGAGCCGATCAAGTCGGGCGAGTTCCGGGAGTACTACGAGCGGCAGTACGGCGAGCGGCTCAGCACTTCCTCGCCTGCTTGATCGCCTCGCGGACTTCCTTCCGCCCCGGCTGCAACGCCCACGACCGCTCCAGGTAGGGCAGCGCCGCGTCGCACTGCCCGAGCTGCGTCAGCGTGTAGCCCAGGTTGTAGTCCGTGTACGCCTCGGCGAGGCTTCCCTGGCCGCTCAACTGCGCCTGCGCGTCCTGCAGCAGCGGCAGGGCGCCGTTGTAGTCGCCGTTCTGCATCATCGACCATGCCCGGTCGTTCTCGGCGACAGGGTCGCCGCCGACGCCGGACGACGGGGCCGACGTCGTCGGCGGCGCGGACTGCGTGGTCGGTGCCGGCGCCGTCGTGACGACGGTCCGGACGACCGTCTGGCTCTGCGCCGTCACCGTCTTGACAGCAGTGGTGACGCGCACCGGCTGCGGCTTCGCGGCGTCCGGGGAGCCGCCGCGGGTCAGCGCCACCGCGAGCGCGATCCCACCCGCGAGGAGCGCACCGAGCAGGAGCGGCAGCAGCCAGCCCCGCTCGCGGCGCGTCGCGACCGCTGCGGCGGCGGGCGCGAGGGCGCCGACCCGCGTCTGCCCGGCGGCCTGCTCGAGCGAGGCGCGCAACGCGGCGACGAACTCGGCGCCGCTCGAGTAGCGCGCTCCCGGATCCTTCGCCAGCGCCTTCGCGAACACCGGGTCGAGCTCGCACGGCGCGTCCGGATCGACATCGCAGACCGACGGCACCTCACCGGTGACGTGGGCGGCCGCTTCCGCCGCGACGCTGTCCGCCTCGAACGGACGGTGGCCCGTGAAGAGCTCGAACGCGACGACCGCGAGCGCATAGAGATCGCTCGCCGGCGTCGACCGCTCGCCCCGCGCCTGCTCCGGTGCGAGATAGGACGCGGTGCCGAGCACCGTCCCCGTCTGGGTCAGTGAGCCCAACCCGGCCGCCGAGGCGATCCCGAAGTCGGCGACGTTGACGTGGCCGTGCCGGTCGAGCAGCAGGTTGGCGGGCTTGACGTCGCGGTGGACGACGCCGGCGCGGTGGGCGGCGTCGAGTGCATTGGCCGTCTGCTCGAGCCACTCGAGCGCCTGGCGGGTCGGCACCGGGCCGCCGCGTCGCAGGCGTTGCTCGAGCGAGCCGCCCTCGAGGTACTCCATGACGATGAAGGGGCGCTCGAGATGCTCGCCGACGTCGTAGATCGTGACGATGTTCGGGTTGCCGGAGAGCCGCGCGGCGGCGAGCGCCTCGCGGGTGAAACGGCCGCGGATGTTGTCGTCGCGGGCGTAGCGGTCGTCGAGGACCTTGATCGCGACGTCTCGGCCGAGCGACCGGTCGGTCGCGCGGTAGATCTGGCCCATCCCGCCGCGGCCGATCGTCTCCGGCTGCTCGTAGCGGTCGGGCAGCAGCCCCTCCCTCACTGCCATCGGGGAGCGATTCCCCGGAGGGATGAAACGAACCGTCGATCGCGAAAACCCTCTGCTAGCTTGGATTCCCGCTGCGTGCGGGTCGTTCGATGACGCGCTACCGCCCGGTTCTCCTCTGTTTGCTCCTCGCGGCCGTCGCGGCGGGCTCCGCGCGCGCCGGCTCGGTCTGCTCGACCTCCTGCTTCCAGGCGCCGGCGGGCTCCGGCGCCCTCCTCGTCTTCAGCGGACACGGCTGGGGCCACGGCGTCGGCATGAGCCAGTACGGCGCCTACGGGTACGCGCAGCACGGCGCCACCTACGACCAGATCCTCGCGCACTACTACCCGGGAACGACGCTCGGCCCGGCCCCGGCGCGGACGATCCGCGTCCTGCTCGCCGACCGCAAGAAGAAGCTGACGATCGGTGCGACGGCGCCGTTCACCGTCGTCGACGGCAACCGGCGGAAGCACACGCTCGCGGCCGGGACGTCCACGTACACGCCGAAGCTCAAGTGGCCGGCGCCGCTTACCTTCACGCCGGGCCGGGGCTCCTCCCTGACACTCGGCAAGACGTACCGCGGCCGGATCCTCGTCGACGTCGTCGACGGGAAGCTACGCGCGATCGACATCGTCGGGCTCGAGCAGTACCTCTGGGGTGTCGTCCCGTCCGAGATGCCGGCGAGCTGGGCGCCGGAGGCGCTGAAGGCACAGGCCGTCGCCGCACGCTCCTACGCGCTCGCGACGCGCGCGGTCGGCGCGCCGTTCGACGTCTACTCCGACACGCGCAGCCAGATGTACCTCGGCGTCACCCACGAATCCGCCTCGACGACGGCCGCGGTGAACGCGACGAAGGGCAAGGTCGTGCTCTACGACGGCGCCGTCGCGAAGACGTTCTTCTCCTCCACGTCCGGCGGCCAGACGGAGTCGAGCGCCGACTGGACCGGAACCGCGCTGCCGTACCTCGTTTCCGTCCCCGACCCGTACGACGCACTGTCGCCGTACCACAACTGGGGCCCCGTGCCGGTAACCGCAAACGCGATGCTCAAGGCGCTGAAGCTGAAGGGGCCGCTGACGGACGTGACGACGACGCCGAACGCGGCCGGCCGCGTCGGGCAGCTGAAGCTGACGACGCCGCTCGGGCCGACGTCGGTTGCCGCGACGCAGCTGCGCGGCGCGATCGGGCTGCGCTCGACGTGGTTCACCGTCGGCCTGCTCTCCCTGACGCCGCCGCAGCCCGCGGCGCCGGTCGCGTACGGCGGCAAGGTGACGCTGGCAAGCGTCGTCCGCGGCTTCAGCGGCGTCACGCTCGAGCAGCGGCCGGCTGGCACGGCCGACTGGACGCCGGTGCGCCAGCTCGGTTCCGGTCAGGCGCAGGTGACGCCGACCGTCACAACCGACTACCGGCTCGCGACCTCGACGGTGGCGGCCGGCGCGGTCCGGATCAAGGTGATGCCGGCGGTGACGCTCGCGACGGCGACACCGACGGGCGTGACCGGCGGCGCCCAGCCGCTGCTTCCCGGCGCGACGGTCGATCTGCAGCAGCAGAACGTCGACCTGACGTGGACGAGCATCGGCAGCGGCGTCGTCGCGGAGGACGGGACGTTCACCGTTCCCGCCGCGCTCGTCACCGGCGCGACGGTGCGCGTCGTCGTGACACCGCCCGCCGGCTACGCGGCCGCGACGAGCGCCTCACTGGTCGTGAGCGGCTGATGCGCCGCGCGCTCATGGTCGCCGCCGTCGCCGCGCTCGCGCTCGCGGGGACCGCGACGGCGTTCACGCCGGCCGACCCGCTGGCGCCGAAGCAGTGGTATCTCCAGGACGACCACGCGTTCGACATCTGGCCTGCGCCGCCGGCCACGCTCGCGCCGGTCAAGGTGGCGATCGTCGACTCGGGGATCGACGCGTCGCTGCCCGACTTCGCCGGCCGGATCGCCGACGCCCGCAGCTTCGTCGGCGGCAGCCCGTACACCGACACCGACGGGCACGGCACGTTCATCGCGGGGCTGATCGCGGCCGATCTCGACGACCAGGGCATCGCCGGCATCGCGTACACGGCGCAGCTCCTGATCGCCAAGGTCGTCCGGCCGGACGACACGATTCCGCTCGACGCCGAGGTGCAGGCGATCCGCTGGGCGGCCGACTCCGGCGCGAGGGTGATCAACCTCAGCCTCGGCGGTGCGCGCGACCCCGCACATCCGGCCCGCGACACGTACTCCGCGGCGGAGGCGGCGGCGGTCGAGTACGCGTATGCGAAGGGAGCAGTCGTCGTCGCGGCCGTCGGCAACGCCGACGAGGCGTTCGCCGAGCCGTGGCCGTTCGCGAGCTACCCGGCGGCGCTGCCGCACGTGATCGGCGTCAGCGCGCTGACGCGCGCCGGCAACGTGCCCGACTACTCGAACCGCGACACCGTCTACAACGACATCGCCGCGCCGGGCTCGGGGATCTTCTCGACCTTCCCGACCGCGCTGACCGCGCTGCGCCCCGGCTGCGTCAACCAGGGCTTCTCGGAGTGCGGCGACGAGGAGTACCGCGACGGCGCCGAAGGGACGTCGTTCGCGGCGCCGCAGGTCGCAGCCGCGGCCGCCGTCCTCTTCGCGCTCGTGCCGACACTGACGAACGGACAGGTCGCCGCGCTCCTCGAGCACAGCGCCGACGACGTCAACGCCGGGTCGGGCTGCGCGCGCTGCGCGCTGTTGCGCGACCCGTTGAGCGGCTGGGGCCGCCTCGACGTGGCGAAGGCGGTCGCCCAGCTCGCCGGGCCGCTGCCGCCGGCGGACGCGTTCGAGACGAACGACGACGCAGGCGCTGAGGCGCACGTCCTCTGGGGCAATGCGCAGCGCGTCGACGCGACGCTCGACTACTACGACGACCCGGTCGACGTGTACCGCGTCGTCCTTCGCAAGCATCAGAAGTTACAGGCGACGCTGACCGCCGGCTGGCCGGGCGCGAATGTGCAGCTCGAGCTCTGGCGCCCGGCAACGCGCAAGGTCGACATCGCGTCGACGGTGCGGAAGCTCCGCGCGGCGCAGTCGCTCACGGCGGGCGCGAACCAGCGGCTCGGCTTCGTCGCCCCGGTGGCGGGCTCGTACTACGTCGAGGTGAAGGCGGCGTCGCCCGGCTTCGGCGCGTACCGGCTGAAGCTCAGCAAGCGCTAACCGCCGTTTTCGCGCAGCTCCTCGGCCGGCACGTCGCGCAGCACGCGCGCGGGCGAGCCGACGACGACCTTGCGCGGCGGTACGTCCTTCGTGACGACGGCGCCCGCGCCGACGAATGCCTCCTCGCCGATCTCGACGCCCGGGCAGAGGATCGCGCCGCCGCCCACGCGGGCGCCGCGCCGGATCGTCGGACCTTTCATCAACGCCTTCCGCTTCTCGGTGCGGCCCATGTAGTTGTCGTTCGTCGTGACGACGCACGGTGCGATGAAGACGTCCTCCTCGACCGTCGAGTAGGCGGTGACGTACGCCTCGGCCTGGATGCGCGTGCCGCTGCCGATCGTCGTGTCGTTCTCGACGAGTGCGCCGCGGCCGACGACGACGTCGTCGGCGATCGTCACCCGCTCGCGCACGCACGCCTGGTCGCCGACGATGCACGACGCGCCGATCTGCGAGCCGGCGAAGACGATCGCGCCGGTCGAGATGACGGTGCCGTCGCCGACGACGGTCGCCGGCAGCGGCTCGCGCTTCGCGGTCGACTTGCGCCCGAGCGTCGGCTGCTTGCCGACGACGGCGTGCTCGAGCACGCGCACGTCGTCACCGAGCACCGTGCCGGGATGGACGACGGCTGTCGGGTGAACCTCAGCCATCGCGCAGCGAATTGGTGAGCATCTCGAGGGCGCGGACGACCTCGAGCCCGTCGTGCATCTCCCGCCCGTCCCAGCCGCCGGCGACGAGGGAGAGGAAGTGGCGGCACTCGAGCTTCAGCGGCTCGTCGTTCGGGATCTTCGGGCTGAAGATGTCCCCCGTGCGCGTGCGCCACTCGCCGTACGTGCCGATCGGCTCCTCGGGAGCCTTGTCGTAGACCGTGACCTTCCGCTCGAGCTCCATGTCGTCGAAGACCGCCATCTTGTCGCGGCCGACGACGGTCACCTTGCGCATCTTGTGCGGGTCGAGCCACGACAGGTGCATGTGCGCGATCTTGCCGCTCGGGAACTCGAGGTAGCAGAAGACGACGTCCTCGACGCCCGGCGTCAGGAACGCGTGCCCCTTCGCGAGCGCCGCCGACGGCTGCTCGGCGATCAGGTAGAGGATCACCGAGAGGTCGTGCACGCCGAGCGACCAGAGCGCGTTCTCGTCCTTGCGGATCTTGCCGAGGTTCTGCCGATTGCCGTACACGCAGAGGACGTCGCCGAGCTCGCCGGAGTCGACGAGCTCCTTCAGCTTGTGGACGCCCGGGTGGTAGAGCAGCAGGTGCCCGGGCATCAGCACCTTTCCCTCGCGCTCGGCGAGCACGACGAGCTCCGCCATCTCCGCCTCGCGCATCGCGGGCGGCTTCTCGACGAACACGTGCTTGCCCGCCTCGAGCGCTCGCTTGGCGAGCGGATGGTGCGTCGGCACCGGCGTCGCGATCACGACGGCGTCGAGCGAGTCGTCG
>DASXWV010000138.1:0-1776 GCA_036503495.1 Gaiellaceae bacterium
TCGGTGGGGCTCGGCCCCGTCTGGGCTGTCTCGATCGCGCTCATACTGGAGGGTGCGAGGCGCGCTCGCGGCGGCGCGCTCTCCCAGGAAACGCGTCGGCATAACGCGCGGACACCCGCGTGGAGCGGCGCCCTAGATCGAACGTCTGTCTAAGCGGCGTGCGCTACGCGGACTCTTCGGCGAGCTCGGGCGGCTCGTCGTCGGCGCCTTCGGCGCTCGTGACGAGCGTGGGCCGGATGCCCTGCGCGATCGTCTCCTTCGTGATCACGCACTTCGTCACGTCGCGGCGGGACGGCAGCTCGAACATCACGTCGAGCAGGGCGCCTTCGATGATGGAGCGCAGGCCGCGGGCGCCGGTCTCACGCTCGAGGGCGCGGTCGGCGATCTCCCACATCGCGTCCTCGGTGAAGACGAGCTCGATTCCGTCGTACCCGAAGAAGCGCTGGTACTGCTTGATGAGCGCGTTCTTGGGCTCCTCGAGGATCTGCACGAGGTCCTCGCGCCGCAGCTGGTGCACCGCTGAGACGACCGGCAGCCGACCGATGAACTCCGGGATCAGCCCGAAGTTGAGGAGGTCCTCGGGCATGACGTCGACGAGCAGCTCCGCGCCCTCGACGCCGTGCTTCGAGCGGATGTCGGCGCCGAAGCCGACGGCGTTCTTGCCGATGCGGCGCGCGATGATCTTGTCGAGGCCGGCGAACGCGCCGCCGCAGATGAAGAGGATGTTCGTCGTGTCGATCGAGAGGAACTCCTGGTGCGGGTGCTTGCGGCCGCCCTGCGGCGGCACCGAGGCAACCGTCCCCTCGAGGATCTTCAGCAGCGCCTGCTGCACGCCCTCGCCCGACACGTCGCGCGTGATCGACGGGTTGTCCGCCTTGCGCGCGATCTTGTCCACCTCGTCGATGTAGATGATCCCGGTCTCGGCCTTCTTGATGTCGAAGTCCGCGGCCTGGATCAGCTTGAGGAGGATGTTCTCGACGTCCTCGCCGACGTAGCCCGCCTCGGTCAGCGCCGTGGCGTCGGCGATCGCGAAGGGGACGTTGAGGATCCGCGCGAGCGTCTGCGCGAGCAGCGTCTTGCCGCAACCGGTCGGGCCGAGGAGGAGGATGTTCGACTTCTGGAGCTCGACCTCGTCGTCCTCCTGTCCCATCTGGACGCGCTTGTAGTGGTTGTAGACGGCGACCGAGAGCGTCCGCTTCGCCTCTTCCTGCGAGACGACGTAGTCGTTGAGGACCGCGTAGATGTCGCGCGGCCGCGGCAGGTTGTCGAGATCGAGCTGGGTCGGAGTGGTCAGCTCCTCGTCGATGATCTCGTTGCAGAGATCGATGCATTCGTCGCAGATGTAGACGCCGGGGCCGGCGATGAGCTTCTTCACCTGGCGCTGGCTCTTGCCGCAGAAGCTGCAGAGAAGCTGCTCGTTGCCGTCTGTCGCGCGTGCCATATCTCTTCTTCTACCTCGGTCCGGGAAATTCGTCTACTGCCCTAACGGTGGGCAATCACCTGGTCGACGATGCCGTACTGCTCAGCTTCTTCGGACGTCATGTAGTAGTCGCGCTCCATGTCCTTCGAGACCTTGTCGACGGGCTGGTTCGTGTGCTGGGCGATGATCTCCTCCAGGCGCCGCTTGAGACTGATCGTCTCCTTGGCCTGGATCTCGATGTCGGTGCCCTGGCCCTGGAAGCCGCCCGAGACCTGGTGGATCAGGATCTTGGCATTCGGCAGCGCGGTGCGCTTTCCCTCCGTGCCGGCCGCGAGAAGCAGCGCGCCCATCGACAT
>DASXWV010000139.1:0-1569 GCA_036503495.1 Gaiellaceae bacterium
CCTTCCCATTCGAATCGATCTACGCCGTTAGCCCGCACGAAAGCAAAGTCGTGTTGCGCCCCGACGCCGCACGTGAGCGTCGTCACGCGGTGCAACTCGACGGCGTACTGCCAAGGACGATCAACCGCAGCGAAGGAGGAATTGACGTGGCCTTCAGACACGAACTGTGCGACACGCACGGCACCTACAAAGGCACGTTCGTAACCGACACCGAGCGCTGGCAGATAGGCGACGACTTCACCGACGGCGACGGGCGCGCTCTGCGCATCGCCGACATCGCCGCGCCGGAGCACTCCAACCAGCGACCGACCTACACCGACCGCTGGATCGTGGAGCCAATCCAAGCAGCAACGAGTCAGCGAGACACCTCACGCGGTGACTCGACGGCCGCGGCCTAGATCGCCGCTCATCCGACATGACCACCGCGCCAGGAGAAGGAGAAGCCATGCAGGTCGAATCGCCCCCACAGCAGAAATCGCAGCACACGGAACGTGTCGAGCCGCGCAGCGAACGGCTGCGTAGACATGGCCACCGCACCGGCCTCTACACGCTGGCGTTCAGTCTGGTGGCGCTCCTCGTTGTTCTGATCGCACTGACGGTTGCGAACACGCGCCAGGTGAAGCTGAGCTGGGTGGCCGGCAGCGGCCACGCCTCTCTAGTCTGGATCATCCTCGCGAGCGCCGTGCTCGGCTGGCTGCTCGGCATCGTCACAAGCGTCGTCTTCCGCCTCCGGACACGGCGGCGGCGGCACCCAACGGGCCGCCCGGACCCCGCCAGTGGCTAACTCGCCCCGCATAGAGCATTCACGCAAACACGGGCCGTTCGATCCCCGCTACCCGACGATCCGCCATAAGCCGGCCCCGGCGAGCCTCTGGCGGCTCGGTGAGGAACGCCTCGACTGGCAGGGATTCCTCGCCCGGTTCTTCCCCGACAGCCGTCGACACGACTTCGACGCGCTGGCGTCGTACCAGTCGTACGTGAATGACGCCGAGGCACGGCCCGCAGACGGCGGCCCGCTCACGGCGCCGCGTAACGCGACCGGTGTAGTGGACGCCGCCCGGCCGGAGACCGAGCAGCGCAGCGACGAGCAGGAGGAGCCGCCCGCGACGGGCGACACCGAACGCTGGGAAGGTGATGGCGGCGCCTCAGCAGCGCGCCCGCGGCGAAGACGGCGGGGTGAGCGACCTGTCGGAACGCACAAGCTTTAGCAACGACGGAAGCCGACAGCTCGACCATAAGTCGAGCTTGCCCCCATCCGACAACCGATTCCAGCCCTTAGGAGGCTCTTCATGAAACTACAGCCGCTCGCTGACCGCTTGATCGTCGAGGCCCTCGAGGAAGAGGAGTCGACGGAAAGCGGAATCGTTCTGCCCGACACCGCTAAGGAGAAGCCGCAGCGGGGACGTGTGCTCGCCGTCGGTCCCGGCGCGCGCAACCAGGACACGGGCGAGCACATCCAGATGGACGTCGCCGAAGGCGACGAGGTCATCTTCAGCAAGTACGGAGGCACCGAGATCAAGCTCGGCAGCGACGAGGTCCTGATCCTGCGCGAGTCCGACGTGCTGGCCA
>DASXWV010000140.1:0-4875 GCA_036503495.1 Gaiellaceae bacterium
CGGGGTACCGCGCCCCCGACGTTCTTCTAGGTCCCCTGGGAGGGGTGGGGTGGCACAGCCGGCGACCGACAGCGAATTCACTCTCGACACCGCCTCCGAGCTCGCACGCAAGGAGGGCGGCGGTGCCCAGATCCGCGGCCGCAGCCCGTGGTTCCTCGCGTGGCGGCGGCTGCGGCGGAACAAGGTCGCGCTCGGCTCGCTCGTCATCTTCTTCCTCATCCTCGCAGCGTGTCTCTGCGCACCGCTGTACGCGAACCACGTCGCGGACACGGGCCAGAACACGCAGCACGTCCTCGACCAGATCACCGAGAACGGCAAGCAGGTTTCCGTCGTCTCGCAGGGCGGCTACCTGAACAAGCACGGCGAGCCGTGCGGCGCCGGCGACACCGACTGCAAGCTCTTCTCGTCGATCCCGATCGGCCCGCAGTGGGGCGCCGCCGGGGGCAAGTTCGTGCTCGGCGCCGATCAGATCGGGCGCGACATCGCCGTCCGGCTGCTCTACGGCGGCCGCGTCTCGCTCCAGGTCGGGATCGTGTCGTCCGCGATCTGCGTCTTCTTCGCGGTGATCCTCGCGCTGCTCGCCGGTTACTTCGGCGGTTGGATCGACTTCATCATCACCCGCTTCTTCGACCTCTTCTACGCGTTCCCGGTGGTGCTGCTCGGCATCGCGCTCGGCGCGGCGCTCGCGATCAACGGCATCCACTGGGGGTTCATCAAGCTCGAGGGCAACAACATCTGGATCCCGACGCTGATCATCTCGTACGTGCTCATCCCGTACGTCGGCAGGCCGTTGCGCGGGCAGGTGCTGTCGCTCCGCGAGAAAGAGTTCATCGAGGCCTCGATCGCGCAGGGCGCGAGCCCGCTGCGGATCATGTTCTCGGAGCTGCTGCCGAACATCATGAGCTCGGTCCTCGTGTTCTTCACGCTGATCATCGCCAACAACATCGTGCTCGAGGCCGCGCTCTCGTTCCTCGGCGCGGGCGTCCAGGATCCGACGCCGTCGTGGGGCAAGCTGATCTCCGACGGCCAGGGACTGATCGTCACGCGGCCGTGGCTCGCGCTCGCCCCCGGTATCGCGATCGTGCTCACCGTGCTCTCGCTCAATGTCTTCGGTGACGGGCTGCGCGACGCGCTCGATCCGCGCGCGAAGGTGAGGGTCGAGCACTAAGTGGGCGCATTCCTCATCCGCCGCCTGATCGGCGCCGTGCTCGTCTGCCTCGCCGTCACCTTCATCGTCTTCCTGATCTTCATCGTCGTCCCCGGCGGCGGCAAGCGCGGCACCGCCGAGCGGATCGCGGGCAAGAACGCGAACGACGCGCTCGTCACGTCGATCGAGCACCGCTGGGGCTTCGACCGCCCGATCTACGTCCAGTACTGGAACATGCTGAAGCGGATGTTCTCGAACGACCTCGTGTCGTACACGAGCCAGCAGAAGGTGCTAACGCAGATCGTCCAGGGCATGCCGGCGACGTTCTCGCTGACGATCGGCGCCGGGATCATCTGGCTCTTCTTCGGGATCGTCGTGGGGGTGATATCCGCCGTCACGGCGGGCAGGCTGTCCGACCGCGTCATCACGGTGCTCGCCCTCATCGGCATCTCGATGCCGGTGTTCTGGCTCGGCATCGTCACCCGGTACTACCTCGCCGAGGGCGGCCTCGTCGACATCTTTCCTGACGGCGAATACGTCCCGATCAGCCAGAACCCGCTGCAGTGGTTCTGGCACCTGTTGCTGCCGTGGCTCGTGCTCGCCGTGCTCTTCATCGGTTTCTACGGCCGCGTGCTGCGCGGCAACATCCTCGACGCGATCAATGAGGATTACGTGCGGACGGCGAAGGCGAAGGGCCTGAACCCGCGCCGGATCATGATCAAGCACGTCCTGCGTACGTCGCTGATCCCGATCGTGACGCTCTTCGGCCTCGACTTCGCCGGTGTGCTGGGCGGCGGCGCGATCCTCACAGAGACGGTGTTCGACCTGCACGGCGTCGGTCAGTACGCCGCGCAGTCGATCAACAACTTCGACCTGCCGCCGATCATGGGTGTGACGATGTACGGCGCGTTCTTCATCGTCACCTTCAGCGTGCTCGTCGATCTGTTCTACGCGTATCTCGATCCGCGGATCCGCCCGACGTAATGGCGGAGCGGCTGCTCCAGGTCGACGATCTCTCGGTGCACTTCGCGACCGAGGACGGGCTTGTCCGCGCCGTCGACGGTGTGTCGTTCCAGCTCGAGCGCGGGCAGGTGCTCGGCATCGTCGGCGAGTCCGGATCGGGCAAGAGCGTCACCGCGATGACGCTGATGGGGTTGACGCGCGGCGTCAACGCGAAGTTCGCCGGCTCGGTGAAGTACCTCGGCACGGACCTGTTGCAGATCTCCGATACGGCGATGCAGAACTACCGCGGCAACGAGATCGGGATGATCTTCCAGGATCCGATGACGTCGCTGAATCCGGTGTACCGGGTCGGCGAGCAGATCGTCGAGGCGATCCAGGCGCACGAGCACGTCGACCGCCGGAACGCGCGCAAGCGCGCGGTCGAGCTGCTGAAGCAGGTCGGTATCCCGAATCCGGAGACGCGGGTCGACGACTTCCCGCATCAGTTCTCCGGCGGCATGCGGCAGCGCGCGATGATCGCGATGGCGCTGTCGTGCAACCCGGCGATCCTGATTGCGGACGAGCCGACTACCGCGCTCGATGTGACGATCCAGGCGCAGATCATCGAGCTGATCGGACGGCTCAAGAACGACTTCAACTCGGCGGTGATCATGATCACGCACGATCTCGGCGTCGTCGCGGACATCGCCGACGAGATCCTCGTCATGTACGCCGGGCGTGTCGTCGAACGCGCCGCGACGCGCGATCTCTTCTACGACCCGCAGATGCCGTACACGTGGGGCCTGCTCGGGTCGATTCCGCGCCTCGACCGCCCGCGGCCCGAGCGGCTGTACTCGATCAAGGGGACGCCGCCGTCGCTGATCAACGCGCCGGCCGGCTGCAAGTTCCGTCCGCGCTGTCCGCACGCGTTCGAGAAGTGTGCGGAGGAGCCCGGGCTCGATCAGCGCGTGGAGACGCCCGGCCATCTCGACCGGTGCTGGCTCGACGTCGACTACAAGCGTGCGCACCGCGACTCGATGATCCACGGTGACGCGTCGGAGGCCGCGTGAGCACGAACGGCGCGCTGATCGAGCTGCGCCACGTGAAGAAGTACTTCCCGATCAAGAAGGGCGTGTTGCAGCGAGAGGTGGCGCGCGTCCATGCGGTGGACGACGTCTCGTTCGCCGTCCGCGAGGGCGAGACGCTCGGGCTCGTCGGTGAGTCCGGGTGCGGAAAGTCGACGCTCGGCCGCACGATCGTCCGGCTGCTCGAGCCGACCGCCGGCGAGATCCTCTTCCGCGGCCAGCAGATCGAGGATCTCGGCCCACGGCGGCTGCGGCCGCTGCGGCGCGAGATGCAGATGGTGTTCCAGGATCCGTACGCGTCGCTGAACCCGCGGAAGCGCGTGGGCTCGATCATCGGCGACCCGCTCAAGATCCATTCGATCGGCGACAAGTCCGAGCGGAAAGCGACGGTCGAGCAGCTGCTCGAGACGGTCGGCCTCTCGCCGGAGCACTACAACCGGTTCCCGCACGAGTTCTCAGGTGGACAGCGGCAGCGGATCGGCATCGCGCGCGCGCTCGCGTTGCGGCCGAAGCTGATCGTCGCCGACGAGCCGGTGTCGGCGCTCGACGTCTCGATTCAGTCGCAGATGCTCAACCTGCTGGAGGACCTGCAGAACGAGTTCCAGCTGACGTACATCTTCATTGCGCACGACCTCGGCGTCGTGCGGCACGTCAGCAACCGGATCGCCGTGATGTACCTCGGGAAAATCGTAGAGCTGTCGCCGGCCGAGGAGCTCTACACGCGGCCGATCATGCCGTACACCGAGGCGCTCCTCTCCGCCGTGCCGATCCCGGATCCGGATCTCGCGCGGCGGCGGGAGCGGATCGTGCTCGAGGGCGACGTCCCGAGCCCGATCAATCCGCCGACCGGCTGCCGGTTCCATCCGCGGTGCCGGTATGCGACCCAGGTGTGCAAGGAGATCGAGCCGCCGTTGACCGATTACGGAAACGGCCATCTGGCGGCGTGCCACCACCCGCTGAACGTCGATGCCGCGACCCTCGCGGCCGCCCATGCGGCGCCCAACACGCCGCGCTCGGCGCCGGACGACGCCCTGCCGCAGGACACCTCGGGCTCGTCCGACCCCATCCGTGGCGACGCGGGCGGGGCGGACGGCGCTCGCTCGCCGCAGCTGCCCTCGTAGGGGCAATCCCTGAAAAGGGTTAGCGAGCGTCGCTAAAGGGGGTTCCAGGGCGAGCCGATACATCGCCCGTGGACGCAGCTGAGCGCAAGGAGATCCTCGACCGCTACGCCAACCATTCCCGCCGGTTCGAGGCGGTCGCGGCACGGCGCAGTGGCGGTTCGACCGCCGAGGTCATCCCGTTCCAGGGCCCGCTCCGGGAGCTGGAGCAGGAGCCGACGATGCGGGAAGTCGAGGTGCTCCAGCTGATTTCGGACGGGCTCGTGAACCGCGAGATCGGCCAGCGGCTCTTCCTCTCCGAGGAGACCGTGAAATCGCACGTCCGCCACATCCTCGCGAAGCTCCAGGCGCGCTCCCGCGCGCACGCCGTCGCCGTTGGTTTCCGCCGCGGCATCATCGGCTAGGCCTCGCGATCTCTTTCGTTCTGTCGGCCGCTGCTACGCGACCGGTTGATCCCGCATGGCGGAAAGGCCGCCTCTCGGCGGCCGGCCCAATGTGGGCGAACCTGTCGATAACTCTCCCCGCGCCGGGTGGGCCGGCACCCGGCGCAGCTGGGGAATCACTTCTCCGCGTTATCCACTTC
>DASXWV010000141.1:0-2097 GCA_036503495.1 Gaiellaceae bacterium
CGCACGGCAGCGACGGCGGCGGCTCGATCCGCATTCCGGCGTCGTGTTGCGGCCTCGTCGGCATCAAGCCCTCACGCGGACGCGTGTCGCCCGCGCCGTATGTCTCCGGGTCGCTCGGGCTCGGCACGTCGGGGCCGCTCGCGCGCACGGTGCGCGACGCCGCGGCGCTGCTCGACGTCATGCGCGGCTACGAGCCCGGCGACTTCTACGTCGCGCCCGTCCCGCCGCGCCCGTATCTCGACGAGTGCGAGGAGGCCGCGGGCGAGCTCCGAATCGCGCTCGCGACGACGCCGCCCGTCGATGTTCCCGTCGACCCGGAGTGCGCCGCCGCCGCGCGCGGCGCGGCCGAGCTCCTGACGGAGCTCGGTCACGACGTCGTCGAGGCGACGCCGCCGTGGTCGATCCCGGAGATGATCCTCGCGTTCGTGCGCGTGTGGCAGGTCGGGCCCGCGACCGCCGGCGTCGACGACCTGACGCTGCTCGAGCCGATCAACCGCGTTCTCGCCGAGCAGGCGCGCGCGACGCCGAGCCCCGATTACGGCGCCGCGATCATGCAGCTGCAGACGATCACGCGCCGGGTAGTCGCGTTCTGGGACGACTTCGACGTCGTCGTCACGCCGACGCTCGCGATGCCGCCGGTGCCGATCGGCTGGACGTGGGAGGAGACGGACGGCGACCCGCTGCAGGCGTTCGCGCGGCAGACGCTGTTCACGCCGTATACGGCGCTGATCAACGTCACCGGCCAGCCGGCGACGTCCTTGCCGCTCCACGTCGGCGCCGACGGGCTGCCGGTCGGCGTCCAGTTCATCGGGCGGCCGTTCGCCGAGGGGACACTCGTCCGGCTCGCGGCCCAGCTGGAGGAGGCTGCACCCTGGGCCGGACGTTTTCCGGAAGCGCTCGTCGGCAAGAGCTAACTCCATGTTGCGGAAGATTCTTTGGAGCGGTCTCTACGCCGGGCTCGGCGCCGCCGCGACGATCGGCGCGCGGCGCGTCGCCTCCTCCGTCTGGCGGCTCGCGACCGGAGAGGAGCCACCGGCCAAGCGATGAGCACACTCGACTCTCTTGCTGACAAGGCTCGGGCGAAGTCCGAGCAGCTCGCCGGGCAGGGCGGGATCAAGGACAAGCTTGCGGAGGAGCTGGCGGAGGACGCCGAGTTCCTGCGCAAGCTGAAGCCGGAGCTGATCAAGAAGCGCGTCAAGGGCGAGGCGCCGACCGACCAGCGGCCGACCGAAGTGAAGCCGCCGGCTCCGTCGGGGCCGCAGCTCGGCGCGCGGCCGAAGCCGGCGAAGAAGAAGGAGTCTTCAGGCGGCGGGCCGAGCCCGTTCGTCGTCATCGGCGCCGCGCTGATCCTCGGGGTCGCGCTCGCCAAGTGGCTCGACTGGAGAGGCCATGCCCACCCACGCTGGTGAGCGGGAGCGCCCGCTCGGCCTAGGCGCCGCCGCGAAGGCGGTCAGCGAGCGGGTCAGCGCGATCGTCCGGCTCGAGATCCAGCTCGCCGTCTCGGAGCTGAAGCGGAAGGTCGTCGCGCTCGGCCTCGGCATCGGGCTGCTGGTCGGCGCCGGGATCTTCCTGCTCTTCATGCTCGGTTTCGCCTTCGCCACCGTCGCGGCCGCGTTCGCGACGTTCCTCTCGACGTGGCTGGCGCTGCTGATCGTGACGGGCATCCTGCTCGCGATCGCCGGCGTGCTCGGCTTCCTCGGCATCTCGGCGGTCGCCAAGGGCACGCCGCCGGTGCCGGAGCAGGCGATCGAAGAGGCGAAGCTGACGACGGAGGCGCTGAAGAATGGCCGCTGAGAAGAGCGACGAACGGATCCGCGAGGAGCTGCGGACGGAGCGCGCGGCCCTGGCCGACGCCGTCGGCGACCTGCGCGGCGCGCTCGGCGAGGCGACCGACGTCAGCGGCAAGCTCCGCGCGAAGCTGCCGCTCGCCGCGGCCGGCGCGTTCGGACTCGGATTCCTGAAGGCGGGCGGCATCGGCGCGACTGCCCGGCTCCTCATGCGGCGCAGCCGCGAGGGCGACGTGAAGGCGAAAGCCGGCCGCTTCCGCCTAGTCGACCGCGGCTGAGCGGTTCCGTGACAGAACGTGAAGGGCGGCCG
>DASXWV010000142.1:0-13550 GCA_036503495.1 Gaiellaceae bacterium
CTCAAGGACATCACCGTCCGGCTGCCGCGGAACCGCCTGATCTGCATCACCGGCCTCTCCGGGTCCGGCAAGTCGTCGCTCGCCTTCGACACGATCTACGCGGAGGGCCAGCGCCGGTACGTCGAGTCGCTGTCCGCGTACTCGCGGCAGTTCCTGCAGATGATGGAGAAGCCGGACGTCGACCATATCGACGGCCTCAGCCCGGCGATCTCGATCGACCAGAAGACGACCTCGCGCAACCCGCGGTCGACGGTCGGCACCGTCACCGAGATCTACGACTACCTGCGACTGCTCTTCGCGCGCGTCGGCCGGCCGCACTGCCCGATCTGCGGCAAGCCGATCGCCGGCCAGTCGATCGAGGCGATCGTCGACCAGGTGCTGCAGCTCCCCGAGGGGACGCGCTTCACAGTCAACGCCCCGGTCGTCCGCGACCGCAAGGGCGAATACAAGGACGTCTTCGAGGAGTTCCAGCGCGAAGGATTCACGCGCGTCCGCGTCGACGGCCAGGAGTTCCTGCTCGACGAGGGCGTGCCGGCGCTCGACAAGAAGTTCAAGCACACGATCGAGGTGGTGGTCGACCGGCTCGTGATGAAGCCCGACCTGCGGACGCGCCTCTGGCAGTCGATCGAGACGGCGGCGGCGCTCGCGGAGGGGCTGGTCGGCATCCATGTCATCGACGGCGAGGAGCTGCTGTTCTCGCAGAACTTCGCGTGCCCCGACCACGGCGTCTCGCTCGCCGAGCTGCAGCCGCGCATCTTCTCCTTCAACGCGCCGCACGGCGCGTGCCCGCGCTGCACCGGCCTCGGCTCGCAGCAGGAGATCGATCCCGATCTGCTCGTCCCCGATCCGTCGCTCTCGATCGACGACGGTGCGCTCGTGCCGTGGTCGCTCGGCGGCTCCTCCGGCTTCTACGAGGCGGTGATCTCCGCGGTCGCCGATCGGTACGAGCTGGACACGTCGCTGCCGTGGGAAGAGCTGACCGAGCAGGAGCAGGACTACTTCCTCTACGGCACCGACGGCGAGCGGATCTACGTGCAGTACCGCAACCGGATGGGCCGGCGGCGGCAGTACATGCTCGCGTTCGACGGCATCGTCTCGTCGCTCGAGCGGCGGTACAAGGAGACCGACTCGTCGCAGCAGCGCGAGCGGATCGAGGAGTACATGTCGCTGCGCCCGTGCCCGGTCTGCAAGGGCGCGCGCCTGAAGCCGGAGGTGCTCGCGGTCACCGTCGGCGGCATCTCGATCCACGAGTTCACGCAGATGTCGGTGACGCGGGCGCTCGAGTTCCTGAACGGGCTCGACCTCACCGAGACCGAGCAGCTGCTCGGCCACCGCATCGTCAAGGAGATCCGCGAGCGGCTGACGTTCCTCGACGACGTCGGCGTCGGCTACCTGACGCTCGACCGTGCCGCCGCGACGCTGTCGGGCGGCGAGGCGCAGCGGCTCCGCCTCGCGACGCAGATCGGCTCGCAGCTCGTCGGCGTCCTCTACATCCTCGACGAGCCGTCGATCGGCTTGCACCAGCGCGACAACGCGCGGCTTATCGCGACGCTCGAACGGCTCCGCGACATCGGCAACACCGTTGTCGTCGTCGAGCACGACGAGGAGATGATGCGGCGCAGCGACTGGCTCGTCGACATGGGGCCGGGGGCGGGGCTGCACGGCGGCGAGGTCGTCGGCGAGGGGCCGGCGGCGAAGGTGGCGCGCAACAAGAAGTCGGTGACGGGGCAGTACCTCTCCGGCACGCGCGCGATCGCCGTGCCCGAGCGGCGCGACGAGGATCGCGGCGTGTTCCGCGTCGTCGACGCGCGCGAGCACAACCTGAAGGGGATCGACGTCGAGTTCCCCGTCGGCAAGTTCGTCTGCGTCACCGGCGTCTCCGGCTCCGGCAAGTCGACGCTCGTCAACGAGATCGTCTTCAAGGCGCTCGCGAACCGGCTGAACCGGGCGCGCACGAAGCCGGGCAAGCACGGCGGCGTCGAAGGCGTCGGCGTCTTCGACAAGGTGATCGACATCGACCAGAAGCCGATCGGCCGGACGCCGCGTTCGAACCCCGCCACGTACACCGACCTGTTCACGCACATCCGCGAGCTCTACTCGCTGACGCCCGAGGCGAAGGTGCGCGGCTACAAGCCCGGCCGCTTCTCGTTCAACGTCCGCGGCGGGCGCTGCGAGACGTGCAAGGGCGACGGCCAGATCAAGATCGAGATGCACTTCCTGCCGGACGTCTACGTCCCGTGCGAGACGTGCAAGGGCGCGCGCTACAACCGCGAGACGCTCGAGGTGCGCTTCAAGGGGAAGCACATCGCCGAGGTGCTCGACATGTCGGTCGAGGAGGCGCTGCAGTTCTTCGCGAAGATCCCGAAGATCCGCCGGCGGCTGCAGACGCTGCACGACGTCGGGCTCGACTACATCAAGCTCGGGCAGCCCGCGACGACGCTGTCCGGCGGCGAGGCGCAGCGCGTCAAGCTCGCGGCCGAGCTCTGCAAGGTCGCGACCGGGCGCACGCTGTACATCCTCGACGAGCCGACGACGGGGTTGCACTTCGCCGACATCGAGAAGCTGCTCGAGACGCTGCCGCGGCTCGTCGACGGCGGCAACACGATGCTCGTGATCGAGCACAATCTCGACGTGATCAAGCAGGCGGACTGGATCGTCGACCTCGGCCCCGAGGGCGGAGAGGCGGGCGGCGACATCGTCGCGGTCGGGACGCCGGAGGAGGTGGCGGCGGTCGAGGAGAGCTGGACGGGCCGCTTCCTCAAGCACGTGCTCGAAGAGCGCGCCGTCGCCGCTGCGTGATCCTCGCCGTCGACCAGGGCACGACGGGCACGACCTGTCTGCTCGTCGACGAGGACCTCGAGATCCGCGGCCGCGGCTACGCCGAGCTGCCGCAGCACTTTCCGCAGCCGGGCTGGGTCGAGCACGATCCCGAGGAGATCTGGCAGAGCGTCCAGCAGGCGATGGACGGTCTCGCCTACGACTCGATCGCGATCACGAACCAGCGTGAGACGACGGTCGTGTGGGACCGCCGCACGGGCGAGCCGGTGCACAACGCGATCGTCTGGCAGGACCGGCGCACGGCCGCGCGCTGCGCCGAGCTCGACGCGGACTTGATCCGTGCGCGCACGGGGCTCGTCCCCGATGCCTACTTCAGCGCGACGAAGCTCGAATGGCTGCTGCAGCGCTACGACGGAGACCTCCTGTTCGGCACTGTCGACACGTGGCTCGTCTGGAAGCTCACCGGGGGCGCCGTGCACGCCACGGACGAGACGAACGCATCGCGCACGATGCTGTGCTCCCTCGAGACGCTCGACTGGGACGACGAGCTGCTCGAGCTGTTCGGCATCCCGCGCGACGTGCTGCCCGAGATCCGGCCGTCCGGCGCCGAGTTCGGCGACGGGATCCGCGGCATCGCCGGCGACCAGCAGGCCGCGCTCTTCGCCGCGGCGACCGGCGCGAAGGCGACGTACGGGACGGGCGCGTTCGTGCTCGTCGAGACCGACGACGATCCGGGCCGCGGCGTTCTCCGTACCGCGGCCGCCCGCCTGCCGGACGAGCCGCCGCGGCGGGCGCTCGAGGGGGCGATCTTCGTCACCGGCGCGGCCGTGCAGTGGCTGCGCGACGGGCTCGGCGTCGTCGACGACGCGCGGATGACGGAAGAGCTCGCGCGCTCCGTCCCCGACAACGGCGGCGTCTACTTCGTGCCGGCGCTGACGGGCCTCGGCTCGCCGCACTGGCGCTCGGACGCCCGCGGCCTCGTCACCGGCATCACCCGCGGCACGACGAACGCGCACTTCGCGCGTGCGGCGCTGGAGGCGACCGCGTACCAGGTGCGCGACGTGCTCGAGACGATGCCGGCGGTCGAGCTGCTTCGCGCCGACGGCGGCATGACGCGCAACCGCTGGCTGATGCAGTTCCAGGCCGACCTCCTCGGCATCCCCGTCGAGACGGCGCGGGAGCCGGAGCAGACCGCGCTAGGCGTCGCCCTGCTCGCACTCGGCGAGCGGCGCCCCTCGCCGGCGGGCGAGCGCTTCGAGCCGCGCCTGACGAGAAACGAAGCCGACTCGCTCTACGCCGGCTGGAAAGATGCTTTGGCGAGAGTGCTCGCGTAGGCGCGAGCTACGCCAACGGCGTAGCGAGCGCGGATGTGAGAGCGCAGGCGCGGCCCCCGCCGCCTGCGCGGAATTGGCCGGGCTCGAAGCCAACGAGGCGTTTCCGCACGGAGCGAGCGCGAGACCGCGCTCTCGCGCTCGCGCAGTTCCTTATCCCAGCGAGCGCGCCTGCGCGGGAGCTACAAGACGGCCTGCGTCTGCGTGACGCGCGCGACGAGCCGTCCGTCGTCGTCGTAGAGCTCGGTGTCGACGACGATCGTGCGCCGTCCGATGTGCAGCGGCCGCGATACGGCGGAGACGTGGCCGCTGCGCACCGCCGCGAAGAAGTTCGTCTTCGACTCGATCGTCGCCGTGCCGCCCGCGCCGTCCGGCAGATTGAGGAACGCGCAGAACCCGCCGGCGTTGTCGGCGAGCCCCATCAGCGCGCCGCCGTGCAGGGCGCCGCCGGCGGTGCACAGCGACTCGTCCCACGCGAGCTGTGCTCGCACTTCCTCCGGTGAGGCGGAGACGAACTCCATGTCGAGGCGCGTCGTGAACGGCGCCGCGGCCGCGACCTGAGCGGTGAGGTCGTCCACGAGCGGGAGGCTACCCTCCTCGCGTGAGCTGGTGGAAACGCGCGCCCGCGGTGCTGCTCGCGCCGCGCCCCGTCTTCGTGGCGTTGCGCGACGACTCGGTCGAGGACGCGGAGGACCGCCAGGAGCCGCTCGCCGCGCTCATCTGCCTCGCGGGCATCGCGGTCGTCCTCGCGTCGCCGACGTTCCGCCGCATGCTGAACGACGCAAGCGTGTCGCTCGTCCTCGTGCCGGTGCTCGCGTTCATCGCCGGCGCGCTGTACGGCGTCGCGACCTACTGGCTCGGCGGCGGGCTGCTGTTCGGCGCCGCACGGCGGCTCGGCAGCCTCGGCGACTACCGGCGCGCGCGGCACACGCTCGCACTCGCGTCCGCGCCGCTCGCACTCGCGCTGTTCACCTTCTGGCCGGTGCGGCTCGCGATCTACGGCCGCGACCTCTTCCGCACCGGCGGCGACGACTACGGGCGCGGCGACGCGATCTTCGGCGGCGTCTTCCTCGGCCTTGTCGCGTGGAGCCTGCTCCTGCTGCTGATCGGCGTCCGCTCGGTGCACGGCTGGAGCTGGCCGCGCGCGGCCGGCGCGGTCGTGCTCGCCGCCGCGTTTCCGGCGCTGATCATCGCTGCGACGTCTCTCTAGTGAACGCCTCGAGCTCGTCCGCCGGCATCTTGTACGTGTGCTGCTCCTCCGGGAACGCGCCGGAGCGCACCTCCTCCGCGTAGCGGCCGAGCGCCTCGACGATCACGTCGCCGAGGTCGGCGTAGCGCTTGACGAAGCGCGGCGCGTGCCCCTCGTAGTAGCCGAGCATGTCGTGCCAGACGAGCACCTGCCCGTCGGTGTCGGCGCCTGCGCCGATGCCGATCGTCGGCACCGACAGCGCCCGCGTCGCCGCACGACCGACGGCCGACGGCACCGCCTCGAGCACGACCGAGAAGCAGCCCGCAGCCTGCAGCGCGAGCGCGTCGTCGAGCAGTTGCTGCGCCCGGTCGGCCGTGCGTCCCTGCGCCTTGAAGCCGCCGAGCACCGTCGCCGTCTGCGGCGTCAGGCCGACGTGGCCCATGACGGCGATGCCGGCATCGACGATCGCTTTCGCGCGCCGGACGGAGGTGCCGCCCCGCTCCAGCTTCACCGCGTCGGCGCCGCCCTCCTTGACGAGCCGGATCGCGTTCGCCACCGCCTGCTCGTCCGACGCCTCGTAGGAGCCGAAGGGCATGTCGGCGACGACGATCGGACGCTTCGCGCCGCGCGTCACCCACTGCGTCATGAACACGATCTCGTCGAGCGTCACCGATACGGTCGACTCCCGGCCGTGGACGACCATGCCCGACGAGTCGCCGACGAGGATCAGGTCGACGCCCGCCTTGTCGGCGAGCCGGCCGCTCGGCGCGTCGTACGCCGTGACCATGACGATCTTCTCTCCCCGGCGCTTCAGCTCGAGCAGCTCAGGCAGGGGCAGCTTGCCGGCGGTCCAGGATGCGTAGCGGGGCGGCTTGTCGCTCATCAGAGATCTCCTTCCACGATGACGTTGTCGATCAGCCGGGTCGAGCCGACGCGGACGGCGGCGGCAAGCACCGTCGCGCCGCCGAGGTCGACGAGCTCGATGTAATCGGGGTCGAGGCCGTTCAGCGCCGCGCGCGCGGCTGCCACGGGATCGGCTGCGTGTACCGCCTGATGCAGCGCGCGCGGCAGGGCGAGCGCCTGCTCACGCTCGGCCGGCGACAGGCGGACGTTCCGCGACGAGAGCGCGAGCCCGTCGGCGTCGCGGACGGTCGGCAGGACGCGGATCTGCACCGGCAAGTTCAGGTCGCGAACGACGCGCCGCAGCACGGCCGCCTGCTGCGCGTCCTTCTGCCCGAAGTACGCGCGCTGCGGTCGCACGATGTTGAAGAGCTTCACGCACACCGTCGCGACGCCGCGAAAGTGGCCCGGCCGCGCCGCCCCCTCCGCGCCCGCGAAGCCCGGGTCGACCCACGTTGCGAAGCCGGGCGGATAGATCTCCGGCGCGGCGGGAGCGAACAGGACGTCGACGCCTTCCGCCTCGGCGATCGCGGCGTCGCGCGCCTCGTCGCGCGGATACGCGGCGAGATCCGTCTGCTCGTCGAACTGCGCCGGGTTGATGAAGAGCGACGCGACGACGAGCTCGCTCTCGGCACGCGCGGCGCGGAACAGCGCGCGATGGCCGTCGTGGAGCGCGCCCATCGTCGGCACGAGGCCGATGTCGCCGGTGAGCTCCAGCGCGTCGCTGCGGCGGACGATCTTCACGTCGCGATGGCCAGCGTCGCGCCGGCGAGCGTTTCGTAGAGGTGCTCGAGCTGCGGCAGCTGCTCGCGGATGGCAGCGAGGTGTGCGTCGACGGTCGCCCAGTCGCCGCGCGAGATCGGCCCGGTCAGCTCGAATTGGTTTTCGATCGTCCGGAGCAGCAGCGGGATCAGCGCCTCGGGCGGCGCGCCTGCGGCCTCGAACAGGAGCGCGGCCGCGCGCTGCAGCGTGACGACATAGTTCGACGCGAAGACGGCGCCTGCGTGGTAGAGCGTCCGCGCGTCGTCGGCGAGATCGAACGGCCGCAGGCCGAGCGTCTCGGCGAGCCACAGCGCCACCGCGCGCGCGTCCTCCGACTCGGCCGTGACGGCGGCCCAGGCGCCGTCGAGCTGCTCGGGCCCGCGTTCGCGGGTGAACGTCTGCAGCGGATGGAGGCTGAAGCGCTGCTCGTGCGGCGCCAGCGCAGCCAGCGGCGTCGCGCCGCTGACGTGCGCGACCCATGGGCCACGGGGAATCGACGAGGCGACCGCGGCGATCGCTGCGTCGGGGATGCACAGAAGGACGAGGTCGCCGCCGTCGACGCCCACGGCGACGCCCCGCTCGCGGAGTCGGGCGGCGACAGCCGAGCCGACGCGGCCCGAGCCGATGACGTGGACTGTGTCGATCACGAGAGCTCCGGCTCCGTTGGGATGCCGGGCGATCCGAGCATACCCGGATGCGTGTCGGCCGGAGCGGCGCGAGCATCTGTGCGTGTCCGTGAACGTGTGGACCGTGACCGCCGCGGCGGCCGTCACCGCGCTCGCGACGGGGCTCGGTGCGCTGCCCTTCCGCTGGTTCCCGGCGACCGCACGCCTCTGGAACGCCGTGGCCGCGCTCCTGATGCTCGCCGCCGCCGGCAGCCTGCTCTGGCAAGGCTATGGGCTCGGCCCCGGCCGGACCTTCGCCGGCGCCGCGGTCGGCGTCCTCTTCATCACCGTCGTGCGCCGGTTCG
The DNA here is from genome assembly GCA_036503495.1 of Gaiellaceae bacterium. Taxonomy (GTDB): domain Bacteria; phylum Actinomycetota; class Thermoleophilia; order Gaiellales; family Gaiellaceae; genus Palsa-739. The sequence continues at coordinate 7,931 of DASXWV010000142.1, forward strand.
TGGGCGATTCCGAGGACGTCCTCGTGACCCGGAAGGCGCTGCTGATCGTGACGGTGATGACAGCGCACTCGGCTGCCGAGGGCGTCGGCGTCGGTGTGTCGTACGGCGGCGGCAAGAGCCTCGGCCTCTTCGTGACGCTGCTGATCGCGCTGCACAACATCCCGGAGGGCCTCGCGATCGGCGCCGTGCTCGTGCCGCGAGGTGCGTCGGTGCGCGCGGCAGCGTGGTGGAGCGTCTTCTCGAGCCTGCCGCAGCCGCTGCTCGCGCCGGCGGCGTTCCTGTTCGTCGAGCAGTTCCGCACGGTCCTGCCGGGCGGGCTCGGCTTCGCCGCCGGCGCGATGCTGTGGATGGTCTGGTCGGAGCTCATCCCGGATCTACGCTCCGGGCGTGCGCTCCGTGCGTCCGCCCACCCGCGCTGACGTCGACGCGGCCGCCGAACGGCTCCGGCCGTACCTGCCGCCGACGCCGCTCGTTGCGGACCTAAAGCTCGAGACGCTGCAGCCGACCGGCTCCTTCAAGATCCGCGGCGCGCTGAATGCGCTGCTGCAGCTGGACGGCGAGCCCGTCGTCACGGCGTCCGCCGGCAACTTCGGCGTCGCGCTCGCGTGGTCGGCAGCGCGGCTCGGCGTCGCTGCGACCGTGGTCGTCGCCGAGACGGCGTCGCCGGCGAAGGTCGACGCGTTGCGGCGCTATCCGGTCGAGCTCGTCGTGCACGGCCGCGACTACGACGAAGCCGAGCGGCACGGGCTGTCGCTGCCGGGGCGCTACGTCTCGCCGTACAACGACACCAATGTGATCGCCGGCGCGGGGACGATCGCGCTCGAGCTTCCCGACGCCGAGACGATCGTCGCGCCGATCGGCGGCGGCGGGCTCGCCGCCGGGATCGCGCTCGCGACCGAGGCGCGCGTCGTCGGCGTGGTTCCCACGGCGTTCCCGGCGATGCGCGCTGCGCTCGACGCCGGGCGGCTCGTCGAGATCGACGGCGAGCCGACGATCGCCGACGCGCTGCACGGCAACATCGAGCCGGGCAGCGTCACGTTCGAGCTCGTGCGCGACCACGTCGACGACGTCGTCCGGGTGACGGAGCAGCAGATCGAGGACGCGATGCGGTACCTCGCCACGACGCACGGCCTCGTCGCCGAGGGCGCCGGCGCCGCGGCCGTCGCCGCGCAGCGCGCGTACCGGATCGGCGGTGTCGCGATCGTCAGCGGCCGGAATATCGACCGCGGTCTGTTCGCCGAGGTGCTAGACCGCGGCGCCGGCAGGTAGCCGGGCGGCGACGATGCTGTCCGCAGCCGCGCGGGAGGGCGCGTGCCCGGTGACCGCCGCGAGGAAGTCGTCCCGTTCGAGTGCGAACAGCTCGAGCGCGTCGAGCGCTCGCACCGTCGCGGTGCGCGGCACGTCGCGGAGGAGCGCGATCTCGCCGAAGAACTCGCCGGGGCCGAGCTCGCCGGTCTCGGCGCCGTCGACCTCGACCGTTGCGCGGCCGGTGCGGATCACGTAGAAGCGGTCGCCGGTCGCGCCCTGCGTGACCGCCTCGGCCATCGCCGGGACGTGCACCTCGACCACGGCCGATGCGAGACGTTCGAGCACCGTCGGCGGCAGCGGCGCGAACAACGGCAGCGCGCGCAGCAGCTCGAGCGGCTCGGTCGGCACGTGCGCCGCCGCGTCGACCCGCCGCAGCGCGGGCGCCGTCAGCACGAGCAGCACCGGCAGGAACGCGCCCGTCGCGACGAGCGCGCCGCGCGGCCCGAGCAGCGACACGACCGCCGGCGTGACGATCGCGCCGATCGCCATCGTCGCGAGCAGCAGGCTTTCGAAGACGCCGAACACGCGGCCGAGGATCTCCTCGCTCGCGCTGCGCTGCATCAGTGTCATGCCGGCGACGTCGACGAGCGTGTTGCCGATCCCGATCACGGCGAAGAGGAGGACCGCGAACGCGAGGTTCGTCCAGACCGCGGCGAGCGCGACCGGCACGCCCCACAGGAGGACGCCGATCCCGAAGTCGCCGGCGAGCCGCTTGCGGCCGGCGAGCGCCGCGACCGCGATGACGCCGACGAGACAGCCGACGCCCATGCCCGTGTTCAGCCAGCCGACCGCGCCGTTGCCGCCGTGCAGTAGCCGGAGGGCGAGCACGACGATCAGCACCTCGAGCGCGCCGGCGACGAACGTCTGCGCCGTCGTCAGGCCGACGACGATCCGCAGCGCCGGCGTCTGCGCGATCGCGCGGAAGCCGGCGGTCAGCTCGGCGAGGCGCCCCGCGTGCTCGGAAGGCTCCGGCGGCGTGTCGTGCGCGATCCCGAGCAGGCACAGGGCGGACCAGAGGAACGTCGCAGCAGTCAGTACGAACACCGTCCCGGGGCTGCTGACGGCGAGGATGATGCCGCCGATGGCGGGGCCGGCGAACATGCCGATGCTCGAGACGCTGTTCATGACGGCGTTCGCGGCCGTCAGCTCGTCGGGTGTCTCGACGAGCGACGGCATCAGCGCCGACTGCGCCGGGATGAAGACCGAAGTGACCGTCGTCGAGAGCACCGCGAGGACGAAGACGGGCATGTACGGGCCGTCGGCGAACGCGATCGCGGCGATCGCGCCCATGATCGCGACGCGGGCGAGGTCGGCGGCGATCATCACGGCACGACGCGAGCCGCGGTCGGCGAGGACGCCGAGCCACGGCGCCGCGATCGCCGCGACACCCCAGCGCGCGGCGTAGAGGATCCCGACCGCCCGCGCGCCGCCCGCGTGGTACGCGTAGACGGCAAGGCCGACGCCGTACGCCCAGCTGCCCAGCGTCGAGCCGACGCCGGCGAGCTGGAGGCGCCGCAAGCTCGGGTTCGCGAAGACCGCGCCGAAGGCCCGCAGCGACTCCGTCGTCCCCCGCAGGATCCCCACCGAGCGGGAGGATCGCAGCCTTTGTTGCAAATTGGAAGGCTGCCTGGGAAGATTCGCGGCTCATCGCCCGTCTAGAGGGAGTCAGCGCGGACGGGACGCGCGAAGGACTTCCACCAAGGAGGATCGAGATGTCGCAGGACGATCAGGTTCGCCTCGAGAACGAAGAGGACGAGGTCGAGGCCCACAAGCACTCGACAAAGGCGAACACCGTGCGGGGCGAGGACACGACGGAGAGCGACGGCGAGGACGACTTCGAGGCCCATCGCAACACGAAGGCGCGCCCGTCGACGAGGTAGGGCGATCCCACTCGGGGATGCGAAGGAGCCCGGGAAACCGGGCTTTTTCGCGGCTTCAGAGCAGCTTTTCGAGTGCCGCGAGCAGGTCGAGGCCGGCGGCGCGGCGCTCCTCGTCGCCTTCCTCGAGCCGCGCCGCGATCCGCGCCAGCGCGCCGAGCTCGCCGCCGCCGTCGAGCGCGGCGCCCGCCCGCCGCGCCCGCTGCAGCAGGTCGAGGGCGACCGCCGCCTGGTTCGCGAACAGGCCGAGCAGGTCCATCTCCGCCAGCGTGAAGTGCGAGTCCTGCGGCCGGTCGAGCACCTCGAGAACGCCGAGCGCGCGCTCCTCGGCGAGGAGCGGCACCGCCATCAGGCCCTGCGGCACGAAGCCGGTCGACTCCGCCGCCTCCCGCGAGAACCGGGTGTCCTTCGTCAGGTCGTCGACGACGAGCGGCTGCCGCGTCACGAGCACCCAGCCGGCGACGCCGGTGTCTGCCGGGAAGCGCTGGCCGACGAGCGTCTCCGCGCCCTCGCCCGCCACCGCCTCGAAGACGAGCTCCTCGGTTGCCTCGTCGAGCAGGAAGACGGACGCCGCCTTGGCCTTGAAGATCGCGCGCGCGACTTCGACGGTCGCGCGCAGCAGCGAGCGGTGGCCCTCCTCGGCGCCGAGGACACCGGCGGCGACCGCTGCGCGGAGGTCACTCACCGACGTTCGTGGCGGTCAGGTGGAGCACGGATTTCAGCTGGAACGGCTTCAGGTCGGGATGCTTTGCGAGGATCAGCGCGCAGATGCCCGCGATGTGCGGCGTCGCGAAGCTGTTGCCCGTCGCGCGGATCGTCTGCCCGCCGAGCCAGGCGACGTCGAGGTTCAGGCCGCGCGCGAAGAACTCGACCGGCGGCGTCGGGTTCGCGTAGAAGACCTGCGCGTCGTGGTCCTCGTGGCTGCCGACGGAGATGACGCTCGCGAAGCGCCACGGAAAGCTCTCGACGGGCATGTTGTGCGCCGACGCGACGAGCATCACGCGACGGAAGTACGCGACGTCGGCCAGCTCGTGCAGCCGGTCGACGTACTGCTTCTTCGTCGTCGACAGGCTCATGTTGACGATGTCGAAGCCTTCGTCGATCGCCCACTGCAGACCGCGGAGCATGACCGGCGCGCTGCCGGTGTAGCCCGCGCCGAGCACCCGCACGCTCGTCAGGTCGCAGTCGGGCGCGAGCGAACGGATGATCCCGGCGCACGCGGTGCCGTGGCCGCAGAGGTCGCCCTCGTCATCGTCCTCGACGACGACCTCGTCGCCCTCCTTGCGGACGGCGACCGCGCGCTGCACCTCGCCGACGAGCGGATGGCCGGGCTCGATGCCGCTGTCGAGCACGCAGACCCGGACGCCGCGGCCGGTCGAGCCGCCCCACGCCCATTCTCGCGTCACCTGCTCCGGCCAGCCCGCGCGGATCCGGATCGAGGCGCTCGCTTCGGCCGGCAGGCTCCATGCGGGGAGCTCCTCCTCGTCGGTTTCGTGCGCGAGCAGCGTCATGCTGCGATCCTACGGCCATGCTCTCGGACGCGGAACTCGTCGCGCGCTGCCGCACCGGCGACGCCGACGCCTGGAACGAGCTCGTCGAGCGCTTCTCGCGCTACGTCTACGCGATCGCGACGCAGGCCTTCCGGCTGCCGCAGCACGACGCAGAGGACGTCTTCCAGGAGGTCTTCGCGCGCGTCTACGAGCATCTCGACCGGCTGCGGAACGACGAGGCGATCCGGCCGTGGATCGCCCAGCTGACGCGCCGCCTCTGCATCGACCGGCTGCGGAGCGCGGGCCGCGAAGGCCCCGCCGACAGCGAGCTGTTCGAGCCCGCCGACGTCGACGAGCCGCTCGCCAAGCTCGACGAGGCGATGACCGTCCGCGCCTGCATGGACGCGGTCGGAGACGCGTGCCGCGAGATCCTCGACCGCTTCTTCGCCCGCGACGAGAGCTATCGCGTGATCGGCGAGGCGCTTGGCCTCCCCGCCGGGACGATCGCCTCGCGCATCTCCCGTTGCCTCGCGAAGCTGAAAGTCGAGCTCGAGGGAAGATCCGAGGGCGCTGCGCCGTCTGGAGTTCGATGACCGGCTACGACGAAGAGAGGATCGCGACGCTGCTCCGGCTGCTGCCGCCCGCCCCAGTGGGGTGGGTGCGGGCCGCGCAGGAGCTGCCGGCCGCGCGGACGGAGATCGCCGCTCTCGTCACGCGCGCCGAAGCGGACGCCGCCTTCCGGGCTCGCGTCGTCGCCGATCTCGAAGCCGCACTCGAAGCGGAAGGAATCGAGGCGACTCCCTCCGTCGTCGCCGCACTGCGGCTCCGCCTCGAGTCGGATTGACCTGACCCGGTCGAGAAGTCGCCGCGGGCATGGAGAATGCCCGCGGTGGCTTCGTTCCTCGACCTGACCGTGGCGGAATGGCTCGACGAGCTCGCCGGCCC
>DASXWV010000143.1:0-3362 GCA_036503495.1 Gaiellaceae bacterium
CTGCGATTGCTTGACGCCTTCGGCATTGAGGACTGTGGCGCGCTTCTCGCGGTCGGCGCGCATCTGCTTTTCCATCGATTCCTGGATCGAGGCGGGCGGGTCGATCGCCTTCAGCTCGACGCGGTTGACGCGGATGCCCCATTTGCCGGTCGCCTCGTCGAGGACGCCGCGCAGCTGCGTGTTGATGTGGTCGCGTGAGGTGAGTGTCTTCTCGAGCGCGATTCCGCCGATCACGTTGCGTAGCGTCGTCACGGTCAGCTGTTCGATCGCCTGGATGTAGTTGGCGATCTCGTAGGTCGCGGCCTTGGCGTCGGTGACTTGGAAGTAGATGACGGTGTCGATGTTGACGACGAGGTTGTCTTCGGTGATCACCGGCTGCGGTGGAAACGAGACGACCTGCTCGCGCAGGTCGAGCAGCGGTCGCAGCCGGTCGACGAATGGCACGACGAGCGCCAAGCCGGGAGAGAGCGTGCGCTGGTAGCGGCCGAAGCGCTCGACCACCCCGGCGCGCGCCTGCGGCACGATCCGGATGGTGCGCGCTACCACGACAAGAATGAATGCTGCGATTGCGAGCAAGACGATCAGTGTGGCCATGGCTTCCTCCTGTTCAACGTAGGACGAGCGCCGTGGCGCCGTCGATCCTCACGACTTCGACCTGCTCCCCGGCCGGCAACGGTTCGCCCTCGAGGAAGGCGCGCGTTTGCGGTACGAGGGTGGGTCCGGCCATCGTGTACGAGCGGTCGCCGACCGACAGCCTGGCGGAGTCGACACCGTCCGCCGCAAGCCAGGACTGAACCGCATCGATCACCGCGACGAGCGACCGTGATTCCCACTCCGAGCAAACGCGCACCTCGTTGCGTGTGCCGTCGAACGACAGCGACGAGCAACCAAACGATGCGGCGAGGCGCGTCAGCAAACCGTGCGCCTCGGCGGCGTCTGGAACTGCGACGCGGATCTCGACCATGCGGTCTCCCGGCTCGAAGCGTCATCGCCGGCCGCAAGATTTGAGGTCGGCCGCTCGTACAGCTCCAACCCGCTTCAGTGTGGGAGGATCTCGTGGCGCCGCTTGTTCGGCGCCGGCCTGTCCGTCGCGACGCCAATTCGCTTTGGCGCTGCCGTGCTACGAGCGTAGCACTCGAGCGATCTCACGACCGCGCGCTGAGACCGGTCCCGGCGATGCGACCGGATCTATCGCGCGGGGAGACGCGCGTGGATCTCACGCGTCAGCGCCTCGACCTTTTCGGTCAGAGCTTTGTCTTCCTGGGTGAGAACGGTGTTGGCCTCGATCAGCAGCTTCAGAGCGCCGGTCTCCTTCTTGATCGCAGCCTCGCGCTCCCCCATGTGGCGCATCATCTCGTCGCGGTGCGCCTCGAGACGGTCGAGCGCGTCCTTGTCGCGGTCGGCCTGGCGGGTCTGCGCGAGCAGGATCAGCGGCGCTGCGTAGGCGGCCTGCGTCGAGAAAGCGAGATTGAGCAGGATGAACGGGTAGGGATCCCAACGGAAGCTGACCGCCAAGGCGTTCAGCGCGATCCATACGACGACCGCAATCGTCTGGCCCGCGATGTACTTCGGCGTGCCGAAGAAGCGCGCCGCGGTCTCAGCGCGCCGACCGAAGGCGTCCTCGCCGAAGGCGCTCGGTACGTGCGGCATGAGTCGCGGTTCGGTACAGCGGGAGCCGCTCCTCCTGGACCGCTCGCTGCCGCCGTGCGCCTCGAGGGGTCCCGGGAGAGTGCGCCTCGCACACGCGCGACCGCGGCACACGGTCCGCGCCGAGGGCCCGGCTGCGCCGGGCCCTCGGGTGCTGCGCAGATCGCGGTCCGACTACGCGACCGCGAGCACGCGGTCGCTGTGTGCGACCACCTTGCCGCCGGTGATCTTCGGCGGGTTCGGCAGCGCGGAGTCGAACTTCTCGTCGGTGATCCACTTCGAGACGAGCATCGTCGACTCGTCGGCCTGCTCGCGGGTCTCGAAGAGACCGAGCGAGCTGAGCACGCCGCTGCTGCCTTCGATCAGGTAGTAGCCGCTGAAGCCGGGGAGCTCGCGGAGCTTGGGGACGAGCGTGTCGTTTACCTTGCCGACGACGTCGCCGATGCGGCTCACGTCGATGCCTTCGTAGCGCCGAATGGTGGCATGCATGTGCTGCTCCTTCTGTCTCTCGTACAAGGCAGCGCGCTCGAATGGGCGCACTGCGGCGGTCAGGCCAGAGGTCACAGTCGGAGAGGAAGGTGCAAAGCCTCGACGGCTTCAACAGCTAGAGCCAACGCGCTGAGCACAGTCTAGCTGCGTTTCCGGGGAGCCGCGGTGCGTCTCAGCATGTGATGCTCGACAGCGTTCGACGATGTCGAAGGAGAGCAACACGCCAGGCACTCGTCGCGTGACGTCCCGTGCAGACGCGCCACGCTCGAGGCCGTGACGGACGACGGTCGGTGATAGTCTTCCGTCGGTGGTGCCGTAAGCGTCGGCGCCGCCGTAGTGCTCGTCGGGTCCCACGCCATGCGGCCCGACGAAACGTCCTCCCACAGCACGCGCGGGTTGGAGCGGTATCGCCCGACCCACTCAGCGTCGGCGATCACGTCTCGTCACGGGAGGAACCATGGCTGAAGGACCGGCGATAGCGGCAGCGGGGCGAGGGATCTCGCAGCGGTTCGCGTGCGCGTTCGTGGAGTCACCGAGGCGCGTGCAATGAGACGATTCCCGTTGCTCGGGGGTGAGCCGAGACCGGCGGCGTCCGCTACGACGGACGCCCGAGCCGACCTCGACCTCGAGGGCACGGCCGGTTTCCTGGTCGCTGACGCCCGGGGGCGCGTCGTCGGTCGCGTCGAAGGCCCGATGTACGGCTCCTCGGGAGTGACGCCTGACGCACTGTCCGTTCGCTTCAGCCTGCTTCGCTGGCGCCGCCGTCTTGTCCCGGCGTCGGCGATCGCGGCTATCGACGACAGGACAAAGGTGATCGGCCTGGACATCGATCGCGACGCGATCCGGGCGTTCCTGTAGCCATGCCCACCCCCGCAACGCAGCTGCGTGTGCTGATCGCGAACGAGAAGCGCGACCGGCTCGAGCTGCTCGCGCAGGTCGTAATCGGCCTCGGGCACGACGTGATCGCCCGGGAGATCTACGTCAAAGAAGTCGGCGCCGTCACCGCGAGAGAGCAGCCCGACGTCGCCCTCGTCGGACTCGGCGAAAGTTCCGTCCACGCGCTCGAGCTGATCTCCGAGATCGTCCGCGAAGCCGCCTGCCCGGTGATCGCGATCCTCCACGCCGGCGACCCCGCCTACATCCACGAAGCCGCCAAGCGCGGCGTCTTCGCCTACATCACCGACGGCACCCCCGACGAGCTGCAGAGCGCGATCGACATCACCCTG
>DASXWV010000144.1:0-15288 GCA_036503495.1 Gaiellaceae bacterium
CCCCCCGCGGCTCTGCGCCTTCCTCGAGTCGCGCGCGGCTGCGCCGGTCGTCCTCGTCGGCGAAGCCGCCGGCTATCGCGGCGCGCGCGTCAGCGGCATCCCGTTCACGTCCGAGCGGCAGCTGACCGGGACCGGCCCGGCGGAGGCGAGCGCGACGATCGTCCATCGCGTCCTGCAGGAGCTCGGCGTCGAAGACGACGTCCTGCTCTGGAACGTCGTGCCGACGCACCCGGGAACGGCGGCCTCCAATCGTGCGCCGACGCGCGGCGAGATCACGGCGTCGCTGCCGTTCCTCGACGAGGTGATACGTGGCCGCACCGTCGTCGCGGTCGGCCGCGTCGCTGCTGTCGCGCTCGACGCGCCGTACGTCCGGCATCCGTCGCACGGCGGCGCCGTCGCATTCGCGGCCGGGGTGCGGCGTATGCTCGGGCTGTGACGAGCGACGTTCGCCGCAACGCGTTCCTGCTTGCCGGCGGGCTCATCTGTAACTCCGGCATGTTCCAGCTCGCGGCAGCGCTGAGCTCGCTGACGCTCGTCGCCGTCACCGGCGTCAAGGGCATCCTCGGCCTCGGGCCGGCGATCTTCCTCATGGCGAGCGCGCTCGCGGTCGGCCCGGCCGGCCGCATCAGCGACCGCCGCGGGCGCATGTTCGTGATCCGCGCGGCCTTCCTCGGCGGTGCCGCCGGCTGCGCGGTCGTCGCGGCGGGCTGTGCCGCCGAGTCGGGGGTCCTCGTCTCGCTCGGGCTCGCGCTGATCGGCGGCTCGGGCGGGATCATCCAGCTCTCCCGCGCCGCCGCAGCCGAGATGTTCCCGCCCGACCGGCGCGCGCGCGGCATGGCGTTCGTGCTGTTCGGCGCGGTGTCCGGTGCGATCTGGGGGCCCGTCATCTTCGGGCCGCTCTTCTCGCATCGGGAGATCAGCGCGCACGGCCTCGTCGGCCCGTGGCTGATCGGCGTCCCGTTCATGCTCGCGGGCCTGGTCATCTCGTTCTTCGTGCGGCCCGACCCGAAGGAGATCTCGGCGCGCTACGGCACGGCCGAGGAGGCGGCGATCGCGCCGTCCCCCGTCCGCGAGATCCTCACGCGCCCGGGCGTGCCGGCCGCGGTCGTCGCCGTCGTCGCGAGCTTCGCCGTCATGGCCTCGGTGATGAACCTCGCCGGCTACGTCGCCGTCGGCCGCGGCCACCACGAAGGCGACGTCTTCACGATGATCAGCGTTCACATCCTCGGCATGTACGGGCTCGTGCTCGTCGTCGGCGATGTGCTCGACCGGTTCGGCCGCCGGCGCGGCCTCTACACCGGCCTCGCGCTGATGACCGTCTCGAACGCGGCGCTGACCTGGCTCGGCGGCGTCGGCGGCATGAGCCTCGCCCTCTTCGGGCTGGGGCTCGGCTGGAACCTCTCGTACGTGGCGGCGACGACCGAGCTGGTCTCGCTGACGACGCCGCAGGAACGAGGCCGCATCGTCGGGTTCGCCGACCTCTGCGCCGCCTTTACCGCCGCGGGGCTCGCCCTGCTCGGCGGCGTCGTCTACACGGCGGCCGGCGTGACGGCTCTCGCCCTGGCCGCGGCCGCCCTCGCGGCCCTCCCGGCGCTCTGGATCGGCTCCCGCCCGCAGCCGCTGGCGGCGATTCCGGCTGAGAATTAGCTACACTGGCGCCCCGGCGGGCCCAGAGCCCGTCGTTTTCCTGTCTATGAAGACCTACACAGCGAAACCCGGAGAAGTCACGCGCGACTGGTACGTGGTCGACGCCGACGGCCAGACCCTCGGCCGCCTGGCGACGCTGATCGCCGACACGCTCCGCGGCAAGCGCAAGCCGCAGTACACCCCGCACGTCGACACCGGCGACTTCGTCGTCGTCGTCAACGCCGAGAAGATCGCGGTCACCGGCAACAAGCTCGACCAGAAGAAGTACTACCGCCACTCCGGCTACCCCGGCGGCCTCAAGGAGCGCACACTGCGCGAGCAGCTCGAGCGCCGGCCGACGGAGGTGCTGCGCAAGGCCGTCAAGGGGATGCTCCCGAAGAACCGCCTCGCGGCGCAGCAGCTGACGAAGCTGAAGATCTACGCCGGCCCCGAGCACCCGCACGGGCCGCAGAATCCGCAACCATTGAACCTGTCGAATTGATTTTGGGAGCAGTGATTTGAGCCAGCTAGCCCAGTACCGCGGCACCGGCAAGCGCAAGACCTCGGTCGCGCGCGTCATCCTGCGGCCCGGCGACGGCGCCACCTGGGTGAACGGAAAGTCGATCGAGGAGTACTTCCCGCGCACGATCTGGCGCACGATCGCGACGTCGCCGCTGAAGATCGCAGGCGTCGAGGGCCAGTACGACCTGCGCGTGCGCGTGCACGGCGGCGGACTGACCGGCCAGGCCGGCGCCGTCCGCCACGGCATCGCCCGCGCGCTCGTCGAGGCGAACCCGGAGCTGCGCGTGCCGCTCAAGCGCGAAGGCTTCCTGACGCGCGACGCCCGCCAGGTCGAGCGCAAGAAGGCCGGGCTGCACAAGGCGCGCAAGGCGCCTCAGTTCAGCAAGCGCTAGGGAGCGCTTGCCGGGAGGAACTGCGCACTTCCGAGACGCGGTCTCGGAAGTGCTCCGTCCAGCAAAGGCTCGTTGTGCGGGCGCGCGTGCCTTCGGCATGCTCGCCCTGATTCGCTCTCGCTAACGCCTTCGGCGGTAACTCGCGCGGGCTAGGGTCCCCAGGCCGTGCGTTCTTACTTCGGCACCGACGGGGTGCGTGGGATCTTTGGTGAGTTTCTCACTGTCGATCTCGTCGAGCGGTTAGGCAGGGCGTCTGCTCTTTGGGTCGGGCCCGAGGCTCGCGTGTTCATCGGGCGCGACACGCGCGCTTCCGGGCCCGAGCTCGAGGAGGCGTTCGCGCGCGGTGTTGCGGCCGCGGGCGGGCACGCCGTGCTCGCCGGCGTCGTGCCGACGCCGGCCGTCGCCCTGCTGCGGCTCGATCTCGGCGTCGTCATCTCGGCGTCGCACAACCCGCCGGAGTACAACGGCGTCAAGTTCTTCGACCGCGACGGCCACAAACTCGTCGACGCGCAGGAGGAAGAGATCGAATCGCTGCTCGACGCCGTGACGCACGGCGGCGGCACCATCGACCGCGTCGACATCGCCGCAGACAGCTACCTCGAGCACGTCGTCGAACGGTTCGGAACCGACCTGACCGGGATGCGGATCGCCGTCGACTGCGCGAACGGCGCGTACTCCGGCCTCGCGCCGCAAGCGCTCGAGCGACTCGGAGCGACGGTGACGGCGATGGCGAATGAGCCCGACGGCAACAACATCAACGTCGAGTGCGGCGCGACCGACATGCGCGCGCTGCAGGCCCTCGTGACGAGCGGCGAGTTCGACCTCGGGATCGCGTTCGACGGCGACGTCGACCGAATGCTCGCCGTCGACGCGAAAGGCGACATCGCAAACGGCGACGAGATCATCGCCATCCTCGCCTTCCATCTCGGCGTCGACCTCGTTGCCGTGACCTCGATGTCGAACCTGGGGTTGCACAAGCTGCTGACCGAGCACGGCATCCGCGTGCTCACGACCGACGTCGGCGACCGGTACGTGTTGGAAGCGCTGTACCGCGAGGGTGGGATCCTCGGCGGCGAGCAGTCCGGCCACATCATCTGCCTGCGCGATCACGTCACCGGCGACGGACTGGCGGCGGCACTGCTCCTCTGCGCTGCGTTGCAGGGCCACCCGCTGCACACCGTGCGCCGCGCGATGATCCGCTACCCGCAGGTGACGAAGAACCTGTCGCGAGTCGAGCGCGGACCGCTGCCGCCCCTTCTCCTCGACCAGGTGAAGGCGCTCGACGAAGACCTCGGCGACGAGGCGCGGGTGCTCGTCCGTCCGTCGGGAACGGAGCCGATTGTGCGGATCCTGGCGGAGGCCCCGACGCTGGCAGAGGCGCAAGATCTCTGTGCTACCGTTGCGGCGCTCGTCACCAAGGAGCTCGGCTGACCGTCCCGCGACGATGCGGGCGGCCGCGAAGCCGGGCTCGTCGTGTTTGTGAAAGAGTTTTTCCGCCCGTTTGCGGGGACAAAGTGGGTCGGGAGGCGAAATGTGCGGAATCATCGGATACGTCGGCGGGCGCGAGGCGAAACCGCTTTTGCTGCAAGGTCTGCGCCGTCTCGAGTACCGCGGCTACGACTCCGCCGGCATCGCGCTGCGCGAGGACGACAAGCTCGACTACGTGCGCGCGGTCGGCAACCTGCAGAACCTCGTCGAGGCCGCGGGCCCGAACGGCTCGCGCGCATGTCACGGTGTCGGGCACACGCGCTGGGCGACGCACGGCGCCGTCACCGAGCAGAACGCGCACCCGCTGGTCGGCTGCGATGCGAGCAAGCTCGCGATCGTCCTGAACGGCATCGTCGAGAACTACCGCGAGCTGCGCGAGCAGCTGATGCGCGACGGCCATTCGTTCAACTCCGAGACCGACGCAGAAGTCGTCGTGCACCTGCTCGAGCAGGAATACGACGGCGATATCGCCGCGGCGCTCGCCCGTGTCTACTCGAAGCTCGAGGGACACTTCACGATCGTCGCAATCCACCACGACCAGCCGGACGTGCTCGCGGGCGTGCGCAACCAGACGCCGCTCGTCGTCGGCCTCGGCGACGGCGAGAACTTCCTCGCGTCGAACGTCGCCGCATTCCTCTCCGAGACGAAGCGCGCCGTGTTCCCCGACGACGGCGAGGTCGTCGAGATCACACCGGCATCCGTCCGGTTCTTCAAGGACGGCGCGGAGGCGGAGCACCCTGCCGTCGAGGAGCTGCCGTGGGACGACGAAGCCGCCGAGAAAGGCGGCTACGAGACGTTCATGCTGAAGGAGATCTACGAGCAGCCTGAGGCCGTGCGCGAAACGATCGGCGACCGGGTCCGCGGGCACGAGCTGATGCTCGAGGCGATCGGCCTGACGGAGATGGAAGTGCGCAATCTCCGTCGCATCGTCATCGTCGCCGCAGGCACCTCGTACCACGCCGGCGTCGTCGGCCGGTACATCATCGAAGAATGGGCGCGCGTTCCGGTCGAGCCCGACATCGCGAGCGAGTGGATCTACCGCAACCCCGTCCTCTCGAAGGACACGCTCGTGATCGGCATCTCGCAATCGGGCGAGTCGCGCGACACGATCAACGCCGTCAAGCTCGCGCGCGAGCGCGGTGCGCGCACGCTCGCGATCACCAACTTGATGGGAACGCAGATCACGCGAGAGGCCGACGCGACGCTCTACACGCGCTGCGGGCTGGAGGTCGGAGTCGCGGCGTCGAAGACGTTCACGGCTCAGGTCGCCCTGCTCAGTCTGCTGGCGCTACGCCTCGCGTCGATTCGCCGCAGCCTGCCGGACGACGAGATCCAGTTCATCCTCGACCGGCTGCACGAGCTGCCGGACAAGATCGGCCAGTTCCTCAACGACGTCGACGCAGGCAGGCATCGCATCGACGAGATCGCGCAGCGCTTTCACGAGAAGGGCTTCTTCCTCTATCTCGGTCGGCACATCGGCCTGCCTGTCGCGCTCGAGGGCGCGCTGAAGCTGAAGGAGATCTCGTACATCCCGACCGACGCGTACTCGGCCGGCGAGATGAAGCACGGCCCGATCGCGCTGCTCGACGAGGGGACGCCCGTCGTCGTGGTCGCGACGAACATCCATGTCTACGACAAGATCGTCTCGAACATCCAGGAGACGCGGGCGCGCGGCGCGCACGTGATCGCGATCGCGACGGAGGGCAACGAGGACATCCAGCACCACGCCGACGACGTCATCTACGTGCCGGACAGCCCAGCGTTCCTCCAGGCACTGCTCGCGGTCGTGCCGCTGCAGCTGCTCGCGTACCGGATCGCGCGGCTGCGCGGCCTGAACGTCGATCAGCCGCGGAACCTCGCGAAGACGGTCACGGTCGAATAGCCGCATCGGCGAGCGACGCGACGGTCGCGTGCGGCGCGACGTCGGACGGGAATGGCCAGACGCGCTCGTCCCGGTCGACCCACACCGCGCGCAGGCCGGCCCGCGCCGCGCCGGCGACGTCCCACGCATGGGCGGCGACGAGCGTCGCGCCGCCGAGCGTTTCGAGCACGAGCCGGTAGGGCCGCGGATCGGGCTTGTACGCGCGCACCTCGTCGACGCCGAACACGCGCTCGACGAGCGCGGCGAGGCCCGCGTTCTCGAGCAGCGCCTCGCCGCCTTCCCGCCCGCCGTTGGTCAGGACGAAGGCGTGCTCGGCGCGCTCGAGTGCCTCGCGGGCACCCTCGGCGGGCGGGAGGCGCTGCAGCTGGGCGAGGACGTCGTCCTGGTCGGCGTCGAGGCCGAGCTTCGCGCACGTCGTCGCGAGCGTCGTGCGCGCGAGCTCCTCGAACGGCACGAAGTCGCCGAGGATGGTCAGCGTCGCGGCGGAGTGGAGTATGCGCTCGAACCACGCTTCGGTCGCGTGCGTGCCGAGACGGTCACGCAGCGGTGCGAGATCGAAGAGCGTGCCCATCGCATCGAAGACGACGTTCATTCGATCTCCCGGCGCAGCCGCTTGACGTCGCCGCGGCGGCGCTTGTCGTCGAGCCGCCGCTGCTTCGCCGCCTGGGTCGGTTTCGTCGGCACGCGCTTCCGTTCCACGCGGAGCGCGTCCCGTAACGTCGCGACGAGCCGCTCGACGGCGAGCTCCTTGTTCCGCAGCTGACTCCGCTCGTCCTGCGCAACCGCACGGAGCACGGGGCCGGTGCGCGAGATGACGCGCCGCTTCTGCGTCTCCGTCAACGACTCGGACGCCTCGACGTCGAACAGCGCCTCGACGCGCGTCTCCGACTTCTGAGCGTGCTGGCCGCCCGGCCCGCTCGAACGGGATGTCCGCAGCTCGATCTCGGACCGCGGAACGACGACGCTGCGGGTGACGCGAATAGACTCCGGCGCGGTCATGGCGGCAATTCTCCTCGACGTCGACGGCGTCCTGCACGTCTCCGGTCATCCGATCCCCGGCGCGGCGGATGCTGTCCGGCGACTCCGCGAGAACGGTCACCGCCTCCGCTTCGTGACGAACACGACCGTTCGTTCGCGCTCGCAGCTCGCCGAGATGCTGCGCTCGCACGGGCTCGAGCTGGAAGACGACGAGGTCCAGACGGCGGCGCGGGCGGCCGTCAACATCCTGCGGGGCCGGCGCGTGCTCGCGCTGACGATGCACGCGCTCGTCCACGATCTCGAAGGGCTCGAGCTCGTCGGCGAGAGCGCCGACGCCGTGCTGATCGGTGGTGCCGACGAGACGCCGGAGACGGGTCTCGTCTTCTCCTACATGAATCTCGCGCGCGCGTTCTCGGAGCTCGAGCTCGGCGCCGATCTGTACTGCCTGCACCGCAACCGCTGGTGGCAGACGGCCCGCGGGCCGCTGCTCGACTCCGGCGCTTTCGTCGCCGGGCTCGAGTACGCCGCGCAGGTCGAAGCGACCGTGCTCGGCAAGCCGAGCGCGCAGTACTTCGCCGCGGCGTGCGAGGCGCTCGACGCGGATCCGGAGATGACGTGGATGATCGGCGACGATCTCGAGAGCGACATCGCGGGCGCTCAGGGCGTCGGCATGCGGACGGTGCTCCTGCGCACCGGAAAGTTCCGGCCGGACGTCGTCGAGGCGTCGCGGACGCGGCCCGACGGGATCGTCTCGTCGATCGGGCAGCTGCCGGAGTGGCTCGAAGAGCATTTGGCGTAGCGTCTCGGGCATGACGAGCGTCGGCACCGACCTGATCGAGATCGAGCGGATCGCGCGCTCGCTCGCGCGCTATCCCGGCTTTCGCGAGCGTTGCTTCACCGAGGCCGAGCGCGCGTACTGCGACTCGCGCCGCAACCCGGCCGAGAGCTACGCCGGCCGGTTCGCCGGCAAGGAAGCGGTCGGCAAGGCGCTCGGCTTCGGCGTCGCGCGGGCCTTCGCCTGGAAGGAGATCGAGATCGTCGGCCGCCCGAAGCCGTCGGTGCGCCTCAGCGGACGCCTCGCTGCGCTCGCCGCGGCCGGCGGCGTCTCCCGGATCGACCTGTCGATGACGCACTCGCGCGAGCTCGCCCAGGCCGTCGCAGTCACAAATGCCGACTGAGTTCGAACCTCTTTACACCGCCGAGGAGATGCGCGCCGCCGAGGCGGGCCACGACACGGCGGAGCTGATGGCGCGCGCCGGCGCGCTCGCCGCGGCGGCCGGGATGCAGGAGATGCACGGCGCCCACCGCTGGACGGTCGTCTGCGGCGGCGGCGCCAACGGCGGCGACGGACGGATCGTCGCGCGCCATCTCGAGGAGCACGGGAAGGAGGTGCGCGTCGTCGAGGCGAGCGCCGGCGACACCGAGCTCGGCGACGCGGAGGTGATCGTCGACGCGCTCTTCGGCACCGGCTTCACCGGCGAGCCGCGCCCGGACGCGGCCGCGCTGATCGAACGGATCAACGCGCACCCCGCGCGCGTCTTCGCGATCGACGTCCCGTCGGGCGTGAACGCATCGACGGGCGAAGTTCCGGGCGCCGCCGTCGAGGCGACGGCGACCGTGACGTTCCACGGCCGGAAGCTCGGTGCCGTCGTCGCGCCGGGCCGCTTCCACGCGGGGCGGCTGCACGTCGCCGACATCGGCCTCGAGCCCCGCGAGACCGAGGCGCGGCTCGTCCTGCCGGGGATCCTGCGCTCGCTGCCGCGGCGCGGCGAGCGCGACAACAAGTACACGGCGGGCCACGTGCTCGTCGTCGGCGGCTCTCCCGGACTGACCGGCGCGCCCTCGCTCACGGCGGCGGCTGCGCTGCGCGCCGATGCGGGCTATGTCACGGTCGCGACGCGCGAGTCGTCACTCCCCGCGCTCGAGCAGCGGCTCGTCGAGGCGGTGAAGCGACCGCTCCCGGACCGGCTCGGCGACGCCGCCGCCGACGCGGTGCTGGAGCTGGCCGAGAAAGCGTCGGCGGTTGCGCTTGGGCCGGGCCTCGGACGCGACGACGGCGCCCGCACGCTCGTCCGCCGGCTGCTCGCCGAGCTCGAGCTGCCGGTCGTTGGCGACGCCGACGCGCTCTACCAGCTCGAGCCGGGCGCGTGGGCGGGGCCGCGCGTGCTGACGCCGCACGAGGGGGAGCTCGGCCGGCTGCTCGGCCGCGACGACATCGCCGCGCACCGGCTCGCGTCGGTGCAAGAGGCGGCCGAGCGCTACGACTGCGTCGTGCTTCTCAAGGGCCCCGACACCCTCGTCGCCGCCCCGGGGCGGGGCGTGCTCGTGTCGGCGCACGGGCTGCCGTCGCTCGCGACCGCCGGAACGGGAGACGTGTTGACGGGAATCATCGCCGCGCTGCTCGCGAAAGGGCTCGAGCCGCAGCGCGCGGCGGCCGCCGCGGCGGCCCTGCACCAGCGTGCATCCGTCGAAGCGCCGCAGCGCGCCGGCCTCGTCGCCGGCGACATCGTCGACGTCCTGCCGCGCACGCTCGCCTGATGTACCGCTCCGAGATCACGATCGACCTCGCAGCTCTGCGGCGCAACTGCGCGACGCTGCTGCGTGCGCTCGAGGGGGCCGAGCTCTGGGCGGTCGTCAAGGCCGACGGCTACGGGCACGGCGCGCGTGACGTCGCCGGCGCCGCACTCACCGCCGGCGCGACCGCGCTCTGCGTCGCGACCGTTCCCGAAGCGCTCGCGCTGCGCCGCGAGTTCGCGACGACGCGCATCCTGGTCATGGGCCCGGCCTCGAGCCGCGAGATCGCGCAGGCGCGCGACGCGCAGCTCGAGCTCGCCGTCTCGAGCGACGACATCCCGCCCGGCGTGCGCGTCCACGTCAAGATCGACACGGGCATGGGACGCTGGGGGCTCGCCGGGCTCAGCGCGGCGCCGTCACTCGAGGTCGTCGGCCTGATGAGCCATCTGGCGACCGCCGACTGCGATGCCGGCTATGCCGAGTGGCAGATCGACCGCTTTCGCGCGGCGACCGCGCCGTACTCGCACCTGACGCGGCACATCGCCAACAGCGCCGCCGCGCTCCGCTATCCGAGCGCGCGCTTCGATGCGGCGCGCTGCGGGATCGCGCTGTACGGCATCTCGCCGTTCGGCACCGATCCCGCCGAGGACGGGCTCGAGCCGGTCCTCGGCTGGTCGTCGCACCTCGCGCTCGTCAAGCTGCTCCGTGCCGGCCACAGCACGGGCTACGGCCGGCGCTACATCGCCGAGCGCGACACGTGGATCGGCATCGTGCCCGTGGGATACGCCGACGGCTTCCGCCGCGACCTGACCGGCACGCAGGTCCGCGTCGCCGGCGAGCTGCGGCCGGTCGTCGGCACGATCTCGATGGACGCGTTCGCGGTGGAGCTCGACCGTGAGCTGCCCGTCGGCTCGCCCGTCGTGCTCGCAGGCGGCGGCCTGACGCTCGACGAGCACGCACGCGTTGCCGGCACGATCGGCTACGAGCTGGCGACCGGGATCAACAGCAGCCCGGCGCGCGCTCGGCGGGTCGTGCTGTCATGAGCCGCTTCGCGCGCACCGCCGATCTCGTCGCCGCCCGGCAGGACGCGCATGCCCGCGAGCTGCAGGAGGAGGTTCGTGCGTTCGTGCAGCCGAACGGCAGCGAGACCATGATCGACGTCGGCACCGGCGCCGGCGCGCTGGCGCTCGCGCTCGCTCCCTTCGTCGCGGACGTCGTCGGCGTCGACGTCGAGCCCGAGCTGCTCGCACGGGCGCGCGACCGGGCGCCCGGAAACGCGCGGTTCGAGGAGGCCGACGCGACCGCGCTGCCGTTCGCGGACGGCTCGTTCGACCTGGCGGCGACCGCGCGGACGCTGCACCACGTCCACCGGCCGGAGCTCCTCCTCGCCGAGCTCGCGCGGGTGACACGGCTGGGCGGGCGCGTGCTCGTGATCGACCAGCTGGCGCCAGTCGACCCACTCGAGGCGCTCACGGTCGACCGCTTCGAGCGCGCGCGAGATCCCGACCACCAGCGGCTCCTCTCCGACCAGGATCTGCGGCAGCTCTTCGAGGCGAACCGGCTCGTCCTCGTGCGCGAGGCGAGGCGGACGGAGCGGCGTGACCTCGCCGCCTACCTCGATCTGGCCGCCTGCGAGGGCGAGGACCGCGAGCAGGCCCTCGGCCTTTCCCCGCACGGGGCCGAGACCTTCGTGGCCGAGGTCGGCTCCTATCTCCTCCGACGGGCCTAGCGGTTCGACGGATGACCGGATACAACGTCCGGGTGCGCCGTTCGCTCGTCCTGCTCGCCGCCGCCGCGGCTGCCCTCGGCCTGCTCGGAGCCGCCGAGGGCGCCTTCCCGGGCTCGAACGGCCTGATCGCCTACAGCTGCAACTCGACTTCCGTCTGCACCGCGAACCCCGACGGCTCGAACGCCCACGTCCTCCTGTCGGCGGGCGCCGATCCCGTCTGGTCGCCGAACGGGACGAAGCTCGCCTTCGCGAAGAGCGGCGACGTCTGGACGTCGAACGCCGACGGCACGAACCCGCAGCTCTTCGTCAGCGACGGAACGGAGCCTTCCTGGTCGTCGGACAACTCGACGATCGCCTACACGAAGAGCGACAACCACATCTGGATCAAGAGCACGACGAGCGAGCAGCAGGTGACGAGCGGCACCGATTCGAGCCCCGCGCTTTCGCCGAACGGGCTGCGGCTCGCGTACGTGGAGGCATCCGGCGGGCATCTGCACATCTACGTGCTGACGCTCGGCTCAGGGTCGCCGACGGCGCTGACGAGCGGCACCGGGGACGAGACGTCGCCGACGTGGTCGCCCGACGGCTCGACGATCCTCTACGAGTCGAACGGATCGCTCTACAAGGTGCCCTCGACGGGCGGGTCGCCGACGCAGGTCGGCTCGGCGACCGACGCGCACGATCCCGCCTACTCGCCCGACGGCGCGAAGATCGTGTACGCGACGGGCGCCGGCGGTCTCGTCGTCGAGGACGCAGCCGGCACGAACGGAACCCTGATCGTCAACGCCTTCGCGAACGCGCAGGCGCCCGACTGGGGCTCCGCTCCGGCGTCGATCGCGCCGCCGCCGAGCTCTCCGTCGGACACGGTGAACGGCCCCGACAACACGAGCTACCCGGTGATCACGCTCACGCGGGGCGACTCCGCGCCGATCGTCGGCCACCTGCTCACCGCGAGCGTCGGCACGTGGACGGGCACTTTCCCGATCTCGTACTCGTACCAGTGGAAGCGGTGCGAGGCCGGCGATCCCGTCAACGGCTCCTGCTTCGACATCCCCGACGCGACGTCGAGCGCGTATACGCCGGTCCCGGCCGACAACGGGCTCCGCATCCGCGTCGCCGTCAGTGCGACGAACACCGACGGCCGCCACACCCAGAACTCGGAGGTGACCGCGCCGGTCGTCACGCTCGCGCCGAAGAACACGGCGACGCCGGCGATCACGCCCGCAGGCACGAACACCGTCGACCAGACCCTCACCGTCGCGACGGGCACGTGGACGGGCTCGACGCCGATCGCCTACACGTACTCGTGGCGGCGGTGCAATCCGATCGGCGACTTCGCGTCGTGCCTTCCGATCGTCGGCGCGACCGCAGCCTCCTACGTGCCGACGGTCGCCGACATCGGCTTCACGCTCCGCGTCTGGATCACCGGCGCGAACGTCGCCGGCGCCGACACGACGATCACGAACCACACGTTCCCGATCATCGACAAGCAGCACTTCTCGCCGACGGCGACGCTCGTGCCCTCGATCGCCGGCGTCGCACTCCCGGGACGGCAGCTGACCGCCGACGTCGGCGTCTACAAGGGCGACGCGCCGATGACGACCTCGTTCCGCTGGTTCCGGTGCGACGCCGTCGGCGACGAGTGCCACGCGATCCGCGGCGGCACCACGGTCGTCTACCACCCGACGTCGGCCGACGTCGGCTACACGCTACGGCTGTTCGTGTCGGTGTCGAACGCGTACGGCCAGCTGCTGTCGAAGTCCGACCCGACCGACACCGTCGCCGCGACGCCGCCGCATGTGCGCGGCCGCCGCATCGTCGGCACGGCGCGCGGCAACTACCTCGCGGGCGGCGGCCACGACGACACGATCCTCGGCCTCGCGGGCAACGACACGCTGCTCGGCGGCGCCGGCGACGATCTACTCGCCGGTGGGCGCGGCAACGACGTGATCACGGGCGGCGCGGGGGCCGACAGGATCTTCGGCGGTCCGGGCTCCGACACGATCAATGCCGTCGACAGCGAGCGCGACGTGATCGACTGCGGCACGGGCAACGACCACGCGACCGTCGACCCCGTCGACATCGTGCACGGCTGCGAAGTCGTGACGACGCAGCAGTAGCGAGACGGCTACGCCTCTTCGGCGTCGAGGTGCGCGAACGCGTCGCGAAGCTGCGCGCGCTCGGTGCCGAGAGCCGTGAAGGACTGCTCGAGGCGCCGTTCGCCCTCGGCAGTCAGTCGGAGATGCGCGACCCGCGCGTCGGTCTGCGACTGCTCTCGCGCCACGAGGCCGGCCTCCTCCGCGCGGCTGACAAGCTCGGTGACCGTGCTCTGCGCGAGCTGCAGCCGGTCCGCGAGCTCCGTGACGGTCGACTTCTCGCTCCCGTCACGCGCCCCCTTGATCATCAGCAGCAGGATGTGACGCTGCGGCGTCAGGCCGGACTTGCGGGCGACACGCTCCGACTGGCGGAGAAAGCGCCGCAACGCCTCGCGGAAATCCGCAACCTCGATCACGCGCGCTGTCTCGAGCGTCATTGGCGGATTCTATTCGCGAAAGCACGCGAAAGCACGTTCGGTGCGAGCGTCTGCGCGATGCTCGCCAGCGCGTAGTAGCGCGGTACCGTCGTCTCGCCGCGCTCGTGCTCGACGGATGCGACGATGTGCTCCGCAACCTGCTCGGGCCCGATGACGAGGCGCCGCGCCGGACGCGGCAGCCAGGATTGCGGGAAGCCCTCGGTCTCGACGAAGCCCGGCTTCACCGTGTGCACGCGGATGTCGCGGCTCCGGAGCTCGGCCGCGACGGCGCGCGAGAATGCGAGCTGCGCGTGCTTCGACGCCGCATACGGCCCGGATGCGGGCATCGTCACGGTTCCGGCGACGGAGACGACGTTGACGACGTCGGCCGGCGCGGCGGCCTCCAGCGCGGGCAGGAACGCCCGCAAGCACCAGACGGCGCCGAGGTAGTTCGTCCGGACGACGCGCTCGATCTGCTCGGGGTCGGCGGTGAGGAAGCTTGCGCGGCCCGGGACGCCCGCGTTGTTGACCAGCAGGTCCACCCGAGGATGCCGTGCCGCGACTGTCTCCACGGCGGTGCGGTCGGTGACGTCGCACACCTCGTACGCGCCGCCGACCTCTTCGGCGAGCTCGCGCAGCCGCTCCTCGCGCCGCGCGAGCAGGATGCAGCGCCAGCCGCGCCGCGCGAGCGCGCGTGCCGTCGCGGCGCCGATCCCCGACGACGCTCCCGTGACGACGGCTACGCGCTGCACACGCTGACCATACGCCGCGACCCGGCAGTCCGGCCGCGCCCGTCGACGGCGGTGGCCGTGAGCGCGTGGCGGCCGCGTGTGAGGCGCGCGCTCGCGGCCCACACGCCCTGTGCTCCCGAGCGATCGGTCGCGACCACGCGGCCGTCGACGGCGAAGCGGACGAGGCGCACGCGCGCCGGGCTTCCGGCGACGACTTCCAGCAGGCGGCGCCCGGCACAGACGCCCGCCGCGGGCAGCAGCCAGTCGACCGTCACGCCGGCGACGACGCGCAGGGCGGTCGTTCGCGTGCGCGTATTCGGCATGATCGAGGATCCCATCGTGTCGACGTTCTTCGCTTCCTGAAAGTCCGACGCGGCCATGTGCAGCCGCGTCGAGCCGGCGCGAAGCGCGTCGACGCCGGCGGGCAGCGGAAAGAACGCCAGCCCGGTCGAGCGCTCGAACCTTCCGACCGAGACGAGCGCGCCCGCGTAGGCGACGGTCAGCGACTCGGGATCGACGCCCGATTGCCGGTCGAGCGCGCGGAAGACGAGCGTCGGCCGCCCGGCGGTGACACGCGCCGTCAGCAATTGCAGCGACGGCGGCGTCACGTCGTTCACCCACGAGCGCAGCGTGTACCGGCCGCCGAGGAGCCGGCCCGTGAAGCGGTCGCGGTTCGCGTCGACGGCGACGTAATACGTGCCGGCGGCGGGAAAGCTGACACCGGCAGCGCCGACGTCTTCACCCGAGTCGTACGTGAGCTCGTTGACGTCCACCGGCGTGCCGGCGAACCCTTGCACCGCGTTCTCGTCCTTGGCGCTCAGGAACCACGGGTCGATCTGCGTCCCTGCGGCCGCGTCGACGACGACGCCGGCGTTGACGACGCCGGCAGGCAGACGCAGCGAGTAGACGAGCTC
>DASXWV010000145.1:0-18752 GCA_036503495.1 Gaiellaceae bacterium
ATCACCTTCAGCCGCTCCGCGCGCTCGATCAGCTCGCGGGTCAGTCGCGTCGCGGAGCGGATCACGATCGCGTCGTAGCCCCCGATGATCGACTCGAGCGGCGTGTCCTGGTCGACGTCGACCTCGAAGCGGCTGCGCAACAGATCGAGCCCTGCGTCGGCGATCGGCTCCCGGACGAGGACGCGCATCGTCAGGCGGAGGCGACGGAGCCGAACGCCTCGAACGCCGCCGGCACCGCGACGCCGCGCTCGATGTCGGCGCCGAGCTCCGCGAGCGTCAGCTCGACCGCGGCGAGCGCGGTCGTGATGTCGAAGACGTCGAAGAAGCCGATGTGGCCGAGCCGGAAGATCCTCCCGAGCAGGTCGCCCTGGCCGCCGGCGATCGTGATTCCGTGCTTGTCGCGCAATCCCTTGACGATGTCGCCGGCGTCGATCCCGTCGGGCGCGCGGATCGCGGTGACGACCGCGCTCCGGTCCTCGTCGGGTGAGAAGAGCTCGAGGCCCATCGCCTTCGCGCCGGCGCGCGCGGCGCGGCCGAGCCGCACGTGCCGCTCGAACACCGCTTCGAGCCCCTCCGCGAGGAGCAGCCCGAGCGCGACGTCCAGGCCGGCGACGAGCGAGACCGGCGGCGTGAACGCGGCGTCGAGCTTCGCCTGCGCCTTCCGGGTGCGCTCCCAGTCGAAATAGAACCGCGGCGTGTCGCCGCTCGCCGCGTACGCGGCATCCGAGACGGCGCAGAGGCCGAGACCGGGCGGCGTCATCAGCGCCTTCTGGGAGCCGGAGACGACGACGTCGAGGCCCCACGCGTCGGTGTCGCACGGCAGTGCGCCGAGCGAGGAGACCGCGTCGACGACGATCAGCGCGCCGCCTTCCTTCGCCGCAGCGGCGAGCGCCTGCACGTCGGCGACGACGCCGGTCGACGTCTCGGACTGCACGACCCACACCGCCTTCGCCTGCCGCTCGCGCAGCCGCGCGCGCACGTCGTCGGGATCGGGGGTCTCACCCCACGCGTATTGCAGATGGTCGACGTCGGCGCCGTACGCCGTCGTCAGCGCCGCCCACCGCTCCCCGAAGTTCCCCGCGGAGACGACGAGGTGCCGGTCGCCGCGCGTGACGAGGTTCTGGACGGCGGACTCGAACGCGCCTGTCCCCGACGCAGCGAAGAGCAGCACCTCCCGCTCGGTGCGGCAGACCTCCCGCAGACGCGCCAGGCACGACTCGTAGATCGGCCGGAAGTCGGGGCTGCGATGGTGGACGATCGGCGCGGCGAGCGCTGCGAGCACCTGCGGCGGCACGGGCGTCGGCCCGGGCGTCAGCAGGTACTGCTTGCCAGTCACCCGCCTCAGGCTAGCGCCGAGACCGGAAGACCATGACCTGCTGGAAGGTCGGCCGGTTCGTCCACCGCATCGTGTCGCCGAGGAACGCGCCGAAGCCGATGCGCTCCTTCGTCGCGTCGGCGAGCGGCGGCGCCGCCGAAACCGCTGCATCGAGGGCCTGCCACAGCGAGGCGGCGCACGCCTTGACGTCGCCGTTGCCGCAGTACCGCGTCGTGTAGACGCCGTGCAGCCGTTGTCCGGTTAGCGTCCGCAAATCCTTGCTGACGTACTCGTACCAGCCGGAGCCGTACGCGCTGCCCTGCGGGCCGGCGTCGTCGGAGATCGGGTTGAAGCGCTTCAGCTCGTCGGTGAGCGGGCCGAGCACGGGCTGGAGGACGGCAACGGCAAGCCGCGGCCACCACGCGTCCAGCAGCGCGGCCGCCGGCGCGTCGATCGTGCCGTCGCCGTTCGCGTCGAGGCGGCTGCCGTCCCACACCTGCAGCGTCTGCAGCGCCTGCGCGTCGCGCTGGGTCGGCGCGGGGGCCTGGGTCATGACCTGCGCGAGCAGCGGGATCAGGCGCTGGCGGAGATCGTGCGTCGCGGCTTCATTCATCCCGCTGACGACTGCGGCAGGCGACAGCTTCGTCTTCGGCGAGATGTTCGCGTTCAGCAGGTCGACGCGGTGCACGGATCCGTACGTCCAGTTGTCGTCGGCCGCGCCGAAGCCCGTCGCGGGCTTGTTGTTCCAGTTGACGATCTGCCCGCTCGGCGGGTCGACGACGTGCGGGTGCGCGAGCGGAGCGAGGAAGCCGCGCCAGTCGTAGCGGCCGTCGCCGTTCGCCGGCAGCGCCGGGTTGACGCCGGGCGCGCGGAGCGGCAGCCGGCCGCTCGAGTACATCGCGATGTGCTTCGAGTCCGCGTAGAACCAGTTGAAGGTCAGCTCGAAGCTGCTCATCGTCGTGAAGAACTGCTGCGGACTGTGCACGCCGCCGGTCGTCAGCACCTGGAACGGGATGGCGCCGAGCAGCTCGCGGCCGCGCATCGAGCGGTCGAGCGCGATCGCGACGCGGCGTCCGGCGCTCGTCGCGTAGCCGACGACGGGGCCGTGCACGGTCGTGCGGTACACGAGCTCCTTGCCGGCTAGCGAGCCGGCGTCGAACGTCCCCATGTCGGTGCAGGCGCCCTTGTAGAGGTACTGCGTCACGCCGTTGCCGCACAGCGTCTCCGCGAACTCGTCGGAGACGTCGTTCGACGCGGACGTCGCGCTCCACGCGTAATCGGGGCCGCGGCCGATCTGCAGGTAGAAGCCGAGGCCGGGGAAGGCGACGCCGCGGCCGTTCAGGCCGCCGCCGTGCAGGTCCTCCTCCATCAGGATCTCGGGCGCGAAGTAGCCGACCTGCGGGCCGGCGACGAAGATTGGGTGGCCGTTCGTCGAGCGCTTCGCGCCGACGAGGATCGCGTTCGACATCAGCCGCCGCTGCGGCGCCGACGCCGACGCCGTCACCGGCTGGTAGCTGCCGGCGTCGATCGGGACGTTTCCCGCCCCCGGCGCCGTCGCGGACTGCTCGTACGCAAAGCGTTTCGCGATCGTCACCGGCGCTTCCGGGTCGAGCTGCTCGCGCAGGTCGTTCCAGACCCCGAGGCCTTTCGCGGCGCCGAGTCGCTGCTGCAAGTCGGAGAGGAACTGCGCGCTCTGCGCCTCATGGCCACCGCCCGCGCCGAACACCGCGCCGATCAGCGTGCCGAGCGCGATCACGTCGTTGCGCGTGTACGGCTGCACGGCGCCGCCCTGGTGCTCGAAGTATGCGTTGATTCCGGCGATGTAGGCGTCGACGTCTGCGATCAGCTGCCGGCCGCGGGCGGTCTTGCGAGCGAGGGCGACCTGCGTGGCGAGGAACGCCTCGGTCTGCGCGCTGGGCGTGAACGACTGCCCGCTGAGAGCGAGCGTGAAGGCGTCGTAGCCGGGGACGTCGAGGGCGGAGATGCGCGCCGGGCCTCGCAGCAGCTGGAGGTAGAGGCCGCGATCCTCGGCCGTCGCCCAGCCGGCGCCGAACTCCGTGTCCGCGCGCGTTCGCCCGCGAATGTGCGGAACGTCGAAGCGGTCGCGCGTGATCACGACACCGAAGCGCGGCTGCTCGACGCGCGTCGGTTTCTCCCTGCCGAGCCCGAGCGTCGCGCGCTTGTAGAAGCGCGTCAGGTCGGCGGCGGCGACGCGGCCGCGGAGCGGCGTCAGGTTGTCGTACATCGCCTCCTGCGTCGTCAGGTCGGGGAGGTTCGCGCCCTCGCCCGGCGGCAGGATGTTCAGTGCGAGCAGGGCGTGGTCGAGCGGCGGCGCCGGCGCCGGCGCCGCTCCGGCGGCCGTCACAGCGATGAGCGCGGCCGCGGCGAAGCAGAGCGCCCGGCGGGTCACGCATGCGAGCCTATCGGCCGTGGACGCGCTGCTCGCCTTCGCCGCCGCGCTGCTGGCGCTCCGTCTCGCGGGGCTGCTGGCGCGACGCTGGCGCGCGACACGGCGGCCGGAGCTCGCCGCATGGACGTGGTCGCTGGCGGCGTACGCCGTCGCCGCGGCCGCGATCGCGTGGGGCGAGGCGGCGCAGTGGGACGCGCGCGCTTTCCGTGTCTATTACGCGGCGGGCGCCCTCCTGACGGTGCCGCTGCTCGCCGCCGGCTCGCTGCTGCTCGCGGGCGTTCGCCGCGCCGGTGCGTGGGCGTGCGTCGCCGCCGGGCTGGGGATCGGCGTCGCCCTGGCGATGCCGGTGCACGGCGTCTTCGCGCAGCACGGGATCCCGCCTGCGCAGGACCATCTCGGCTGGGTGCCGCGTGCGCTCGCGATCGCGTTCAACAGCGTCGGCACCGTTGCGGTCGTGGGCGTCGCCGTGCGGTCGCTGCGGCGGCGGCCGCTCGGGAACGCGCTGATCCTCCTCGGCGTCGCCGCGGCGGCGCTCGGCTCGGGCCTCGCCGGTCTCGGCGCCGGCGGCGCCGCCGTCGGCATCGCCGTCGGGGTGGCTCTGCTCTATGCGGGGTTCAGCGTGCCGACGGCCCGGCCACGGTGACCGTCAGCTGCTGCGCCGCTGCGGTGCCGTCGACGCCGACGGCCCGGACGTCGAGGACGTGCAGGCCCGGCGTCTCCTGCGCCGTGTCCCAGTCCCACGCGTAGGGCGCCGCCTTCGCCTGGCCGCGGACGACGCCGTCGACCGAGAACTCGACGTGGTCGATCTTGCCGCTCGTCTGCACGAGCCAGTGCTGCGCATCCGAGATCGTCTGCCCGTCGACGAGCGAGTCGGCGACGATCTTCGGCGCGACGGCAGCGTTGTTGACGACGACGCTCACGGACGAGCGCACGACGCGGCCGTCCGGCGCCCGCCCGACGAGCGCGATCGTGTGCACGCCGTCCCTCGTCCGGCGCGTGTCCCACCTGAAGAGGTACGGCGCAGACGTGTCGTGGTCGATCTCCCGGCCGTCGACGAGCAGCCGGACACGCGCGGGCGTCCCCGTGAAGATCGCCCGTACGGGCAGGACGCCGCTCACGTGCTGCTTCGGCTTGAACGCGACCTGCGCCAGCGTGAACGGCTCGTTCTTGATGCGGACCGTGAACTTCCGCCGCGTCCACGACTTCGAGCCGTACGCGCGCAGCTCGAGCACGTGCTTGCCGTTGCGCAGGGAGGTCGTGTTCCACATCCGCCCGCCCATGAACGCGAACGGCGCAACGTGGTCGATCCAGCGCACCTTGCCGTCGACGAGGAAGGAGACATGCCGCACCGGGCCGCCGACCTTCGTCCGCCACGGCACGTGCCCGGCGACGACCTGGCCGCCGTACACGGTGCTCGACTGGATGTCGAGGCCGACGTGGTGCGCTTGCCACCACTTCTGCGGGTACGCGAACCGCTGCACGAGGTTCATGAAGTACGACCAGCGCCAGTACTGGCCCGGATCGGTGTGCTTGTCGATGCCGCCGCCCTGGGTCGGGTCGTTCGGATCGGGGACCTGGTAGTGGCCGATGATGTGCTGCCGGTCGATCGGGATCAGCGAGCGGCGCGCGACGACGGCGGCGAGCTTCGCCGTCGCCCTGTACTCGGCCGCCGTGAAGCCGGTCGGGTCGTCGGTGTAGCCGACGTTCTCGATCCCGATCGAGCGCTCGTTGACGGCCCAGTTGCCGGCGTGCCACGCGATGTCGTGGAGCGGGACGAGCTCCTGCACCGCCCCGTCCCGGCCGACGACGAAGTTCGCCGAGGCGTGGGCGCGCGGGTCGCGCAGCCAGGCGACCGTGCCGAGGAAGCCGCCCTCGCTGACGTGGATGACGATGAAGCGGATCGCGCCCGCCGGCCGCGCGGCCTGGGTGTAGTTCTGGCTCGCGGCCAGGTCGGCGGGCGACGGCGCGGCAGCAGCCGCGGCGGCGCTCGCGAGCGCGGCGGCGACGACAAGGACCAGTGTGAGACGGCGCAGTGGCTTCATCCGAAAAAACGCCCCCCGAACCGCGCACCGTTGTAGCGGATTCCGGGCGCCTTCGCCGGATCGGCAAAGGTTCACAAACTCTTGACAGTGGTCGCACGTCTAGAGTCCTCGTAACGCACGCATAGCCGCACCGGACGGCTGCCCAGAGACCTCTCCCGCCCCGTCCGGTCCTCGACTACGCCAAGCGAAACCACTGGGGGGTGGCTTTTACTTGCGGCAATTCACGCTGGCCCTGGCGGGCCTATTCGTCTGCGTTCTGTGCGCAGGCGCGACCAAATCGAATGCAGGAACCGAGCACCGGCAGGCGATCGCCTGGCTCGGCGGCCAGATCCGCGTCTACCAGCGCGCGACCTGGCACTGGCAGCACCTGATGGGCACGCGGCGCAGCCCGACGACCGGCGAGTCGCCGGCCCAGCTCGGGATCGCCGGCTCGAAGAAGGCACTCCACCGCTGGCAGCGCCTCGCCCGCACGGCGCGGCGGCAGGCCCAGCACCCGCCGCACCTGGCGGCCTTCATGTGCATCCACCGCTACGAGGGCAGCTGGAACGACGCCGGCGCGCCGTTCTACGGCGGTCTGCAGATGAACTACGGCTTCCAGGCGGCCTACGGCCGCGCGCTGCTCCGGCAGAAGGGGACGGCGGATCACTGGACGCCGCTCGAGCAGATCTGGGTCGCGGAAAAAGCCCTCAGGAGCAGGGGTTTCTATCCCTGGCCGAACACGGCGAGGTACTGCGGCCTGATCTAGGCGTCAGAAAGACGCCATCGTGACTTGACAATGACATCAATCTGATGTCATAGTGCCGTCGTGCAAATCGACGGCTATGTCCAGGCGCTCCGTGAGGACCTCGCGCGCATCGCGGCGGTCGGCGACGAGTCGACCGGCCGCGCCGCCGAGCTCCTCGCGGTCGCGCTCGAGTCCGCGGTCAGCCGGCGCCTGCTCGAGGCGCTCGGCGAGGCGGCGCTCGAGCTCTCCGCTCAGCTGGACGACGCCCGGGTCGAGGTCCGCTTCGCGGGCGGCGACCCGGAGCTCGTCTTCGTCCGCGAGGAGGGCGGGGAGCCTGCCTCCTCTCCCGACGAGGCGCTGAGCGCCCGCATCACCCTCCGCCTCCCCGACGCCCTGAAGCAGCGGGTCGAGGAGTCGGCGTCTCGCGAAGGGGTCTCCGTCAACACGTGGATCGTCCAGGCCCTCGGCCGGATGTCCGGCGGCGGGCAGCGCCGGTCGTCCGGACGCCGCCTGACCGGCTACGGCCGCAGCTGAAAGGAGTCGGCATGTACCTCGTTCCTCCGTCCACGAAGCAGCACTGGGTCTACGACGATCCCTCGGGCCTCGGCGACCGGCCGGCCTCGAAGCCGACCGTCCGCGCCCCGCGCCTCCCGGTCCGCCGCCCGATCCGCATCGTCCACCAGGAGTCCTGACGATGGCGCAACACACCTTCAATACGCCGCGGCCCGTCGACCTCGACGTGCGCATCCCCTCCGGCGACGTGGCGGTCGAGACGATCGAGGGCGAGGAATCGTTCGTCGAGGTCGACGGCGACCCGCGGCTCGTCGACGAGACGCGCGTCGAGCTGCAGGGCGACCGCCTGCTCGTCGAGCTGCGCACGAAGAAGGCGTTCGGCTTCTCGATCGAGATCGGCGGCTGGAGCTGGGGGAACGAGAAGCTGCGCATCCGCGCGCGCATCCCCCACTCCAGCTCGTTCGCCTCGGCGACCGCCTCGGCGGACATCCAGGCGCGCGGCACGTTCTCGACGCTCAACACGAAGACCGCGTCCGGCGACCTCACCGTCCACGGGACGGTTCACGGCGAAGCGAACATCAAGACCGTCAGCGGCGACGCGCACCTCGAAATCGTCGGCGGCGACCTGCGCGTGCAGAGCGTCTCCGGCGACGTGCACGTCGACCAGGTGCACGGCTCGATCGGCGTCAAGTCGGTCTCGGGCGACGTGCGCATCGGCTCGGCGACCGGCGGCGAGGCGACGCTGCAGAGCGTCTCGGGCGACATCGAGCTCGGCGTCGCGCCCGGCACCAACGTCGACGTCGACGCGAACTCCGTGTCGGGCGATCTCGAGTCCGACGTGCCGCTCGCCAGCGACCCGTCGGGTGCGAACGGCGAAGGCCCCACGCTCGTCGTCCGCGGCAAGACGGTCAGCGGCGACTTCCGGCTCGTGCGCGGATGACGATGAAGACGCTCATGCGGCGCCGCGACGTCCGCCTGCTGCTCGCCGGGCAGACGCTGTCGATGTTCGGCGACTGGATGATGGTCATCGTCCTCGGCATCTGGGCGAAGGTCCTCACCGGCTCGAACAGCGCTGCAGGGCTCGTCTTCTTCACGTTCGCGCTCGCCGGCCTCGTCGCGCCGGTCGGCGGCCTGCTCGTCGACCGCGTCCGCAAGCGGCCGCTGATGATCGGGACGCACGCCGCGCTCGCGGCCGTCATGTGCCTGCTGCTCTTCGTGCACGACCGCGGCAACCTCTGGCTGATCTACGCCGTCACCGTGCTCTACGGCCTCGGCGGCGACGTCTTCGCCTCGGCCCGCTCGTCGATGCTGAAGGCGATGCTCCCGGACGAGCTGCTCGCCGACGCGAACGGCGCGCTGCAGTCGCTGCGCGAGGGGCTGCGGCTCTTCGCACCGCTCGCCGGTGCCGGCCTCTATGCGGCGACGAGCGGCCGCGTCGTCGCCGTCGCCGATGCCGTGACGTTCCTCCTCTCCGCGCTGACGCTGATCCTGCTGCGGTTCACGGAGCCGGCCTGCGCGCCGCGCGAGCACCGCTTCCTCCGTGAGGCGTCCGCCGGCCTGGCGCACATCTGGCGCGAGCGGACGCTCCGGCAGATGACGATCGGCGTCTGCGCGACGATGCTCGTGATCGGCTTCAGCGAGACGCTGATCTTCGCGCTGACCGCGGCGCTGCACCGGCCGCCCTCGTTCATCGGAATCCTCGACACCCTGCAGGGCGCCGGCGCGATCGTCGGCGGCGTCACCGCATCGCGCCTGCTGCGCCGCGTCGGCGAGCTGCGCGCGGCCGGCATCGGCGTCGGCCTGTTCGCCCTCGGCGACGTCCTCTGGCTGGTTCCCTCGCTTACCGTCGTGCTCGTGGGGATCGCGATCGCCGGGCTCGGCATCATCTGGGCCGTCGTCGCGATCGGGACTGCGTACCAGCGGCGGAGCGGCCAGGCGATCCAGGGACGGGTGTCCGCCGCAGCGAACATGCTGTTCAGCGTGCCCCAGACACTGTCGATCGCCGCCGGCGCCGCCCTGATCAGCGTCGTCGACTACCGCGTCGAGATCCTCGCGATGTTCGTCGGCGTCGGTCTGAGCGCCGCCTACCTCCTGACGCGCAGGCACGACGAGGCCGAGCCGGCCCTCGCACTCGCTGCGTGACGCTCACACCGCTCCGGCGGAACCGCGACTTCGTCCTGCTCCAGGTCGGGCAGGCGCTGTCGACGATCGGCTCGACGTCGACGCAGATCGCGTACCCGCTGCTGATCCTCGCGATCACGCACTCGCCGGCGAAGGCCGGCATCGTCGGCTTCGCGTCGCTCGGCCCGTACGCGCTCTTCGGCCTGCTCGCCGGCGTCGCCGCCGACCGCTGGAACCGCAAGCGGACGATGATCGTGATGGACGGCGTGCGCGTGCTCGCGATGTCGAGCATCGTCGTCGCGCTCGCGCTCGGCGAGCTGACGTTCCCGCAGGTCGTGATCGCCGCCTTCTGCGAGGGGACGGCGTTCGTCTTCTTCAACCTCGCCGAGCTCGGCGCGCTGCGCTCGGTCGTGCCGCGACGGCAGCTGCCCGACGCGGCCGCCGCCGAGCAGGCGCGCTACGCCGTGATCACGCTCGTCGGGCCGCCGCTCGGCGGTGCGCTCTTCGGCATCGGCCGCTCCGTCCCGTTCCTCGCCGACGCCGTGTCCTACGTCTTCTCGATCGTATCGCTGCTCTGGATGCGCACGCCGTTCCAGGAAGCGCGCGAGCGCGACACGGCGCCGCTGCGCGAGCAGATCCGCGAGGGGATCGCCTGGCTCTGGCGGCAGCGCTACCTGCGCGTCAGCGCGTTCATCTTCGCCGGCAACAACTTCGTCTTCCAGGCGATCTTCCTCGTCTTCGTCGTCGTCGCGAAGCGCGGCGGCCTGACGGGCGCGACGATCGGCGCGCTGATCGCGACCTTCGGCATCGCGGCGCTGGTCGGGTCGCTCGTCTCGCCCCGCGCCGCGCGTCTGCTCTCGATCCGCACGATCATGCTCCTCAACCAGTGGCTCAACGGCCTCTTCGTCCTCTATCTCCTGTGGCCGAGCCCCTACGTCCTCGTCGCGTGCGTGATTCCGGTCGCGTTCGTCGGGCCGTGGCTGAACGCCGTCGTCATCGGCTACCGCACCGCAGTCACGCCCGACCATCTCGTCGGCCGCGTCGGCAGCGTCGCGCGGAACATCGCGCTGCTCGCCCAGCCGCTCGGCCCGCTCGCGGCCGGTCTCCTGCTCGGCTCGTTCAGCGCCCGCGTGACGGTGCTCGTCCTCGGCGCCGCCTGCTTCGCGCTCGCCGCGTTCAGCACGGTCAGCCCGTCGATCCGCCGCGCACCCAGTCTGGATGAGTTGGGCCCGGACGAGCTCGACGAGCCGGCTACGCCTGCAGCTTCTCCCGCAGCAGCCGGTTGACGACCTTCGGATCGGCCTTGCCCTGCGTCTCCCGCATCACCGCGCCGACGAAGAAGCCGAGGACGCCCTCCTTGCCGCCGCGGAACGTCGCCACCTGGCCCGGATTGGCCGCGAGGATCGCGTCGATCACCGGCCCGAGCTCCGACTCGTCGCTGACGGCGGTGCGCGCGAGGTAGTCGTCGGCGGCGATCGGCTCCGTCGCTGCCTTCGCGAACGCCTCGTCGAGCGCCTCGCGGGTGACGTTCGCCTGCAGGATCCGAGCAAGCGCCGGCGCGTTCTCGGGCAGGAAATCACCACGGTTCATCGCGACCGCGGCCGCGGCCTTCCACTCCACCCCTTCGCCCGCGAGCAGCTCCGCCCGCCGGTCGTTGCCGGTCGTGACGAGCTCCCAGGCAGCCTCGACGCCGACGTGGTCGGCGATGCGCGTGATCCGCGCGCCGGGCAGCTCCGGCAGCTCGATCGCGCCGACGAGCTCGGCCGGCGGCTCGATCGGCACGAGGTCCGGCTCCGGGAAGTAGCGGTAGTCGTCCGCCTCCTCCTTCGAGCGGTGCACGGTCAGCCGGTCGGTGTCGGGGTCGTAGTCGTACGTCGACTGGTCGAGCGTCTCGCCGCGCTCGTACGCTGCGATCTGCTCGCGCACGGCCGCTTCGATGCCGCGGCGGATGAATGTGAACGAGTTCATGTTCTTCAGCTCCCACCGCGGCCGGAAGCCGGTCTCCCCCTTCGCCCGCACCGAGACGTTGACGTCGGCTCGCAGCGTCCCCTTCTCCATCTCCGCGTCCGAGATGCCGAGCTCGACGATCGTCTGCCGCAGCAGACGGAGGAAGCGGTCGGCGTCGTCGGCGCTGTGCAGGTCGGGCTCGGTGACGATTTCGAGCAGCGGCGTCCCGCCGCGGTTGAAGTCGACCAGCGACGACGTCGCGCCGACGCTGCGCCCGGTCGCGCCGCCCGCGTGCACCGTCTTCGCGGCGTCCTCCTCCAGATGCGCGCGCGTGATGCCGACGCGTGTGCCGCCGGGAACCTCGAGCGCGCCCATCCCGCAGAGCGGTGCCTCGTACTGGCTGATCTGGTAGCCCTTCGGCAGGTCGGGATAGAAGTAGTTCTTGCGCGCGAAGATCGCGTGCGGCGAGAGCTCGCAGCCGAGCGCGAGGCCGAGCTTGAGCGTGTGCTCGATTGCCTTGCCGTTCGGCACCGGCAGCGCGCCGGGATGCGCGAGGCAGACCGGGCACGTGCGCGTGTTCTCGCCGGCGCCGTACTCGAGCGCGCACCGGCAGAACATCTTCGTCTTCGTCTTCAGGTGCGCGTGCACCTCGAGGCCGATCACCGCTTCCCACTCAGACACCGCCGAGCCGCTCCTTCGCCTCGCGCAGCGCGCTCTCGATGTCGTCGTGCACCTCGACCATGCCGAGACGATGCTCGAGCACGCCCTTCGTCTCGATCAACCAGAGCTCGCGCTCGCCGGCTTCCAGCTGCAGCTTGACGTCGCCGACGAGGACGGCGCGCGAGCCGTCGAGCACGCGCGGCTCGGCGCCGAACACGCGCGCGACGGCCGGGACGAAGTCCGCGGCCGGATCCTCGAACCGCATCGTCACCCGCGCAGACGCTCCGGCACGGGGTCGAAGCCGATCGCCTGCTCGAGCGCGTAGCCGACGGCGAACAGCGCGTTCTCGGAGAACTGCGGGCCGATCAGCTGCAGCCCGACCGGCAGGCCGTCCGAGAGGCCGCAGGGGACGTTCAGCCCCGGCAGGCCCGCCATGCACGACGGGATCGTCAGCAGGTCGTTCAGGTACATCGCGATCGGGTCGGCCGTCTTCGCGCCGAGCTCGAACGCGACCGTCGGCGACGTCGGCGTCAGCAGGACGTCGAAGCGCTCGAACGCGGCGGCATGCTCGCGCGCGAGCATCGTCCGCACCTTCTGCGCCTGCCCGTAGTACGCGTCGTAGTAGCCGGCGGAGAGCGCGTAGGTGCCGACGAGGATCCGCCGCTTCGGCTCGTCGCCGAAGCCCTCGTCCCGCGTGCGGGTGTACATCTCGAGGCGGTCGCCGCCGCCCGGCGTGCGGTGGCCGAAGCGAACGCCGTCGTACCGGGCAAGGTTCGACGACGCCTCCGCCGGCGCCACGAGGTAGTAGCACGCGACGCCGTACTCGAGCGAGAGCGGCAGCGAGCACTCCCCCACTTCGGCGCCGAGCTCGCGCGCGCGCTCGATCGCCGCGTGCACGGCGTCGCGAACGCCGGCCTCGATCGCGGGATGCTCCGTGAACTCCGTCGGCACGCCGATCCGCACGCCCTTCAGGTCCGTGCGCTCCGGCAGCGCCACCTCGTTCGGCAGGTCGACGGTCGTCGAGTCGCACGCATCGCGGCCGGCGAGAACCGAATAGAGGAGTGCGCAGTCGCGCACCGTTCTCGCGACCGGCCCGACCTGATCGAGCGACGATGCGAAGGCCACGACGCCGTACCGCGAGACCGTTCCGTAGGTTGGACGGAGCCCGACGTTGCCGCAGAGCGCGCTCGGCTGCTTGATCGAGCCGCCGGTGTCGGAGCCCAGCGCCCAGGGCGCCAGGCCGGCGCTCACGGCGGCGGCGCTGCCGCCGCCCGAGCCGCCGGGCACGCGGGACGGGTCCCACGGGTTGTGCGTCGGCCCGTACGCCGAGTTCTCCGTCGACGAGCCCATCGCGAACTCGTCGGTGTTCGTCTTGCCGAGAACGCCGAGCCCGTGCGCCTTCGCCCGCGTGACCACGGTCGCGTCGTAGACGGGCACGTACCCCTCGAGGATCTTCGAGCCCGCCGTCGTCGGGATCCCCTTCGTGCCGATCACGTCCTTGACGGCGAGCGGGATCCCCTCCCCGTCGTCGCACACGTGGAGGAAGCAGTGCAGCTCTCCGTCACGGTCGTCGATCGCCGCCCGGTAGGCCGACCAGAGCTCGGCGCTCGAGATCTCCCTGTCCCGGACCAGCCGCGTCGCCTCCTCGGCGCTCAGCCGGAGGGTGTCGATCACGCGGTGCCCCCGGGCGGCACCTTGAAGTACGCCCCTTCGCGCTCCGGCGCGTTCGCGAGCGCCTCCTCGACCGGCAGCGACCTGTGCGGCTCGTCCTCCGCCCACACGTTGACGACGTCGAGCGGGTGCGAGGTGGCCGGCACGCCGCTCAGGTCGAGCTCGGCGACCTTCGAGACGGCGGCGAGGATGTCGTTCAGCTGCGCGCCGAGCCGTTCGAGCTCGTCGTCACGCAGCTCGAGCCGCGCCAGGCTCGCGACGTGCAGCAGCTGCTCGCGGTCGATGTCGGCCATCGCGCGAATCGTAGGCGAGCCCGTGCATCCCCCTTCCGGGGGTCGGTGCCCCACCCGGAACCGCCGAAGCCCATCCCTGAAATGCGGTACCCCGGACGGAGACGGAAGCGCGTGGCGCTCGCAGCGGTCCTCGCGGGCGTCGTTGCGTCGAGCGCGTACGCGTTCACGAACTCGAACACTGTGCCGGCGACGAGCTCGGGATCCGGCTCCGGCGCGATCAGCGGCTACACGGCGTCCAGCGTCGCCTACAACCTCAACGCGGCGAACCCGCAGAACATCGATTCGGTGGCGTTCACGATCAGCCCGACCACGGCTGCGACCGTGAAGATCCAGCTCGCCGCCGGCGGCTCGTGGTACTCGTGCACGAACACCGCCGGCAGCGTCTCGTGTACGACGACGTCCCCGCAGGCGACGGCGGCCGCCGCCACGCAGCTCACCGTCGTCGCGACGCAATAGACCGATGCGCAGGCGGATCGGCAGCGCCATCGGCATCGTTGCGACCGTCGCGGTCCTCGGAGCGGCGTGGTTCTTCCTGGCGCCGACACAGCTCGGCGGCCGGACCTCGTACGCCGTCACGTTCGGCGTCTCGATGGAGCCGCACTTCCACCACGGCGACCTCGTCGTCCTCCGCAGGCGCGCGCACTACACCGTCGGCGACGTCGTCGCGTATCGCAGCCACGACCTGCACAAGAACGTGCTCCACCGGATCATCGCTGTCCACGGCGACCGCTACACGTTCAAGGGCGACAACAACACCTGGATCGACCCCGAGCACCCGACGAGTGCCGATCTCGTCGGCTCGGAATGGCTGCATTTCGGCGGCGCCGGCAACTGGGTCTCGGCGCTGCACAAGCCCCTCGACGCGGCGGTCGTCTCAGGGATCGCGGTCCTGCTGCTCGTGCTGAGCGGCGGCGGCGCCGCAGCGCACCGTCGCCGACGGCGGACGCGCAGCCCACGCGAGCGCCGCGTGCCCCGCGCCGCCCTCTCGCTCGGCTTCGCAGTCGCCGCACTCGGTGCCGGCGCGCTCGTCGCGGCCGCGCTGCTCGGGATCGTCGCGTTCACGAAGCCCGTGCACCGGTCGCTCGTCCGGGCCGGCCTCTACGAGCAGCGCGGGCAGTTCGCGTACGCGGCGGCGGTCCCCGCCGGCGCCGCGTACCAGCGGCCGGCGGTCCGCAGCG
The DNA here is from genome assembly GCA_036503495.1 of Gaiellaceae bacterium. Taxonomy (GTDB): domain Bacteria; phylum Actinomycetota; class Thermoleophilia; order Gaiellales; family Gaiellaceae; genus Palsa-739. The sequence continues at coordinate 14,875 of DASXWV010000145.1, forward strand.
GCGATCCCGTCTATCTGAGGCTCGTCCACCGCCTGCCCGTCTCGTTCGGCTACCGGCTGCGGGCCGCGAGCCGCGGCCCGCTCGCCGGCGATGCGCGGCTCGACGTCGTCGTCGCCGACGACCAGGGCTGGACGCACCGCCTCCCCGTTGCGGCGACTCGGACGTTCAGCGGTTCGGCGACGACGCTGCGCGGCATGCTCGACCTCGCGCGTGTGCGACGGGTGATCGAGGCGTTCGAGCGCGAGACGGGTGAGCACAACACGCTCTACCACGTGCGGCTCGCCGCACGGGTGCGGATCCACGGCACGGTCGCCGAGCGGCCGCTCGTCACGCGGTTCGCGCCGGTGCTCGCGTTCGATCTCGACCAGCTGCGGCTGACGATGTCGACTCCCGCAGGAACGGCCTCGAACACGCTCGTCCAGACGGCGGCCGGCACCGGCGCCGAGACCGAGATCGTCACGCTGCACGCCGTCGGGCGGTCGGTGACCGTCGCGCGCGCACGCCGGATCGCGACGCTACTCGCGCTCGGCGGCCTCGCCGTCGGAGTCGCCGGCTGGCTGCTGACCCTGCTCGGCGGGAGCAGCCACGAGGCGACGGCGATCCGGCGCCGCTACGAGGACTGGATCGTCGACGTCGTCCCGACCGAGCGGCCCGGCCTGTCGGAACGGCGCGTGGCGTCGATGGAGGCGCTCGCACGGCTCGCCGAGCAGTACGAGCGGCTCATCCTCCACGAGCGGCGCGACGACGCCGATGCATTCCTCGTCGAGGACGACGGCATCGTCTATGCGTATGCGGTCGCGCGATGACGAGCCCGCTCCGCATCGCGGTACTCGTGGTCGTGCTCGCCGTGAGCGCGATCGCCGTCTTCACGAGCGGCAACACCGTCCCCGCGACGAGCGTCGGCCAACAACAGCTCGTGATCGACGCGAACGCGCTCGCGCCGGCGGCGTGCGCGGCGCTCAACCTGACGACGGTCGTCGCCGGCACGACCGGGACCGCCGGCAACGACCTGCTGCTCGGCCCCGGGGCCGGCTCGACGCTGCGCGGCAACGGCGGCGTCGACTGCATCGTCGGCGGCGGCGGCAACGACAACGTCAACGGCAACGGCCCGAAAGCCGGCGACGTCTGCATCGGCGGTCCCGGCACCGACAGCTTCCACCAATGCCAGAACACGCAGCAATGACGCCGATCACCCGTCCGGGGGTCTGACGTCGCACGTTTCCGCCCGAGACATCACTCGAAGGAGCCATCGCATATGACATTCGACATCCGCAGATTCAGGTACGTGGCCGCGTTGATCGCAGCGGTGTGTGTTGCCGTCGGCGCTTACGCGTTCACGAACAGCAACACCGTGCCGGCCACGAACGCCGGCTCGGGCTCGGGGGCGATCTCCGGGTACACGATCTCGAACGTGCAGTACACGCTGAACAGCGATCCGACCAAGATCGACGCCGTCACCCTGACGCTCGACAAGGCGGCGGGCACCGTGAAGGTGCAGGTCGTGACCGGCGGCTCGTGGTACAGCTGCACGAACCCGACCGGCAACGACTGGAGCTGCGACACGACCGCGCCGCAGGCGAGCGTCGCGCCCGCAGACCAGTTGACGGTCGTCGCAACCGACTAGGACGGAACGAGAGAGGCCCCTGACGGGGCCTCTCTCTCACATCTGGGTCCCGTAGCTCTCTAGGCCGCCTGGACGTTCGCGGCTTGTGCGCCCTTCGGGCCTTGCACAACCTCGAACGACACGCGCTGGCCTTCGGTCAGCGACTTGTAGCCCTCCATCGTGATCGCCGAGAAGTGCACGAACACATCGTCGCCGCCTTCGCGCTCGATGAAGCCGTAGCCCTTCTCGTTCGAGAACCACTTAACGGTGCCCTCTGCCAACTGTGTTTCCTCCTGCAAGTGAACTACCGACGGCTCCGCCGCCGACCTGAACCGCCCGAGCATAACTCAGGTTGCAGGAGAAACAAGGCCCCGCGCCGGCGGAGACGGCGCGGTGTTTTGGCCGGATGACGGCGGCTACGCTGCCGTCGTTTCCAGCCCCCGCCGGGACCGCGCGGCAGTGACCGTGTTCTGCAGGACCATCGCGATCGTCATCGGCCCGACGCCGCCCGGAACGGGCGTCATGTACGCCGCGATCTCGGCCGCGCTCGGATCGACGTCGCCGTGCACCTTCTTGCCCTCGCCGCGGTTCATGCCGACGTCGATCACGGTCGCTCCGGCCTTCACCATGTCGGCGCCGATGATGTGCGTGCGGCCGACTGCGGCGACGAGGACGTCGGCGTCGAGCGTGTGCCGCTGCAAATCCTGCGTGCGCGAGTGGCAGAGCGTCACCGTCGCGTTGCGCTGCAGCAGCAGGTGCGCCATCGGCTTGCCGACGATCGCCGAACGGCCGACGACGACGGCGCGCGCGCCCTCGAGCGGGATGTCGTACTCGTCGAGCATCCGCATGATGCCCAGCGGCGTCCCGGGGACGAGCGTCGGCCGGCCGAGGTAGAGCCGGCCGGCGTTGAACGGGTGGATCCCGTCGATGTCCTTCGCCGGGGAGATCGCCTCGATGACGCGGTTCTCGTCGAGGTGGCCCGGCAGCGGCAGCTGCACGAGCAATCCGTCGACCGAGTCGTCGTCGTTCAGCTCCTGGATCGCATCGAGGAGCTCGTCCTCGGCGGTGTCGGCCGGGAGCTTCAGGTCGCGCGCCTCCATGCCGGCCGCCTGCGCCGCCTTCTGCTTCAGGTTGATGTAGATGTGCGATGCGGGGTCGTCGCCGACGAGCACCGTTGCGATCCCGACGCCGCCGAGCTGCTCGACCTCGCGCGCGACTTCCTCGCGCACCTTCTCGGCCAGGGCCTTGCCGTCGATGGTCGTCGCGCTCACGGTGCGAGCGTACGTGAGAATGCGGCCGTGCCCGACCGGCTGCCCAGGAAGAACGATCCCGAGTCGATCGCCGCGCGGCGCGAGGCGCTCGGCCTGCCGCCGGCCGACCTCGCGGCGTACGCGAACTCGGCGGAGTCGGTGACCGGCGTCGCCGTCATTCCCGTCTCGGTCGCGCAGCTGCGGATCTCGCTCGGGGACTATTCGCTGTCGGACGACGGCGAGGTCGTCGAGTCGGGCCGCGCCGACGAGGACGTCGTCGTGCCGCTCGCGCACACCGAGGGCGGGCTGACCGCGTCGGTGCAGCGCGGCGCGAAGGCCGCGGAGCTGTCCGGCGGCTTCCGCACCCATGTCGTCGGCGACCGGATCACGCGGGCGTCGTGCTTCGTGTGCCGCGACGCGGCCGACGCGCTGGCGCTCGCGCGCTGGATCGAGGACCGCGTCGAGGACGCGCGCTCCTTCCTCCGCGAGTCCGACATCGCCGAGCTGTCGCGCTACGCGGTGCTGCGCGAGGTGAAGACGCACGTTGTCGGGCCGATGTGCCACGTGCTCTGGCGCTTCACGACGGGCGACGCGGTCGGACCGAACATGATGACGCGTAACGCCTACGCGCTGAACATGGCATTCGTCCTCCCGAACGCGCCGGTTGCGATCGAGCGCGCGCTGCTCGAGGCGAACATGGGCGGCGACAAGAAGCCGTCGTTCGAGTTCTTCCAGTCCGGCCACGGCAAGACCGTGATCGCCGAGGTGACGCTCACCGACGAGGCGATCGCGCGGGTGCTGCGGACGACGGCGGCGGATCTCGAGGCACGGGCGGGGGCGGGCACGCACGGCGCCGACGCGTCGGGCATGCAGTCGGTCGCGTTCACGCCGGCGTCGGCGGCCGCGCCGGTGTTCGCCGCCACCGGCCAGGACCTCGGCATGGTCGGGACCTCGTCGATGGCGCACGGAACGGCACGGCGGGTCGAGGGCGGCCTGCACGCTTCGATCCGCTTCCCGGGGCTCGA